>NZ_JBIAIL010000037.1:0-70759 GCF_042871425.1 Micromonospora sp. NPDC005806 | reverse complement strand
GTCGACGAACGCGGCACCTCCTCCACCTGCCCCACCTGCGGGCGGCGGGTGCCGAAACCCCGCGGGCGGACGCTGTCCTGCCCGCACTGCCACTTTTCCGGGCACCGCGACCTCGTCGCGGCCGCCATCATCGCCACCCGCGCCCCGGGCGGCGGACCCACCACCCCGACAGCCGTCGTGCTGCCGCAGGTGGTCACGCACCGTCGAGCCGGACGGCACCTGCCCGGTGCCGGCCAGTCCCGACGTGACCCCCGCCGCCCACACCCGGCGGCGAGAGGGTCAGTTGGCCCGCGGAGGCCCGCCCCACCACCCGGTGGGGAGTCGCTCGCCTCAACGGCGAGGATCCACAACAACCACCACAAACACGGTGAACGTTCGTGGACACCGCACTAGGGCAGCGGCACGGTCAGTCGGCGCAGAGGTGGTCGAAGGCGAAGCCGTCGACGAACTCGTCCCGCCGGGCCGCCAGCCGCCGGATCTGCTCCCGCAGCTCGTCCCGATCGACCAGCGTCGGCTCGACGCCGTCGAGGTCTCGTAGCCGCTCCCCCACCGCCACTGCGGCCAGGTCCTCGGCGAGCTGGCCCGGGTCCACGCCGCAGGAGAAGCGCTGGGTGAAGAGCTCGACCCGCTCGACCAGGCACCGGCCGGGTCGTACCTCCACCCAGCTCCACCCTTCGGCGGGACCGTCCGTCCAGCGCATGTGCAGACCGCGGACGATCGGGTCGGCGATGCGCCGCTCGACGTACGCCTCGACGGCGGCAACCCGGGCGAGCGCCCCGAGGTCGTTGACCGGGCCGCTACGGCCGTCGGGCAGCCGACCGACGATCTCCCGGAACCCGACCGCGTCCCCACCCTCCGGTCCCGATCCGGCGGCGTAGGCGCGGGCGTCGATGACGTACTCGACGAGGCGGCGGGCGTGGTCCGCCCCGCGCAGCGTCGCCGACTCGACCCGCAGCACGGGCAGGCCGACGGCGGCGCAGACCGTGCTCGTCATCCGCTCGGCGCGCCGGGCCGGGGACGCGGGCGCCGCCGGCGGGGCGAACTCCACGGCGAACCTCGGCAGGCCGGTGTCGGCCGCACAAACCACCTGGTCAAAGCCCACTCGGATGGCGGTGCTCCACTGGTGGCCGGTGATGCCCGGCGGCCGGCCCTGCGCCAGCTCGCTGAGCCGGCGGGACGGGTGGACGACCTGACCGGACCGGGTGACGGGCGGCGTGCCCCCGGACGTGATCGGACGCAGCCAGGAGGCCGCCACGCTGCCGGTGTTCGTCATCTTCGCCAGATCCATCCGTCGGTCGACCGAAGCGAGTCTAGGGCGTCGATCATGGCCGTCGCCGCACCGGTGGCGGCTGGAATCCGGTTGCCCGGCCCGCCGCGGCCACCGATGGGCCCCTGAGCGGCGCCGATCGTGGTGGGTTGGCTGCACGAGGCGGCGGGCTGCTGCAGTCGTACCCGTTCGTCGCCTTCTCGGTGCACACGGCGATCACCCGCGACCGGCGCGACGACTGACCGCCGCGGAAACGGGTACGCCCCGCCGGTTCGGTCGGTCGCGGGTTGAGCGGAGGTGGGCATGACGCGCCAGCAGTTCGGTTTCCTCGCCGGGTTCCTCCTGGTCGCGGTGTGGGCGCTGGGCGGGGCCGGCGCCGCGGCGGCCGCCACGCTCGCCGGGCTGGTCGGCTGGCTGCTGGTCCGGGTCCTCGACGGTGCCGTCACGGTTCCCGGTCTCGCCGACCGGGTGACCGCGGACCGGCGCCGCTGAGCGGGATGCCCGGATGACCGGCACCCTGCCCCGACGCGGCGCGGCCGCACCGCGCCGGGCCGCCGCGCCGCCGGTGCCGTGGACCGAGGCGCGGATCGCCCGCCTCGCCGAGGACGCGGCGCGGCGCGCTCCGGCCGCCTCCGGACCGGTGGCGACCGTCCGGGTCGACGGGTCGGCCGTCCGGGTCGACCTCGACCTCGTCGTCGACCACGGTGCCCACCTCCCGACGGTCGGGGCGGCGGTGCGCCGGCGCGTCGCCGCCGGGATCGAGGCGCTGACCGGCCTCACCGTCGAGGCGGTCACCGTCACCGTGGTGGACCTGCGCCTGCCCGGGGAAGGCCGGCCCGGCGGCAGCGGGCGCGGCACGGACCATGGGGAGTCGACGTGACCGGCTGTCCGGCTGCCGGGGGGTGACGTGCGCACCGTCAACCGGATCGCCACCCTGCTGCTCGCCGTCGCCCTGCTCGTCGGCGGGGTGCTGGTCGCCGTCGGGGCGCTGCTCGCCGCGCTCGGCCGCGCCGGCCCGCTGGTCCACCGCTGGTACGCCACGGTGACCGCCACCCGTTGGCAGGATGCCCCGGTGCGGGCGGTCGCCGCCAGCCTCACCCTGCTCGGCGTGGTCGTGCTCGTCGCCGAGCTGCGCCGGTGGCGCCCGACCCGACTGCGGCTCGCCGGGGACGACGGCTGGCACCTGCACCGCCGCAGCGTGGAGCGGCGGCTGGCCTGGACGGTCCGCTCGGTGCCGAGCATCCGACGGGCCCGGGTACGCCTGCGCCGGCGCGGGGACGCCTGGCGGCACCGGGTCACCGCCACCGGCGACCCGGCCGCCCGCGCCGACGTCGAATTCGCCCTGCGCCGGGAACTCGACCGGCTGGCCGCGCCATGTCACGGCCGGATCGAGGTCCGGCTCGTACCAGCCCGGCGGGCGACGTGAGCAACGCCGCCCACCGGCTGCTCTGGACGGTGCTCGCCCTGCTGCTGGTGGCCGGGGGCGGCACGGCGCTGGCAGTCGGTTCCGGTCGGCTGCCCGGCGGCGACAACCCGCTGCTCGGGGCCGCCCCGGTCACCTGGTGGCGGGCCGGTGCGCCGTGGAGCGCGCTGGCCGCGGCGGTCGGCGGGGTGCTGCTGGCCCTGGTCGGCTGGCGGCTGCTCGTCGCCGGGCTGCGGGTACCGGATCGGCTCTCCGGCACCCTGGCGCATCCCGGGGACCGGGGCGGGCGGACCCGGGTGGCCGGCGCCGTGCTGACTGGCGCGCTGGAACGGGACCTGCTCCGGACGCCCGGGACGCGCCGGGCCCGGGTGGTGCTCACCGGGCCGGTGACCGGGCCGGACGTCTGGGTCGAGGTGCACCTGGCCCCGTCCGCCGATCTCGCCGCCGTCCGCGACCAGGTCGACGCGGCGGTCCGGCGCTTCGCGGCGACGGTCGGCTGCCGCCCGGCGCACCTGGACGTGACGGCGCTGCTGGACGAGACCGGGCGGTGACCGGCAGCGCCCGACCACCTGACCGACGTTCGTCGATGGGCGAGGATGGACGGAGGCGTGGAGGGGAGCGGCCGTGCGGGTGGTGTCGCTGGTGCCGTCGTTGACCGAGGCGGTGGCGCTGACCCGACCCGAGGTGCTGGTCGGGGCCACCGACTGGTGCACCCACCCGGCCGGGCTGGACGTCGCCCGGGTCGGCGGCAGCAAGTACCCGGACCTGGACCGGGTGCTGGCGCTGCGGCCGGACCTGGTGCTGCTCAACGAGGAGGAGAACCGGCGCGCCGACGCGGACGCCCTGCGCGCGGCTGGCGTGCCGGTGCGGGTCACCTTCCCCCGTACGGTCCCCGAGGCGCTGACCCAGCTCGGCGAGCTGGTCACCGCGCTCGGCGTGCCCGCCGAACCGGAGTGGCTGCGGGCCGCCCGACGTGCCTGGGCCGCACTGCCCGCTCCGGCGGCGGCGCGGGGCGCGGTGGTGCCCGTGTGGCGGCGGCCCTGGGTGGTGCTCGGCCGGGACACCTTCGCCGGTGACGTGCTGCGCCGGCTCGGCGTGGCCAACCGGTACGCCGACCACGCGGAGCGCTACCCCCGCCCGACGCTGGACGAGCTGCGCGGCCGGGGACCGGAGCTGGTGGTCCTGCCGGACGAGCCGTACCGGTTCACCGCCGAGGACGGGCCGGACGCGTTTCCCGGCGTGCCGGCCGCGCTGGTCTCTGGGCGCCACCTGACCTGGTACGGGCCGTCCCTCGCTGAGGCGCCCGCGCTGCTCGCCGCCCAGCTCGCCCACCCGATCTGAGCCACGGTGGGCCTGCGGAAGGTCAGGCGATCGGGGTGGCGTGCACCGGGTCCAGCTCCATCAGGGTGGTGTCGTCCACGTCGTACCCGATCACGTTGTGCACTTGGACGACCCCGCTGACCTGGGCGGCGAGCCGTCCGGCGAGCTCGACGGCGCTCCGCCGGTCCAACCGCCCGTCCAGGGTCACTTCGCCGTCGCGGACCTGGACGGTGACCAGGCCGTCCCGGACCGCCAGCACCCGCCGCAGCACCTCCTGCACCACATCCGCACGGATCTCCGCGTCGCTGCGCAGGTGCACCCGGAGCAGGTCGCTGCGGGTCACGATGCCGACCAGCCGACCCAGGTCGTCCAGCACCGGCAGCCGCTTGACCACCTCGCGGTCCATCAGCCGGGCCGCCGCCGGCAGCGACGCCTGCGGCGTGGTGGTGACCGCCGGGGCGGTCATCAGGTCCTTGGCGACCAGCGCGTCCGCCTTCTCCCCGGCGGTACGCCGGCGCCGCCCCTCGAAGACCCGCCGCTCGTCGGGGTGACCGGCCCGCTCCACCTTGTGCAGCAGGTCGGCCTCGGAGACCACGCCCAGCACCCGGCGGAAGGAATCCACCACCGGCACGGCGCTGACGCCACGCCGGATCAGCACGTCGACGATCCGGCGGTATGGGGTCTCCTCCCCCACCGTCGCGACGTCCCGGGTCATCACGTCGCCCACCTGCCACATCCTCATCACGACCTCCTCGAACCGGTCTTCCACTCGCGACGGTAGGCCGGGCGGCGGCGCCCCGGTAAGAGGCGATCGGCAGGCCCGGAAAGGCCGACCGGACCGGGCCGGAAGGGGTCCAAGGTCCCGGCCGAGAGAGGCCCGGTCGGCCCTGCTCGGGATGCCGCGACGGAGGTGGAATGAAGGTGCCACCGGAAAGCGCGGTGCGACGCAGCAGAAGGGACGTGGAGACCATGAGCGCGACGATCGAGCGGGTCACCGCCAACACCATCGCTCCGGCGGCCGAGACCACCCGGGATGCCGAGACCACCCGTCAGAAGGCCACCCGGTACGTCTTCGCCGGACTCCGGATCGCGCTGGGCTGGACCTTCCTCTGGGCCTTCCTGGACAAGATGTTCGGCCTGGGCCACGCGACCGCGGCGAAGAACGCCTGGATCAACGGCGGCAGCCCCACCAAGGGCTTCCTCACCTTCGGCGCGGCCGGCCCGTTCAAGGGCTTCTACCACGAGATCGCCGGCGCGGCCTGGGCGGACTGGCTGTTCATGCTCGGCCTCCTCGCCATCGGCGTGGCCCTGCTGCTCGGCATCGGCACCCGGATCGCCGCGGTCGCCGGCGCGGTCCTGCTGGTCATGATGTGGACGGTCGTGCTGCCCCCCGAGAACAACCCGTTCCTGGACGACCACCTGATCTACGCGGGTCTGCTGGCCGGCCTGGCCCTGGTCGGCGCCGGGAACACCCTCGGCCTCGGCAGGGCCTGGGCCAAGCTTCCCATCGTCCGCCGACTCCCCTGGCTGAAGTGAGGTCAGCAGGGGCAGTACCCACCGGGCGGGCGTCACCGAGAGGCGGCGCCCGCCACTTTCGTGCCACCACCGGTCCCCGCCGCCACGCCGCGACGGGGACCGTTGCGTATCGGCGTATCGCAATCCGGCAGGATCGGGGGTGACCGCACCGTCCGCACCGAGGAGACCCGTTATGGAGAAGCCCGAGGTTGGCCCGATCGAGGGCGCGCCGCCCGCCGATCTCGTCATCGAGGACATCACGGTCGGCGAGGGCCCCGAGGCCCGCCCCGGCCAGCTGGCCAGCGTGCACTACGTCGGCGTGGCCCACTCGAACGGCCGCGAGTTCGACGCGTCGTGGAACCGGGGTGAGACGTTCGAGTTCCCGCTCGGCGGCGGCCAGGTCATCGCCGGCTGGGACCAGGGCGTGGTCGGCATGAAGGTCGGCGGCCGGCGGCGGCTGACCATCCCGCCCCATCTGGGCTACGGCGCCCGGGGCGCCGGCGGCGCCATCAAGCCCAACGAGACGCTGGTCTTCGTGGTGGACCTGCTCGGCGTGCGCTGACCCGTCAGCAGACTCACTCCAGGGCCGTCGGCGGCTGCGCCGGCGGCCCTGCGCGTGCCCGGGCCGGTCAGGCCGGGACCAGCTCCCGGACCGGTGCCGGTGTCCAGGCGGCCGGTGCCGGGCCGGGCCTGGCCACGATCCGCACGACCCGGTGCAGACCGGTGGCGCGCAGCACCCGGGCCACCACCGGGTCGGGATCGAGCAGCACCAGCTCACCGCCCCGAGAGCGGACCCGCAGGTGGGCGGCGACCAGGGCGCGCACCCCGGCCGCGGAGAGCACCCGCACGCCGGACAGGTCCACCCGCAGCACCGGCCGTGCCGGGGCGGCCCAGAGCGCCGCCCGGAACGACCCCACGGTGGCGATGTCGATCTCGCCGACCGCCCGGACGTCCACCACCTGGTCGGCCACTTCGATCTCCACGTGGAACCGGTCGCTGCGCTGCCCCATGACCAGGAACCTATCCCGGACCACCGACACTTCCGCCTGCTCGGAACGCGGTTTCCGGGAAGGCCCCGGGTGGCGACCCCGAGGGCCTCGGGGTGAACCCTCAGATGCTCTCCACCATCCGGTTCTCTCAGGCCCAGGCCGCGCCGCCGTTGTCGGCGGCCCGTACCGCCTCCACGAGCAGGGCCGGGCCGGTGTCCTTGAGGATGAACCCGACCGCGCCGCGCCGTAGACGTACTCGTCGAGGTCGAAGGTGGTCACCACGACGATGCGCAGTGGGTCGGCCACGCCCGGCCCGGCGAGCGCCCGGGTGACCTGGAGGCCGTCGAGCCGGGGCATCCGGATGTCGACCAGGCAGACGTCCGGGCGTAGTCGGCGGGCCTGCTCCACCGCGTCCACCCCGTCGACCGCCTCGGCCACCACGGTGATGTCGGGCTGATCCTCCAGGATCATCCGCAGGCCGCCGCGGACCATCACTTGGTCGTCGGCGAGCAGCACCCGGATGGTCAACGGCGCTCCCTGGTCGGCACGGGCAGGGACCCGCCGTCTGCCTGGGTCGGCTCGACCCGCACGTGGTGCTGTCCTACCAGCCGAACCACCGTTACTGGCCGTTCCACTGGCTCGAAGCCGGGATCTACCTGGCGCTCAGCGGGCTTGCTGGCCGGGTTCGGCCTTTGGCGCGTCCGCCGCCGGGTCACCTGACCGTCGGCGTCGAGCGGCCCTCGGCGACACGCCGCCGAGAGCTGCCCGGCGGGGGCATCGGCGGGGAAGAATGACCGGATGGTCGTTCCCCGCCAGCGTCCGCCCAAGCTGATCCGGCCGATCCGCGAGCCGGCCACCGTGCCGCCGCCGCTGGACGGGCCGTGGGCCCCCACCGACGCCCGGCTCGACCGGGCGGACCTGCTGCCGCTGCCGGACGGCGCGCACGGCCCGGAGGACGTGCTGATCGACCCGGACGGCCGGGTGATCAGCGGCGACGAGAACGGCCGGCTCTGGTGGTGGCCGGCGGACGCCCCGGCCGGCACCCGTCCCACGCTGCTCGCCGAGACCGGCGGCCGGCCGCTCGGCATCGAACTGGACCCGGTCGACGGCGGGCTGGTGGTCTGCGACGCGTACCGGGGGCTGCTGCGGGTCACCCCGGCCGGGGCGGTGCAGGAGCTGACCGGCACCGCGCCGCCGGTGCACCTCGCCGACAACGCGACGGTGGCCCGGGACGGCACGATCTACTTCACCGACAGCTCGGACCGGTACCCGCTGTCGCACTGGAAGCGGGACCTGCTGGAGCACCGCCCCAACGGCCGGGTGCTCGCGTACGACCGGCGCACCGGGCGCACCGAGGTGGTGGCGGACGGGCTCTACTTCCCCAACGGGGTGGCGCTGACCCCGGACGAGTCCGCGCTGATGCTGGTCGAGACGGCCACCCACCGGCTGCTGCGGGTGGACCTGCCGGACGGCCGGGCCACCGTGCTGACCGACCTGCCGGCCTATCCGGACAACGTGTCGGCGGTGGGCGACGGGACCTACTGGATCGCGCTGCCCAGCCCCCGACTGCCGATCATGGAGAAGCTTCTGCCCCACCCCCGGGTACGCCAGCTGGTCGCCCTGCTGCCGGGCGCGGTGCAGCCACAGCCCCGCCGGTACGGCCTGGTCGCGCTGGTGGACGAGGCGGGGCGGGTGGTACGCACGCTGCACGGGCCGAGCGGGGCGTACCCGATGGTCACCGGCGTGCGGCAGCACGGACAGCGACTCTGGCTGGGCAGCCTGACCGCGACCGGCGTGGCCCGGGTCGACCTGGCCTGACGGACGACGGAGCCGGCCCGCGGTGGTCGCGGGCCGGCCCGTGGTCGTTCCTCCCTCGGCGGTCAGCCGCCGCTGTTGCTCTTCGAGGGCTCCGGGGCGGGCGCCGCCGAGCCGCCGGCCACCGCGCCCGGATGTGGCGCCGCGCTCTGGGTGGGCTTCAACCCGGCCGGGACGGGCAGCGCGCTGCCCTTGGCGAACTCGTCCCAGCTGACGTTCCAGGCCGTGAAACCGTTGCCCTGGTCCAGCTTCACCTCGGTGCCCTTGACGGTGACCAGGTCACCGACCTGGGTGATGCCCATCAGCCAGTCCGCGGCGGCGGCAGATACGTTGGCGCACCCGTGCGAGGTGTTGGTGTAGCCCTGCTCCCCCTCCGACCACGGTGCCGAGTGGATGAACTCGCCGCCCCAGGTCAGCCGCTGGGCGTCGTCCACGTCGACCACGTACCCGCCGTTCGGGTCGCCCCGGGTGTCGAAGGTGGTCCGGTCGAACTTCTCCATGATCACCATCGTTCCGCTGGAGCTGGGCGTGCTGGACTTGCCGAGGCTCACCGGGATCTTGCGGAGTAGCTTGCCCTCCTGGTAGACGGACATCTGCTTGGTGCCGTTGTCGATGTCGAGCGAGACCTGCCGGCCGACCTTGGACGTGGCGCTGCGGTCGGCGTCACCGAAGGCGTCCTTGCCGATCGGCAGCCCCTCCAGTGCGCTCCGCACGCTGATCTTCGTGCCGGACTTCCAGAAGTCGGGCGCCCGGTATTCGGCCTGTTTGCCGTCGGACTCCCACGACCAGGTGCCCGGCTGCGGCGGGTCGGTCTTCACGAACAACCGGCGCTGCACGTCCGCTCTGGCCTCTTTCGGAATGGGCGGATCGAACGCGACGACCAACGGC
Source organism: Micromonospora sp. NPDC005806 (assembly GCF_042871425.1). Taxonomy (NCBI): domain Bacteria; kingdom Bacillati; phylum Actinomycetota; class Actinomycetes; order Micromonosporales; family Micromonosporaceae; genus Micromonospora; species Micromonospora sp. NPDC005806. The sequence continues at coordinate 61,542 of NZ_JBIAIL010000037.1, read as the reverse complement.
ATCGCCGTCCCGTACGTCTGATCGCCGGTGAAATAGAGTTCGGTCTTGATGGCCGGTTTGGTGGATTTCGCCATCGTGGTGAACGTCGTCTTCTGCGTGGTCGTCCGCCCGGAATCGCCGGTGGCGGTCACCTCCGCGGTGTACGTCCGGGAATTCTGCAACGGGCGGCTCGGCACCCAGCTCGACCCGTCCTCCCGCACCTCGGCCGGCACGGGCTGGCCCTTGTCGTCAGTGAGCTTCACCGCGGTGATCTTCCCGCCGCTGGCCTTGGCCCCCACCTCGGCGCTGATCGGCACGTCCTTCGTCCGGTCGGCCGGGGTCATTGTCACCGACGGCCCGGATGCCTTGCCGTGGCCGCCCTTCACGGCCGATCTCTGGTCGGCGGTGCATCCGCCGATGACCAACGGTGTGGCTGCGATGGTTACCGCCAACAGCGTCAATCGCCGCCTCACATCCATATTCCACACCCCATTTCCACTCCCCTTGGCTCACATTCTGTCGGGCCGACCGGAGGCCGATGGTTATTCGGCGAAATTGCCCTGGGCACCGACTTCGCTTTCGATACCGGCGTACGGAAATGGGAATCGGCGGCGCGGAAATGGTCCCGCGTCACGGCGTGCCCCGGGTGCGCCGGACGGGTCGGGACGACCGGTTCACGTCCAGTCGTCGTCGCCGTGGTTGCGGTCCCAGCGACCGCCGATCGGCGGGGTGTCCAGCCGGATCGGGCCCTCCGCGTTCCCGGCGAGGTCGTTGTCCTCGACGCGGCAGTCCACGCAGCTGCCCCGGCCGGTGATCCACAGCCCGTGGGTCTGGCCGCGCGGCTGCCCGCTGTCCCAGATCCGGTTTCCCCGGATGCTGGCCGCGTCGAGTGCGGCGTTCACCGTGATGCCGGCCCGCGTCGTCGGCGCCGCGGGCAGCGCGTACGGGGTGCCGGGCGCGGGGATGTCCGCGCTCCAGCCGGTGTAGGCGTCCGGGCGGATCGGGGCCAGGGTCAGCGTGGCGGAGTCGTTCGCCGCCACCACGGCCATCCGGTCGCCGACCCGGACCACCTTGCCCCGGTGCTCGTCGTGCTGCCAGTCCGCCCGCCGGTCGACCACCTGCTTCTCGCTGTAGCGGACCGAGTCGCCGCCACCGTGGACGGCCGGGCCGCACTGTCGGCCGTTGCTCCGGATCCGGTTGTTCACGATGATCGCGTCGACGAGCGGCCGGTCGATCCGGATCGCGTCGAGACTGTTGCCGTAGAAGTCGTTGCTCTCCAGCACGATCTCCCGCGCGTGCTGCCGCTCCTCGCCCCCCAGGCTGCGCTGGTGATAGCCGTAACGACCATTTCCGCTGATCCGGTTGCCCCGGATGGTGTACGGCCCGGGGGTGTTGCCGATGCTGATCCCGTCGCGCAGGTTGCCGTCGATCACGCAGTCGGTCAAGATGCCGCCCCGACCGGCCGAGTGGGTGGTGCCCTTGGCCGAGACGTGGAAGCCCGCCTCGAGGTTGCCGGTCATGGTGCAGGCGGAGACGATCAGCCCGTTGGCACCCCAGTCGGAGATGCCGAAGCGGTTGCCCTGGGCGTGGCAGCCGATGACCCGGATGCCCCGCGGGCGCAGCTCGCCGGACTCCTGCAACTCCAGGAAGATCCCGTTGGTGGCGTTGCCGACCGCCGAGCAGTTGATGATGTTGAGCCGCTCCACGGAGCCCCAGCCGCCGATGCCCACGCCGATACCGGCCCCGCCCATCTCGGTGCCGTTGTCCAGCCGCCCGCAACCCGCGACGAGCACCCCGTCGATCAGGCTGTCCTGGAGGAAGTCGCAGCCCAGGCCGGTCGCCGCCGTGTGGTGGATGTAGAGGTTGCGGAACGTGCCCCGGACCAGGTACTGGAGGCCCAGGCCCTTGGCCAGCGGGTTGTACTCGGCAAGCGCCACCCCCGAGCCGTCGATCTCGAAGTCCGCGAAGGTGCAGTGCGCAAGATGCCGTTTCGGGTCGGCGCCGTGCAGCGCGGCGGTGTGGAAGGCCAGCGGGGTGGGGTCGGCGCGGTTGCCGGAGTTGCTCAGCACGAAGCGGGTGGCGCCGGGACCGGCGCCGAGCAGTGAGACACCGCTGCGCCAGATCGTGCCGGAGTCCCGGATCGAGTAGACCCCGGGCGGGCAATAGATCACCCGCGCCCGCCCGTCGGCGACGTACGCGTCCCCCAACCGGTCCACCAGCGCCGCGAACGCGGGCTGGTCGTTGGTGGTGCCGTCCCCCGTCAGCCCTTGCTCGCGGGCGTTGCACAACAGCGGCGCGCCGGCTACCGGGTACGGTCGCACCCCACCGGCGGCCGGCCCGTGCGGGTAGCCCATCCATCCCCTTCCCCTCGGCAACCGGGCTCGCATTCCCGGTCTGGCGGAGGAGAAACGGGGTGGGCCCCGACCCCGGGCGGGGCCGGGGCCGGGGTCAGACGTTCGCCACCAGCAGCGCCGGCCGCTCGACGCAGTCCGCCACGTGCCGCAGGAACCCGCCGGCCACCCCGCCATCGCAGACCCGGTGGTCGAAGGTGAGGCTGAGCTGGGTCACCTTGCGCACCGCGAGCTGCCCGTCGACCACCCAGGGCTTGTCCACGATGCGACCGACGCCGAGCAGCGCCGCCTCCGGGTGGTTGATGATCGGGGTGGAGCCGTCCACCCCGAACACCCCGTAGTTGTTCAGGGTGAAGGTGCCGCCGGTCAGCCGCGCCGGGGGCAGGGTGCCGGCCCGCGCCGCGGCGGTGGTCTCGGCGAGGGCGGCGGCCAGCTCCCGGGTGGTCAGCCGCTGGGCGTCCCGGAGCACCGGGACGACCAGGCCCCGGTCGGTCTGCGCGGCGATGCCCAGGTGTACGCCCGCCGACTGGACGATCCGCTGCCCCTCGGTGTCCACCTGCGCGTTGAGCTGCGGGTACTTCCGCAGGCCGCTGAGGCAGATCCGGGCCAGCAGGGCCAGGATGCTGACCGGCGCGTCCGGGGTGGCGGCGTTGATCGCGGCCCGGGTCTGCAGCAGCCCGGTGGCGTCCACGTCCACCCAGATGGTCACCTCGGGGATCTCGCGCCGGCTGCGGGAGAGCTTGTCGGCGATCGCCTTGCGGATGCCGGTGAGCGGGATGACCAGGTCACCGTCGCCGGCCGAGGCGAGCCCCACGTGCGCCGGCGGGGTGTCCGGCACGGCGGCGAGCCGGGCGGCCGGGACGGCCAGCGCCGCCTCGACGTCGGCGCGGCGGATGACGCCGCCGGGCCCGGTGCCGGTCAGGGACGCCAGGTCCAGGCCGCTCTCCGTGGCCAGCCGCCGGACGATCGGCGAGATGACCAGCGGTGCCGCCGCACCGGCCGGGCCGCTGGAGGCCGGTGAGCCGGTGCCGTCCGCCGGGGTCGGCGTGCCGGGTTCCGGGGCCACGGCCAGGCGGGGGCGGCGCCGCCGCCGGCCGGAGCCGCCGTGGCCGGTGCCGTACCCGATGAGGACGTTGCCGGAGCCGGCCCGCTCCTCCTCGCGGTAGGTGGCGTGTCCCGCGGGTTCGTCACCGCCGGCCCCGTCCAGCGGCGCGATGGTGATCAGCGGCTGGCCGACCGGGCGGACCTCACCCGCCGCGCCGTGCAGGGCGACGACCCGACCGGCGTACGGGCAGGGCACGTCGACGACGGCCTTGGCGGTCTCCACCTCGACCACGGTCTGATCCACGGTGACCACGTCGCCGACGGCGACCCGCCACTCGACGATCTCCGCCTCGCTCAGCCCCTCCCCGAGGTCGGGCAGGAGGAAGTCCCGGGTCTGCTGCACGGTGGTCATGCCGCCACCCACCGGGTGTCCGGCTGGTCGTCCCACTGGAGGCGGGCCACGGTGTCCAGCACCCGGTCCACCGAGGGCAGGTGGGTGTGCTCCAGCATCGGCGCCGGGTACGGGATGTCCAGGCCGGACACCCGCAGCACCGGGGCGTGCAACGCGTGGAAGCAGCGCTCCTGCACCCGGGCGGCGATCTCCGCGCCGACCCCGGCGAAGCCCTGCGCCTCCTGGATCACCACGCACCGGCCGGTCTTGCGCACCGACGCGGTGATCGTGGCGTCATCGAACGGCACGATGGTGCGCACGTCGACGACCTCCAGGTCCCAGCCCTCCTCGCGGGCGGCCTCGGCGGCCTCCAGCGCGACCGGCACCGCCGGCCCGTACGCGACCAGGGTGGCGTCGGTGCCGGCCCGGCGGACGACGGCCTTGCCGAACGGCGCGGTCCGGGCGGGCAGGTCGGCCTCGGCGCTGGAGAAGTAGAGCTTCTTCGGCTCCATGAACACGACCGGGTCCGGGTCGTCGATGGCCTCGCGCAGCAGCGAGTAGGCGTCCTCGACGGTGGCCGGGGTGACCACCTTAAGACCCGGGGTGTGCGCGTAGTACGCCTCGGAGGAGTCGCAGTGGTGCTCCACGCCGCCGATGCCGCCCGCGTAGGGGACCCGGATGACGATCGGCACGCTGAGCGCGCCGCGGGTGCGGTTGCGCAGCTTCGCCACGTGCGAGGCGATCTGCTCGAACGCCGGGTACGCGAACGCGTCGAACTGCATCTCGACCACCGGCCGCAGCCCGGACATGGCCAGGCCGACGGCGAAGCCGACGATGCCGGCCTCCGCGAGGGGGGTGTCGAAGCAGCGCTTGTCGCCGAACCGGGCCTGGAGCCCGTCGGTGATCCGGAAGACGCCGCCGAGTTGCCCGACGTCCTCGCCGAAGACGACCACCCGTTCGTCGTCGAGCATCGCGTCGGCGAGCGCGGCGTTGAGCGCCTTCGCCATGGTCATGGTGGCCATCAGGCGTCCCCCTCCTCGTCACGGGCGGCGGCCAGCTCGGCGCGGACCTGCTCGCGCTGCTCGACCAGCTGCGGGGTCGGCTCCGCGTACACGTGGTCGAAGAGGCTGAGCGGCTCGACCGTGGGCTGGGCGTTCATCCGGTCGCGCAGCGCGGCGGCGTACGCCTCGGCCTCGTCGGCGATCGCCGCGACGGCGGCTTCGTCCAGCGCGCCCCGGTTCCGCAGGTACGCCTCCAGCCGGGCGATCGGGTCGCGGTCCCGCCACGCCTCGACCTCCTCGGCGTCCCGGTAGCGGGTCTGGTCGTCGGCGTTGGTGTGCGGCTCCATCCGGTAGGTGTGCGCCTCGACCAGGAACGGCCCCTGGCCCGACCGGGCGTGCTCGACCGCGCGGGTGAGCACCGCGAGCACCGCCACCGGGTCGTTGCCGTCGACCTGCTCGCTGGGCACGCCGTAGCCGACGCCCTTGTAGGCCAGGCTCGGCGCGGCGGTCTGCCGGGAGAGCGGGACGCTGATGGCGTACTTGTTGTTCTGCACGAAGTAGACGACCGGGGCCTTGAAGACGGCGGCGAAGTTGACCCCCTCGTGGAAGTCGCCCTCGCTGGTGGCGCCGTCGCCGATGAAGGCCAGCGCGACGGTGTCCCGCCCCTGGTACGACTCGCCGTAGGCCAGGCCGGCGGCGTGCACGCACTGGGTGGCGAGCGGGGTGCACTGCGGCGCGGTGTGCCGGGCGGCCGAGTCGTAGCCGCAGTGCCAGTCGCCGCGCAGCAGGGTGAGCACCTCGACCGGGTCGATGCCCCGGGCGGTCAGCGCCATCGACTCCCGGTAGGTGGGGAAGACCCAGTCGGTGTCGCGCAGGGCGAGGACCGCGCCGACCTGGCACGCCTCCTGGCCACGGGAGGACGGGTAGACGGCGAGGCGACCCTGCTTGGTCAGCGCGGTGGCCTGCACGTCGAAGCGCCGGCCGACGACCATCCGGCGGTACATCTCCCGCAGCGCCTCCACCGGCGGCTCGGGGTAGTCGTCGCGGGCCGGCAGCGGGTTGCCGTCCGGGTTCAGCAGTCGGACGGGCTCGGTGTTCGGCAGCAGGCCGGCCGACGGATCGGGGGCGGCCGGGGTGGCCGGCCGGCGGGTGCGGGGGGATGCCCTGCGGACCGCCTGGGGTGTGGTCGTCACGGCGGGGACCTCCTGGACGTGTGGTGGCCCTATGCTCCAGCTGTCGGATGATTGACTCAACTTCCCGGATGAACGCGGGACGAATGGAACTGAGATGAGGGCTTCATGAGCCAGGAGACCGGGGTGACACCGGGCACGGCAGGCGGAACGGGACGTTCGGCCGGGCCGCTCGACGAGGTCGACCGGCGGATCCTGCGCGAACTGGCCCGCGACGCCCGGATCTCCATCCGTACGCTGGCCGAACGGGTGCACGTGTCGCGCACCAACGCGTACGCCCGGATGGAGCGCCTGCTGCGGGACGGGGTGATCACCGGGTTCCGGGCCCAGGTGGCGCCGGAGCCGGCCGGGCTGGGCACGTCGGCGTACATCGCGCTGACCATCGAGCAGAACACCTGGCGCGAGGTGTCCGAGGAACTGGCTCGGGTGCGCTACGTCGAGCACGTGGCGCTGCTCAGCGGCGAGCACGACGTGCTGGCCCTGGTGCGGGCGCCGGACAACGCCACCCTGCGGGACGTGGTGCTGGAGCGGGTGCAGAGCATTGCCGGGGTGCTGTCGACGCGCACCTGGCTCGTCTTCGAGGAGTTCGACGGGACGCAGAGCCCGTGGCAGTAGGGCGTCAGCGTTCCGGCGGCGCCTCCAGGCCCTCGCGATCGGCGAGCTCCAGCAGCGGCTCCAGGGAGAACCGGCGGTCGTCCAGGCCGGCGTGCGGGTCGCCTCGCTCGGCGAACCGCGCCGGCATGCTGACCACGTCGAAGTCCTCCGGCCTCGCGTCGTCCAGCTCCGACCAGTCCAGCGGTGCGGAGACCAGGGCCCGTGGGGTGGGCCGGATCGAGTACGCCGACGTCACGGTGTGGTCGCGGGCCATCTGGTTGTAGTCGACGAACACCGGCTTGTCCCGTTGCTCCCGCCACCAGGTGGTGGTGACCAGGTCGGGCAGCCGGCGCTGCATCTCCCGCCCCAACGCCAGCACCGCCCGCCGGCACTCCCCGAAGCTCCAGCGGGGCTCGATCGACAGGTAGACGTGAATGCCCCGACCCCCGGTGGTCTTCGGGTAGCCGACCATGCCCAGCTCGTCGAGGAACGCGCGTACCTCGTGGGCGACCGGGACCACCTGGGCGAAGTCCACCCCCGGCATCGGGTCGAGGTCGATGCGGAGCTGATCGGGATGTTCCACGTCACCGGCCGAGACGGGCCACGGGTGAAAGCGCAGGGTGCCCAGGTTGGCCGCCCACGCCACCACGGCCAGCTCGCTCGGGGCCACCTCGTCGGCGGTCCGGCCGCTCGGGAAGGTGATGTGCGCGGTGCGCACCCAGTCGGGCGCCCCGGCCGGCAGCCGCTTCTGGTAGAAGGCGTCGCCGCGGTTGTCCTGCCGGGTGGCGATCTTCGCGCCCTCGAACACGCCGCGCGGCCAACGCTCGAGCATGGTCGGTCGGTCGCGCAGCGCGCGCAGGATGCCGTCGCCGACGGCGAGGAAGTAGCGGACCACGTCCAGCTTGGTCAGCCCGCGCTCCGGGAAGTACGGCTTGTCGGGGCTGGAGACGCGGACCAGCCGCTTCCCCACCTGGATCTCCTCGGCCGCCGTCGCCACGCCTCACACCGTACGACGGGGTGGGCCGGATCGCGGGGACGTCAGACGAGCAGGACGCCGGCGACGATCAGCGGCACCCCGACGAAGAGGAAGATGCCGACCCCGGTGAGCACCCGTCCGCCGCCGGCCCCCTCCCGTTCCGGCGGGAGCCCGAACACCGTGCGGGCGGGCATCGTCTCCAGCCGGCTCAGGGTCAGATCACCGGTCATGCCGATCAGCGCGCCGACGACCATGCAGGCCACGCCGAGCCGGTGCGGGAAGTCTCCGCCGTCGACCGCGACCCACAGCCCCACCACGACCGCGATCAGCACCACCGCGATGAGGAAGAGCACCAGCGCCTCCCGTAGACCCCTGACGACCGTCATCGGTGGCTCCATCCCGTCGTTCCGGACGGGACATTGTGCTCCGTCGACGGGTCGGGCCGCTGCCCCGTACGGGACAGCGGTCGGTCTGGCCGGTGACGGCCCGAACAGCGTCGCGGCCGAGGCGGCCGGGACCGGGCGCGACCAGCAGAGTCCGTCCGGTCCCGGCGGTGCCGTTGCTCAGCGTCCTTCCTGCTGAATCCGTGTCATGAGCATCTGCTTGCCCTGGTCACCGGCCTTGCGATTGTTCTCCTGGACCTTGCGGAACCAGTTGGCGAGTTCCGTGTCGCCGCGCTGGTCGGCGTCGGAGATGTACGTGTCCAGCCGGTAGATGTTCTCCAACGACATCTGCAGCATGTGGATCAGGTCGTAGTTCTTGTCCCGTACCGGGCTCATCTGTTCCTTGGTCATGGTCGTGGCCACGACATACCTCCCCGTGTCTCGGCTTCCGGTTGCCAGCGCTTACCCGGCTACGGCCGATTCACGCCCCCCCGGCCGAGGCCACCCGACGACGCACGGTTACCGCCCGCCGGGCTCGGGTACCGGAGGCCGCATGGCGGAGCTGGCGGCGCTGTGGATCGTGCGGCACGGCGAGAGCACAGCGAACGTCGCCGCGACCAGGGCGGAGGCGTCGGGGGCCGAGCTGGTCGGCCTCAACCACCGCGACGCGGACGTGCGGCTGTCGCCGACCGGAGAAGAGCAGGCCCGGGCGACTGGCCGCTGGCTGGCCGGGCTACCCGAGGCGCGCCGGCCGGACGTGGCCGTGACATCGCCGTACCTGCGGGCGGTGCAGACGGCCGAGCTGGCGCTGACCGGCAGCGGCATCCCGGTGAGTCGGGACGAGCGGCTGCGCGACCGGGAGTTGGGCGCCCTCGACGGGCTCACCGAGCACGGGGTGCGGCAGCGGTTTCCGGCGGAGGCGGAGCGTCGAACCCGCCTCGGCAAGTTCTACTACCGACCGCCGGGGGGTGAGTCCTGGCCCGACGTGGCACTGCGGCTGCGGGCGCTCCTCGGTGACCTGCGCCGGGACCACGAAGGCCAGCGAGTGCTGCTCTTCGGCCACGACGCCCTGGTCTTCGTGCTCCGCTATCTGGTGGAGGGGCTCACCGAGGCCGAACTGCTGGCATTGACCCGGACACACTCGATCGCCAACTGTTCGGTCACCGGCTGGTCGATCGACGCCGAAGGTCGGCTGGTCCCGGACATGTTCAACGACGTCACCCACCTTCAGCGCCGCGGCGGACCGCCGACCGGAAAGGACGAGGTCCGGGCCGAACCGCTCTGATGGGATCACCTCCGCGCCGTCGCGGGACTGGGCGGTGCCCGTGCCGTCCGGTGGCAAGGAAGAGATTCCCTACCCGTTGGCCACCGTCTGACGGTTGTTGTTCGTCCGTTCGGGTGTGTGTAACACCACACTCGCTCCCTACGCTGGTCCATCGAAGGCGAGCAACCTGCTCGTTTTCCGCCGGCCCGCTTCCCGCCAGGGAGTGGGGCTCGGCCGGATCGGCCCCCTGGGAGTCTGTGTGAAGAACCTTCGTCGCAAGACACTGGCCGCCGCGTCCGCCATGACGCTCGGCGCCGGCCTCGCCGTCACCGGCGGGCTGGCTCCGGCGGCGGCCGCCGGACCGGACACCTCGTATCTGGTCCTCGCCCCGCAGGGCGCCAACACCATCCAGGCCGCCGCCCGCGTGGCGGCCGCCAACGGCACCGTCGTGGCCAACTACAGCCAGATCGGCGTGCTCGTCGTCCGCTCGACCAACCCGAACTTCGCCACCCAGGTGGCGGGCGCGGGCGTCGAGTCGGTCGCGTCCACCGCCGGCCTGGGCACCGCCCTCGACGAGGGCGAGACCGTGGAGGTCTCCGCGGCCGACGTCGCCAACGCCACCGGCGACCCGACCAAGGAGCCGCTCTACGGGCAGCAGTGGGACATGAACATGATCCACGTCCCGCAGGCCCACGCCGTCAACAGCGGCAGCTCGAACGTCGTCGTCGGCGTGCTGGACAGCGGTATCTCCAGCACCCACCCGGACCTGGCGACCCAGATCGCCAAGGACAAGAGCACGTCCTGCCTGGGCGGTGTCGTCGACACCACCGAGGCGGCGTGGAACCCGACCACCAGCGACCACGGCACCCACGTGGCCGGCACCATCGCCGCCGCCGTCAACGGCGTCGGGGTGACCGGCATCGCGCCGGGCGTCAAGGTCGCCGCCGTCAAGGTGGTCAACGACGACGGGTTCATCTTCCCGGAGGCCGCAGTCTGCGGGTTCATGTGGGCCGCCGACCACGGGATGCAGCTGACGAACAACAGCTACTACATCGACCCGTGGGAGCTGAACTGCCGCAACGACGCACGCCAGCGTCCGGTGTGGCAGGCCGTGCAGCGGGCCATCCGCTACTCGCAGTCCAAGGGCGTGCTCAACGTGGCGTCCGCGGGCAACTCCAACTACGACCTCGCGCACAAGCTCACCGACACCGGCAGCCCGGACAACGGGACGCCGGAGGTGCGCGAGAACCTCACCAACGCCTGCCTCGACCTGCCGGCCGAGGCGCCGGGCGTGGTGACCGTCGGCGCGGTGGGCCCGACCGGTGCGAAGAGCTACTACTCCTCGTACGGCCAGGGCGTCATCGACGTGACGGCGCCGGGCGGGGACACCCGGTACCGGACGCAGGGCGTGCGCTCGACCATCACCGACGCCGTCCTGTCGACGACCTTCAACACCGCCACCAAGACCAACGGGTGGGGGTACAAGCAGGGCACCTCGATGTCCGGCCCGCACGCGACCGGCGTCGCGGCGCTGGCCTTGTCGGCGCACCCGGGGATGACCCCGGGCCAGCTGACGGCGTTCCTGGAGCGCACGTCGGTGGCGCAGTCCTGCCCGGAGGGTGTCTTCAACCAGGTACCGCTGATCTCGGCGACGAACCCGCACCTGTACGACGCGACCTGCTCTGGCGGCGCGCGTAACGGGTTCTACGGCGCCGGCATGGTCGATGCGTACAACGTGGTGAGGTGAAGTAGCGGTAGCACCATCTGTGGTGGGGCCCGGCGACCTGTCGCCGGGCCCCACCCGTTTTCCCAGCTCACCACCGGGGTAGTGGATCACCGTCGACAGCCACGTACGAGGAGGTGCCGGTGTCCACCGATGCGATCGTCCTGCTCAAAGAGGAGCTGGTGAACCAGATCCTCGAGGCGCTCACCGTGCACACGTACCTCGAGAACGAGGTGATCGCGATGCGTCCCGAGGCGCCGCGCAGCCCGAAGGACCCGAAGGCGATCAAGAGCGCCCGCGACGCGGCCACCGCCTGAGTCGACCCGTACCCGACCTGGGCCCGACCTCTCCGGTCGGGCCCGGACGGACCCGGTAGGATCGGCGCGGGCCGTGACTGGCGCGTGGGGATGGCGAACCATCGGGAAGCGGTCCCGTCATGAGGACGCACGCCGAGCGCCTGGGCCTTCCGCACGTCACCAGGAGGTCGCATGTCGCTGAACGCCGAATCCACCGCCTTCCGCAGCGCGCTGGAGGTCATCCGCGCCGTCGAGCCGCGGGTGGCGGACGCCATCGGGCAGGAGCTGGCCGACCAGCGCGAGTCGCTCAAGCTCATCGCCAGCGAGAACTACGCCTCCCCGGCCACCCTGCTGGCCATGGGCAACTGGTTCAGCGACAAGTACGCCGAGGGCACCGTCGGCCGCCGCTTCTACGCCGGCTGCCAGAACGTCGACACCGTCGAGGCGCTCGCCGCGGAGCACGCCCGGGAGCTGTTCGGCGCCGCTCACGCGTACGTGCAGCCACACTCCGGCATCGACGCCAACCTGGTCGCCTTCTGGGCGATCCTGGCCGACCGGGTGGAGTCCCCGGCCCTGAAGAAGGCCCAGGTACGCCAGGTCAACGAGCTCACCGAGGCGGACTGGTTCGCGCTGCGTCGCGAGCTGGGCAACCAGCGGATGCTCGGCATGTCGCTGGACGCCGGCGGCCACCTCACCCACGGCTTCCGCCCGAACATCTCCGGCAAGATGTTCGACCAGCGCAGCTACGGCACCGACCCGGCCACCGGCCTGATCGACTACGACAAGGTGGCCGAGGCGGCCCGCGAGTTCAAGCCGCTGATCCTGGTCGCCGGCTACTCGGCGTACCCGCGGAAGGTCAACTTCCGGATCATGCGGGAGATCGCCGACTCGGTCGGCGCCACCTTCATGGTCGACATGGCGCACTTCGCCGGCCTGGTCGCGGGCAAGGTCTTCACCGGCGACTTCGACCCGGTGCCGCACGCGCACATCGTCACCACCACCACCCACAAGTCGCTGCGCGGCCCGCGCGGCGGCCTGGTGCTCTGCGGCCCCGAGCTGGCCGACCAGGTCGACCGGGGCTGCCCGATGGTGCTCGGTGGCCCGCTGCCGCACGTGATGGCGGCCAAGGCGGTGGCCCTCGCGGAGGCCCGTCGCCCCGACTTCGCCGACTACGCGCAGCGCATCGTCACCAATGCCCAGGCGCTCGCCGACGGGCTGGTGCGCCGGGGCGCGCAGCTGGTCACCGGCGGCACCGACAACCACCTGGTGCTGATCGACGTCTCCGGGTACGGCCTGACCGGCCGGCAGGCCGAGCAGGCGCTGCTCGATTCCGGCATCGTGACCAACCGCAACGCCGTCCCGCAGGACCCGAACGGCGCCTGGTACACCTCGGGCATCCGGATCGGCACCCCGGCGCTCACCAGCCGGGGCCTCGGCACCGCCGAGATGGACGCCACCGCCGAGCTGATCCACACCGTGCTCAGCCAGACGAAGCCCGGCGCGAACCCGGACGGCACCCCGTCCAAGGCCAAGTACGTCCTCGACCCGGCGCTGGCCGACAAGGTGAGCAAGCAGGCCAGCGAGCTGCTGACCGGCTTCCCCCTCTACCCCGCCGTCGACCTCGGCTGACCGCCGCTGATCAGGGAGGTGTGGTGGGTCGCGCCACACCCCCTGATCGGTCGGGTCAGCCCCGCACCTGCGGGTTGGCGCAGCAGCGGAGCGGCTCGCCGCGCAGATACCGGCCCACCTCTCCGGCGACGATGCGGGCGGCGTTCGCGGCGGTCTCCTTGCTGGCCCCCGCCAGGTGCGGGGTCAGCACGATGTTCGGCGTGGTGAGCAGTCGGGAACCGGCCGGGATCGGCTCCTCCGGAAAGACGTCAAAGGCCGCGCCGAACAGGTGCCCCGCGTCGAGGGCGTCGCACACGGCGTCGTAGTCGAGCAGCGCGCCCCGGGCGCAGTTGACGATGACCGAACCGGCTGGCATCGCGGCCAGTTGCGCGGCACCGATCATCCCGGTGGTCTCGGGGGTGAGGCGGGCGTGCAGGGAGACGACCCGGGACCGCGACAGCAGGTCGTCCAGGGGGGTCAACTCGGCGATCCCGGCGACCTGGTCGGCGGTGACGTACGGGTCGTGCACCAGGATCCGCGCGCCGAACGCGTGGAGGATGCGGGCGACCCGGCTACCGATGGCGCCGAACCCGATCAGCCCGACCGTGCTGCCGCCCAGCTCCGGCCCGACGCTGTCGTAGCGGTAGTAGTCGCCACGCCAGACCCCGTTCAGGAGATCCTGGTGGGTCGGCGCGATCCGGCGGACGGCCGCGAGGATCATGGCGATGGTGTGTTCCGCCGTGGCGGCCGCGTTGCGGCCCGGCGCGGAGCAGACGGCCACGCCCCGCTCGGTCGCCGCGTCGAGGTTCACGTTCACCGGGCCGCCGCGGCTGACGCAGACCAGCTCGAGATCCGGTGCGGCCTCGAGCACCTTCCGCGTGATCGGTGCCATCTGCGTCACGCAGACCCGCACCCCGCGCAGCGCCTCGATCAACTCGTCCTCGGTGCCGGACGCCTCGTGCACCTCCGCCACCGGTCCGAACGGCTCGACCGGCCAGGGCAGCGTCAGCTCGCTGATGTCGAGACCGTCGGGGACCTCGGCGCGCACGGCGTCGACGAGCAGACGGTTGAGGACGAAATGGTCGCCAGCGGCGAGCAGGCGGACGCTCATCAGAGGATCTCCCAGGGGTTGTCGCGGGTTCGGCGGACGGGACCGGGCCTCAGCCCATCGGCCGGGCGATCGGGGCGTTGAACTCGAGGACGGCGACGCGGTCGTCGTCCAGCCGGATCTCGGTGAGGGCGCAGTTGCGGACGAACGGGAACAGCCGGCGATACTCCCGGAGCGGCACCCCGAGCAGCTGGCACAGGGCCAGCCGGATGGCGGTCGTGTGCGCGACCACGAGAACCCGGCCGTCGGGGTGCTGGGCGCCGATGTCGCGCAGGCACGCGGTGAACCGATGCGCGGCGTGGGCCGGGTCCTCCCCGCCGGGCAGGTGGTCCGCGACCGGATCGGCGTGGAAGGCGTCCAACGCCTGCGGGAACTGCTCCCGCATCTCCGCGCGGGTCAGCCCCTCGCCGTCACCGAAGTCGAGCTCCCGCAGGCGTTCGTCGACCCGCAGCGGGGTGCCGGCCGCCTCGGCGCAGGGCGCGGCGGTGAGCTGGGCGCGGCTCAGGGTGGAGGTCCAGACAGCGGAGAGCCCGGCCGTCGCAGCCCAGGCCGCCAGTTGCCCGGCCTGCTCGTGCCCGCGGGCGGTGAGCGAGATGTCGCTGACACCGGCGTACCGATTCTCCGCGTGCCAGACGGTCTCCCCGTGGCGGACGAGGACGAGGGTGGTCATTGGGCTGTCCTTTCCCGTGCGTGTGCGGCCGCAGCCGGTGCCAGCCAGCCCCGTTGCTCGAGCACCTCGACCAGCTGCAGATATCCCGGCGCGAACCGGCTGGGCGAGCCCGCGCGCGGCTCGACGATCGCCCGTACCCGCACCATGGCCGCCGCCATCTCGACCGGGTCCCCGTCGACCGCCGCGGCGAGGATCGCCATGCCGAGCGCGGGCTCGGCGTTCTCCGGCAGCACCACCGGCCGACCGAGGATGTCCGCGCGCAGCTGGTTCCAGTACCCGCTGCGGGTGGCGCCGCCGGTCAGCACCAGCTCGCCGTCCAACGGGGCACCGAGCAGGTGCAGGTAGTCGAAGCAGAGCCGCTCGAGGTACCCGACGCCCTGCAGCACCGCCGCAAACCGATCGCCCTCCCCGGCCGGCTCGCCGAGCAGGAAACCGCGCGCCTCGGGGGCGACGAACGGGAAGCGTTCGCCGGTGGCGACCAGCGGATAGCAGAGGGCGGTGGCGGGCTCGTGGGACGCCGCCGCGCGGTTGAGGGCGTCGAGATCGGCGTCCGGGAAGTCCCGCGAGACCGCTCCCGCCCCGGTGCTGGACGCGCCACCGGGCAGCCAGGTGTCGTTCGGGCCGCGGTGCGAGTAGACCGCTCCGGCCGGGTCGTGAACCGGCTCGCGGGCGACTCCCTTGAGCACCAGGGTGGTGCCGAGCACGGAGTTCCAACTGCCGACCCGCAGCGCGCCGGACCCGAGCTGCGCCGCACACCCGTCGGTCATGCCGGCGATCACGGGGGTGCCGACGGGGACGCCGGTCTGCTCGGCGGCGTCGGCGCAGACCGTGCCGAGGCGGGTGCCGGATCGGACCAGCGGCGGCAGCAGCTCACCGGGCACGCCGAGCGCGTCGAGGACGGCGACCGGCCAGTCGCCGTCGACGAGGTGGGCGCCGGTCTTGAGCGCGTTGCTCAGGTCGGTCGGCACCTCGTGCCCGACCAGGCGGCGGTTGATCACGTCGCTCTGGTGCGCCAGCCGGTGCGCGTCCGCCACGCCGGGGTGGTGCCGCAGCAGCCACAGCAGTTTCGGCAGCGCCCAGGCGGGCTGCATGCGCTGATAGCCCAGCGCCGCCCAGGTGGCCGCGCCGACCTCGTTCACCCGCTCGGCCTCGGCGGCCGCGCGGGTGTCGTCGTACATGACGCCCGGGGTCACCGGCTCGCCGGTCCGGTCCATCAGGAGCACCGTGCCGGAGGTGGCGTCGACGGCGACTCCCCGGACGCTGGCCGGTGGCACGTCAACCATCGCCGCGCGCGCCGCGGCCGACACCGCGGCCCACCACTGTCGCGGATCCTGCTCGTGCCGGTTGCCGTCGCGGCTGCTGGTCAGCGGCGCGCTGCCCATGCCGACGGCGGCACCCCGGCCGGTGACTGCCAGGGCCCGCACGCTCTGCGTGCCGAGATCGAGTCCGATCCAGACGCCGTCGTCCGCCGGCTGCCTCACCGGTCCCCCTCTCCGCGCAGGGCCGCCAGTCGCGGCCACGTCGTCGCCGCGTGCCGGCGCAGGCGGACGAACTCTTCGAGCAGTTCGGCGTAGCGCCGCGTCCGCACCGGGTCCGGTGCGAACGAGTCCCGGACCAGCACGTGCGCGGCGACCGCCTCCTCCACCGTGGCCGCGGCCCCGGTGGCGAGCTTGCCGACGACGAACGCGCCGCGGGCGCCGACCTCGGCGTCGGCGGTGCGCCGCACGGGTACGCCGACCACGTCGGCGATGAGCTGCGCCCAGACCCCGTTCGCCGCGCCGCCGCCGCAGATCCCCAGCTCCGTCGGCGTGACCTGCGAGGCGGCCAGGCAGTCGCGGATGACCAGGGTGAGCGCCTCGACAATGGCACGGGCGATGTGCTCCCGCCCGTGTTCGACGGAGAGACCGAACAGCATCCCCCTCGCCTGCGGGTCGACGAACGGCACCCGTTCGCCGGCCGGGGACAGGTAGGGCAGGAACATCAGGCCGTCGGCGCCCACCGGCGCCTGGCCCGCCAGGTCGATCAGGTCTCCGGGGTGGTCCAGGCCGAGCAGCCCGCACGCCCAGGTCAACACCTCGGTGCCGGTCAGCGTGGGCATGGCCCGCAGGTGCCGGCCCGGCACACCGAGGGCGACGGTCGCCCCGAGCGGTTCGGCGCCGAGCGACACCTCGTCGGTCACCACCTCGGTGCAGAGCGTGGTGCCGAGGATGCTGCACGCCTGGCCGGGGCGGACCGCGCCCGCGCCGATCGCGGTGGCCGCGATGTCGTAGGGGGCGACCACGACCGGGGTGCCCGCGGGAACGCCGAGGTCGGCGGCGGCGTCGGCCTGCAGCGGGGCGACCCGCCGCGCGCCGCGCGCCACCGGTGGCAGCAGCCGCTCCGCCCACGCCAGGTCGAACAGGTCGAGCAGGCGAGGGTCGTACCGGCCGGTGCGCAGCTCCACGAACGGCGCCGAGGCGTCCGACTCCTCCATCACGACCGCGCCGGTGAGCTGGGCGAAGAGCCAGCCACCGCAGGTCAGGACAGCCGCCGAGCGCGCCAACCGGTCCGGGTCGTGGGTATGCAGCCAGCTGAGGATCGCGTTGGGCAGGCCGGGGAAGGTGACCGAGCCATTGCGGCGGAACGCCTCGGAGAGGAGGCCGGCCTCGGCCCAGCCGCGCACCACCGACGCGGCCCGGCCGTCGTTCCACAGCACCGCCGGACCGGTCGGCGCGCCAGCCGCGTCGATCAGCCAACAGCCATCGCCCTGCGCGGTGAGCGCGAGGAAGTCGATCTCACCGGGCAACCGGGCGCGGACGGCACGGATCGCGCGGAACACCGCATCCCGGACCTGACCCATGTCCTGCTCGACCCAGCCGGACCTCGGCCGCTGGACGAGCGCCGGCTCCCGGACCACGACCGCCTCCCGGCCGTTCTCGTCGTAACCGACCGCCTTGATCATCGTCGTGCCGGCGTCGACGCAGATGGCTGTCACGATCCTCCCTCCGACGGACCCGCGCTCAGCCCCGGCCGTGCGACGCCCGGGACCGGCGCGCCACCGAATCCAGCGCCACGGCGAGCAGCAGGACGGCACCGGTGACCATGAACCGGAACGAGGAGTCCAGGTTCAGCAGGGTCAGGCCACTGGAAATCGACTGGATCACCACGATGCCGAGCAGCGCGGCGAAGGCGCTGCCCCGGCCGCCGAAGAGGCTGGTGCCGCCGATGACGGCGGCCGCGATGGCGTTCAGGTTGACGTCGCCACCGCCGCTGCTCTGGTTGGCCGCGGCGAGCCGGGCGGCGGCCAGGACGCCACCGACGGCGGCCAGCGTGGTGCAGAGCATGAAGACGGAGGTGTAGACGGCCTTGACGTTGATGCCGGCGCGCCGGGCCGCCTCGACGTTGCCGCCGATCGCGTACACCGCCTTGCCGTACTTCGTCCGGCGAAGCGCGTAGTGCGCGGCCAGGACGAGGGCGAGGAAGAGCACGAACATCCAGCCGACGCCCCGGGTCTGCTGCAGGTAGGAGACGACCACGCCGAGCCCGACGGCGAGCGCGAGGCTGCGGACGGCGAGGTACTGCACCGACGCGGCGGACAGCTGCGCCCGTCGCCGGTTGCGGGCGTGCAGGTAGCCGCTCGCGAACCAGCCCACGGCGCCCAGCCCGACGAGGGTGTACGACAGCCACGCCGGCAGGAAGGCCAACTGCGCGAACGTCACCAGACCGGAGTCGAAGGGCAGGTTGATCGAGCCCTTGGCGCCGAGCACCCACAGTTGGAGCCCGAGGAAACCAAGCAGGCCGCCCAGGGTGATGACGAAGCTGGGGACGCCCAACCGGTTGAACAGTTGCCCGTAGACCCAACCCAGCGCGGCTCCCATGACGACGGCTGCGCCGACCGCGACCCAGGCGGGCAGCCCGCGGTCGACGAAGAGCACCGCCATGACCGCGGCGGACAAGCCACTGATCGAGCCGACCGACAGGTCGATCTGGCCGACCAGGAGCATGAACGCGACACCGAGCGCGATCACGCCGACCGGTACGCACTCCAGGGTGAGGTTCACCAGGTTGGCGCTGGACAGGAAGATCGGGTTGAGCGACTGCAGCACGGTCCAGATGACGACGAGCCCGGCCACCACGGGCAGCACCCCGAGGTCACCGCTGCGCACCCGGTCGATGAAGGCGGCCACGGCCCCAGCCACGCCGACCTGGTGCCGCAGCCGCTCGTCGTGCAGGTCGGACGGGCCGGACGGGGCCGCCGCGGCGGTATGAACGTCGGTCACGGCTGGCTCCTCCCTTCGAGGGTGGTGATCGGCTGGGCGCGCCGCGCGCTACGTCGAGCGACGACGTTGTCGGTGGCGCCGGTGATCGCGGCGATGATGTCCTCGGGTGAGACCTCGTCCACCGCGAAGACCCCGTTGTTGCGGCCCAGCCGCAGCACGGCCACGGTGTCGGCGACGGCCTTCACGTCCGCCATGTTGTGGCTGATCATGATCACGCCGTGGCCGCGTTCGCGGAGCCGCTCGATGAGGTTGAGCACCTCGGCCGTCTGTGCCACGCCGAGGGCGGCGGTGGGCTCGTCCAGGATCACGATCTTGGGGTCGCCCAGCAGTGACCGGGCGATGGCGACCGTCTGGCGCTGCCCGCCGGAGAGCGAGGCGACGGGGATCCGGACCGTCGGGATCTTGGCGGAGAGCTGCCGCAGCAGCTCCCACGAGCGGACCTCCATGGCCACGTCGTCGAGGCGCAGGCCGCGCAGCTCGTGTCCGAGAAAGAGGTTCTCGATCACGTTGAGGTTCTCGCACAGCGCGAGATCCTGGAAGACCGTGGCGATGCCGAGCTGGTGGGCGGCGGCCGGGTTCGGGATGCTGACCTCGTCGCCCTCGAACCTGATGGTCCCGGCGTCCGGGGCGTGCACACCGGAGAGGATCTTCACGAGGGTGGACTTGCCGGCGCCGTTGTCGCCGACGATCGCCACCACCTGGCCGGCGGCCACGTCGAGGTCGATGTCGGTCAGTGCGGCGACGGCGCCGAAGGTCTTGCTGATACCGCGGAGCGACAGGACGGTGTCGGCCACGGGTTCCGGAAGTTGGCTGGTCGGCGTAGGCGACATGGCGGTCCTTCGGGGCTGGTGGGACGGTGGCTCCGCGGGGCGGGGCGGTGACGCGGGAGGTCCGCCCCTCGTCACCCCGTGGTGACGAGGGGCGGACCGGCCTACTTGATGCCGAGCTTGTCGCAGGCGGCCTTGTACTCCGCGGTGCAGACGTCCGCCGCCTTCAGCGCGCCGTCCGGACCGAACATCACCTCGGCGACGTTCTGCTGCGTCACGACCGTCGGGGTGAACAGCTTCGACGGCGTGTCGAAGAGAGTGGTCTCGCCCGCCGGCGCGTTGCCCTGGACGAACTTGTACGCGATCTCCGCAGCCGCCTCGGCCACGATCTTGATGGGCTTCGAGATCGTGTTGTACTGGTCACCGGCGATGATCCGCTGGATCGCCGCCGCCTCCGCGTCATTGCCGGTCACCGGCGGGACCTTCGCGCCGGCGGCCTTGAACGCGGCGATCGCGCCACCTCCGGTGCCGTCGTTGGCGGCCACCACGCCGGCGACCTGGCCCGGGAACTGGGTGATCTGTCCGCTCACCCACTCCTGCGCCTTGCTCGGCTGCCAGCCCGGGGTGTCGTACTCGGCGAGCAGCTTGAACCCGCTCGGGTCGACGGCGGAGTGGATGCCCTTCTTGATCAGCCCGGCGGCGGCGTCGGTGGGCGAGCCGTTGACCTCGAGGATCCCGCCCTGCGCGTTGGACTGCTTGAGGTGGTCCACCAGGGACTGGGCGATCAGCGAGCCGATCTTCTCGTTGTCGAAGGAGACGTAGTAGTCGGCCTTCGCGCCCGGAATGGGCCGGTCGTAGGCGATGACGGCGACCTTCTGGGCCTGCGCCGACTTCACGATCGTGGCGGCGGCGGCCGAGTCGACCGGGTCGAGCACGATCGCCTTGACGCCCTGGGCGAGGACCGAGTTGGCCTGCTGCTGCTGCTTCGACGCGTCAGCTCCGGCGTTCTGGTAGAGCACCTCGCACTTCGGGCAGAGCTCCTTCATCTTGGCCTTGAACAGCGGAGCGTCGTACTGCTCGTAGCGGGTGGAGGCGATGTCCGGCATCAGGAACGCGATCTTCGCGTTCTCCGCGCCCTTGCCGGAACCACCGCCGGCGTCGTCGGTGGAGGCACAGGCGGCGAGGGACGGGGCGGCGAGCAGCGTCGCGGCGACGGCGACGAGTGCCCGCAGGGGGATTCTCTTCATGACGCACTCCTCAGGTGTTCCGGCCGCACCCGGGTCGATCGGGGGTGGTGGGTGCGGCCGGCGTCGGCTGCCGTCCCGAACGGTCCGACAAGACCGTCGGGCAGTCCGTGACGACGAGGGTCGCTCGTGTTACGAACCAAACACCAGGGACCATTGTGATGTCAAGAGTCTGAAATAAAACACAACTCGCCTGTGACGCACGCCAGCCAAAACAGGCCTCAGTACAGCGCAACCGGGCGTTTCCCGGCCCCCGACCGCGTGTTATCTTCTCAGCAACATCACATGATGATGTGAGCAGAGCGTCGCCCGAAGCGGCGGATCCGGACGCGGTAGGTTGCGGCATGCGCGCGCCGGAGCGGACCGGACCCCGCACCTCCGGACCCGGCCGCTCAGCACCCACGACAGGAGGCAGCCCGGTGGCCAACGATGTCGCCAGCGTGAACACGGTGCCCGAGGCGGCCCCGCCCAGCCCACGCGAGCGGCGCGAGCAGATTCGTCGGCGGGTCATCGACGAGGGCTTCGTCAAGATCGAAGACCTCGCCGAGGCGCAGGGCGTGAGCCTGATGACCATCCATCGCGATCTCGACGTGCTGCAGAGCGAGGGCTGGCTACGCAAGGTGCGCGGCGGCGCCACCGCACAACCCTCGGCCGTCCACCACGGCGACGTACGCCACCGGGTGCAGGCGATGGCCGCCGAGAAGCGGGACCTCGCCCTCGCGGCGGTGGAACTCGTCACGCCGGGCGCCGCCATCATGATCGATGAGAGCACCACCGGGTTGGCGGTCGCGGAACTGCTGCCGGCCCGCGGCCCGCTGACCGTCATCAGCAACTTCCTGGCCGTGCTGAAGCTGCTCGCCGGTGAGCCGGGAGTCGACCTCATCGGTCTCGGCGGCGCCTACTACCCGGCGTACGACGCGTTCCTCGGCATGCAGACCACCGACGCCATCCGGTCCCTGCGGGCCGACGTCCTGTTCATGTCGACGACTGCGGTCACCGACGGACACTGCTACCACCAGTCACAGGAGACGGTGGCCGTCAAACGGGCGCTCATGGAGGCCGCCAACCGGCGCGTCCTGCTCATCGACCACAGCAAGTTCACCAAGAACGGGCTGCACCAGCTCGCGCCGCTCACCGCCTTCGACCTGGTCATCGTGGATGCGGGCGCGGACGAGTCCCAGCTCGCCCCACTCCGGGCGCAGGGCGTTCCCCTCAGGATCGCCGGTCGAGCCGCCTGACCCGGACCGGCCGAGGGGGAGCGACGCGCGCCCGCGGGTCAGCGCAGCGGCCGCTTGAGGTGGTAGCGGTGCACCTCGGTGCTGCCCTGGACGTTGTTCACGTCCTCGGCGGCGGAGACCAGCTCCCAGCCCTCCCGGCCGACCCGGTTGAGGTGCGCGATCGCCGTGTCGCCGTACGCGGTCACGTCGGTGCGCGACCCGTCCGGGGCGTACCAGACGAACGAGACGTGGAAATTGCGGCCCTGCCCCTGATAGCGGCGGACCAGCAACGCGTACTCCCAGGCAACCATCCGTCCATTATCAACGGGCGGCGGGCGGCCCCGGAACGCGGCGGGCGGAACGCCGACAGTGCGGTGTCACGCCGGGGCGGGCAGGGCGGCCAACTCGGCCCGGGTGGGCGGGTCGGCGCCCCGTCGGGCGCAGGTCAGCGCGGCCACCCGCGCGGCGTTGTCGAGCACGGTGGCGAGCGTCTCCGGGCCGGCGGCCCGCAGCGCGGCGCGCCGGTCGGCGCCGAGCAGTCGGTGTTCCTGCAGCGCGGCCAGCAGTCCCGCGGTGAACGCGTCACCGGCGCCCACGGTGTCCACCACCGTCACCGGTCGGGCGGTCACCCGCCACGCCACCTGCCGGGTGACCGCCAGCGCTCCTTCGGCGCCGAGGGTGACCACGACGAGGCCGGCGCCCAGCTCCAGCCACCGCCGCGCCACCCGGTCCGGCGGCTGTCCCGGGTGCAGCCAGTCCAGGTCCTCGCGGCTGACCTTGACCAGGTCCGAGACGGCGACCAGGTCCTCGACCCGGTGCCGGGCCCGAACCCGGTCACCGGTGAGCGACGGGCGGCAGTTCGGGTCGAAGCTGATCGTCGTGGTGGCCCGGCGGTCGTGGACCAGCGCCACCACGTCGCCGGCGCCCGGGTCGAGGACGGTGGCGAGCGATCCGGTGTGCAGGCAGTCGCTTCCGGCGCCCACCCCGGTGAGGGTGCCGGCCGGGAAGGCCGGCCAGTCGATCGCGAAGTCGTACCGGGCCTGCCCGTCCGCGCCCACCCGGGTCCGGGCCACGCTGGTATGCGGCAGATCCGACACCGAGGCCGGATCCAGCCGTACGCCGCTGCCGGCCAGGTGGGCACGGACCAGCCGCCCGTACGCGTCGTCGCCGAGCTGGGAGAGCAGCGTGGTGGGCTGGCCGAGGCGGGCGAGCGCGACCGCGACGTTCGCCGGGCTACCGCCCGGGTACGCGGTCGCCCCACCCGCCGCCTCCTCGATCAGGTCGACCAGGCTCTCGCCGACAACGGTGATCACCTCAGCCCGCCTGCCGGCCCGGGGTCTGCTCGAGCGTGGTCGCGCCGGTCATGATGGCCACCGCCTCGGGCATGGTGTGCGACGTGGCCGTCACCACCCCCGCGCACCGGCCCAACCGCTGGATGTGGATCCGGTCGGCCACCTCGAACACGTGCGGCATGTTGTGGCTGATCAGGATGACCGGCAGGCCGCGGGAGCGGAGCTCCTCGATCATCCGGAGCACCTGGTTGGACTCCCGCACGCCGAGCGCCGCGGTGGGCTCGTCGAGCACGATAACCTTGCTGCCGAAGGCGGCGGCCCGGGCCACCGAGACCGCTTGGCGCTGGCCTCCGGAGAGCGTCTCGACCGGCTGCGCCACGTTCTGCAGCGTGCCGATCCCGAGGTCCTCGAGGGCCTGCTCGGCGTCGCGGCGCATCCCCTTCTGGTCGAGCATCCGGAACACCGAGCCGAGGATCCCGCGCCGGCGCTTCTCCCGGCCGAGGAAGAGGTTGCTCGCGATGTCCAGCGCCGGCGCCACGGCCAGGGTCTGGTAGACGGTCTCGATGCCGGCGTCCCGGGCGTCCTGGGGGCGCTTGAAGTGCACCGGCTTCCCCTCCAGGAACAGCCCGCCGGCGTCCGGGATCAGCGCCCCGGTCAGACACTTGATCAGGGTGGACTTCCCGGCACCGTTGTCCCCGATGACGGCGAGCACCTCGCCCGGGTACAGGTCCAGGTCCACCCCGTCCAGGCCGACGACCTTGCCGAAGGTCTTCACCAACCCGCGGGCGGAGAGCACCGGCGTACGCTGGCCGTCCGCGGTCGCGCCGGGACTGTCGAGTGGGGTGGGTGCGGTGGCGGCGGTCATGACCTCACCTTTCTGATCCACTGGTCCACGGCGACGGCGAGAATCACCAGCACGCCGACGGCGAGTACGCGGTACTGGTCGTCCACGCCGGCCAGCGAGAGGCCACTGCGGAAGAACCCGACGATCAGCGCGCCGAGCAGCGTGCCGAGCACGGCACCGCGGCCGCCGAAGAGGCTGGCGCCGCCGATGACGACGGCGGTGATGCTCTCCAGGTTGGCGTCGGTGATGGCGTTCGGGCTGGCCGCGCCGGCTCGTCCGATGAGGATCCACGCGGTGAGCCCGTAGATCGCCCCGGCGATGACGTAGACGCTCACCAGCACCCGGTCGACCCGGATGCCGGCGAGCCGGGCGGCCTCCTTGTCGTCCCCGACCGCGTAGACGTGCCGGCCCCAGGCGGTCTTGGCGAGCGCGAAGCCGACGGCGAGGTAGAGCAGGAGCACCACGATCACGCCGACGGTGATCCGGAACCGGCCCACCGGGAAGGACTCGCCGGTCCAGCTCAGCAGGGCGGGCAGGTTGGTGGCCTGCACGCTGCGCCCCTCGGAGTAGAGGAGCCCCACGGCGGTGAAGACGCTGAGCGTGCCGAGGGTGACGATGAAGGGCGGCAGCTTGAGCCGGGTCACCAGCCCGCCGTTGAGTGCGCCGGCGGCGGCGCCGACCGCGACGGCCAGCAGGACGGCGAGGACGGCCGGCAGCCCGTTCTCGGCGGCCAGCTTGGCCGCCAGCATCATCGCCAGGATGGTGACGGCGCCGACCGACAGGTCGATGCCCGCGGTCAGGATGATCAGCGTCTGCCCGACGGCGAGCGCGCCGATGACGGCCACCTGCTGCAGCACGAGCGACAGCGAGTTGGGCGAGGCGAAGCGCGGGTTGAGGGTGGAGAAGACGACGAACGAGATGAGCAGGACCAGGAACGGGCTGATCGCGGGGTGCGCGTGCAGCAGGTGCTGCAGCCGTTGCAGCGGCGAGTGCTGGCGCTGCGCGAACTCCTGCGCTGCGGTGGTCGGTGGCGTGGCGGTGGTCATCATGGGCTCCTGCCGGTGGCGGCGGTGGCGGACGAACCGCCGGGTCGGGGGGCACGGGATGCGCCGACCCCTCGACCCGGCGGTGGTGGCTCAGCCCCAGCAGCGCTGGGCGCCGTCGGCGCTGGTGATGCTCTCGACTCCGCTGGCGGTCTTGTCGGTGACCAGCGCGACGCCGGTGTCGAAGAAGTCCAGGCCGTCGCTGACCTTCGGCTTCTCCCCGCCGCTCGCGATCTTCTTGATCGCCTGCACGCCCAGCTCGGCCATCTTCAGCGGGTACTGCTGCGAGGTGGCGCCGATGACGCCGTCCTTGACCTGCTTCACGCCGTCGCAGCCGCCGTCGACCGAGACGATCAGGACGCCCTGGGTCTTGCCGGCCGCCTGGAGCGCCTTGTGCGCGCCGACCGCGGCCGGCTCGTTGATGGTGTAGACCACGTTGATGCCGGGGTTCTTGGTGAGGCAGTTCTCCATCGCCGTCCGGCCGCCGTCCTCGGCGCCGTTGGTCGGCTCGTTGCAGGCGATCGTGTAGCTGCCACCGGAGTAGCTGCCGGTCTTCGCCTCGTCGCCGTTCTTCTTCTTGTCGGCGGTGTCGATGCCCATGCCGGTCAGGAAGCCCTGGTCCCGGTTGTAGTCAACGGAGACCACCTTGTCGTTGAACAGGTCCAGCAGCGCGATGGTCGCCGGCTTGCCGGCGAGCTGGTTCGCCGTCCACTTGCCGATCAGCTCACCGGCTTTGAAGTTGTCGGTGGCGAAGGTGATGTCGACGGTGTTCGCCGGGTCCGGCGGGGTGTCCAGGGCGATGACGTACAGCCCGGCGTCCCGCGCCTTCTTGATCGCGGGGTTGACGCCGGGGCCGGTCGGCGTGATGAGGATGCCGGCGTCGCCGCGGGCGATGGCATTCTCGATCGCCTGCACCTGGCCGGCCTCGTCGCCGTCCTCCTTGCCGGCGGCCACGGTCAGCTTGATGCCCTCGGCGTCGGCGGCCTTCTTGGCGCCGTTCTGCATGGCGACGAAGAACGGGTTGGTGGAGTTCTTGGTGATCAGGGAGACGGCGATGGTCTTGCCGCCGGAACCGCCGTCGCTGGAGCTGTCGCCGCAGCCGCTGACCACGATGGACGTCGCCGCTGCGGCGGCGACCAGCAGGGCGGCGCGGCGGCGGCCGATGCGCTGGATCATGTGTACTCCCTCGGGGGGACCACGGCGGGCC
Organism: Micromonospora sp. NPDC005806; assembly: GCF_042871425.1. Taxonomy (NCBI): domain Bacteria; kingdom Bacillati; phylum Actinomycetota; class Actinomycetes; order Micromonosporales; family Micromonosporaceae; genus Micromonospora; species Micromonospora sp. NPDC005806. The sequence goes on along the minus strand of NZ_JBIAIL010000037.1, from coordinate 35,091 downwards.
GTGGCGGAGGATGACAACGATGTCAGCGCAGTTTCCGCGCCGTGTATGACCGATGTCAATGCAATGTCCAAGGGTTTTCACGACCAGCACGCAACCCACCGGTCACTCTTGACATCGATGTCAGACACCGGGACGATGCCCGTTACGTACCGGCCGGAGGCGCCCGGCCAGCGCGACGGCCGATCACCGGCGGCCGGCGGCGGGGACCGCCGACGGTCACCGCACCAGCCCCCGTCCGGTAGGAGCGACCATGGACAGTGCCGCCTCCGCCCCACCGACCGCCGCCCGGGCCCGGCCCACGCTCCGGGACGTCGCGCAGCTCGCCGGCGTGAGTCCGAAGACGGTGTCCCGCGTGGTCAACGGCGAGGCCGGCGTCTCCGCGCCGAAGACGGCCGCGGTGCGGCGGGCGATCGCCCAGCTGGACTACCGGCCGAACTTCACCGCGAGCAGCCTGCGGCGGTCCAGCGGTCGCAGCGCGGCCATCGCCGCCGTCCTGGAGGACCTGGCCAACCCGTTCTCCGCCGCCCTGCACCGGGCGCTCGAGGACGCCGCCCGGGAGCGAGGGGTGCTCATCTTCGCCGGCAGCGTCGACGAGAACCCGGACCGGGAACGGGAGCTCATCCACGCCTTCACCAGGCGCCAGGCCGACGCCCTGGTCGTCGCCCCGGCCAGCGACGACCAGCGCTACCTCGCCGGGGAGGTCAGCGCCGGCACCCCGGTGGTGTTCGTCGACCGGCCACCGGTCGGCCTGCCGGTCGACGCCGTCCTCGCCGACAACCGCCAGGGCGCCGCGTCCGCCGTCCACCACCTCGTCGCGCACGGGCACCGGGCCGTCGCGTACCTGGGTGACCTGCAGACGATAGCCACCGCCCGGCAGCGCTTCCAGGGCTTCCGCGAAGGCCTGGCCGACCACGGCCTCCGGCCGGTCGCCGCCGTGCACGACCTGCACACCGAAGCCGAGACGGCGGAGGCGGTCCGTCGGCTGTTCGCTGCGGACACCCCACCCACCGCGCTCTTCACCTCGCAGAACCTGGTCACCATCGGCGTCATCCGGGCCCTGCAAGAGCTCCGCCGGCAGGATCAGGTCGCGCTGGTGGGCTTCGACGACTTTCCCCTCGCCGACCTCCTCCAGCCGGCGGTCACGGTGATCGCGCAGGACCCGGCCGAGATGGGCCGCCTCGCCGCGTCACTGATCTTCCGCCGGCTGGACGGCGAGCAGTGGCCGCCCCGCACCCACCTGGTGGCGACCCGGCTGATCCCCCGGGGTTCGGGCGAGCTCAGGGGGCCGTACCCGGGATGACCAGCGCGCCCGCGCCGGCCATGCGTCCGGTGATCAGCGCGGCGAGCCGGTCCCGGCCCAGGTCGATCGTGGCGAGCTGGTCGGCGAGCGGCCCCACGGTCCGAGCCCGCACCCGCTGGTCCGCCAGGACGTAGCCGACCCGGGCAGCTCTGCCGGCTCCGCGTCAGCCTACGATCAGGGTGCGCAGCTGCCGGGCCGCGGCCGGGTCAGCGCAGCCGGACAGGGTGAGCGCGTCGCGCAGCTCGGCCGCGAGCAGGGCCAGCGCCGCCTCGGCGCCGGCCCGTCCGCCAGCGGCCAGGGCCCAGAGCATCGGCCGGCCGATCAGCACGCCGGCGGCGCCGAGGGCGAGCGCGCGCAGCACGTCGGTGCCGCTCCGTACGCCGCTGTCCAGCAGCACCGCGCAGCGCTCTCCCACCGCCGCGACCACCTCGGGCAGCACGGTGGCGGTCGCCGGGGCGCCGTCCAGCTGCCGTCCACCGTGGTTGGAGACCACCACGGCGTCCACCCCGGTCTCCGCCGCGCGGACTGCGTCGCGCGGGTCGAGGATGCCCTTGACCAGCAGCGGCAACGGCGTACGCTCGCGCAGCCAGGCCAGGTCCGCCCAGCTCAGCGCCGGGGCGAAGACCGCGCCGGTGTGTGCCGCGACCGCGGACACCCCGGGGATACCCTGGTGGGCCAGGTCGTTCCGGCCACCCGGCAGGTTCGCCGCGGTGACGTGTGGGGGCAGCGTGAAGCCGTTGCGCACGTCGCGCAGCCGCCGGCCGAGGACCGGCACGTCGACGGTGACCATCAGCGCGGTGCAGCCGGCCGTGTGCGCCCGGTCCAGCAGATCGGCGACCATGCCCCGGTCGCGCAGCCAGTAGAGCTGGAACCAGATCGGGCCGCCAACCCCGGCGACCTCCTCGATCGGCGTGCTGCCCAGGGTGCTCGCCACGTAGGGCACGCCGGCTGCGCGGGCGGCGGCCGCGAGGGCAACCTCGCCGTCCGGGTGCAGCAGTTTCTGATACGCCATCGGCGCGACCGCCACCGGCATGGCGTAGCTGCCGCCGGGCAGGGCCGCCTCGGTGCGCGGGGCGTCCACGCCGGTCAGCACCCGGGGCAGCACCGCCACCCGGTCCAGGGCGGCACGGTTGGCGGCGAGGGTGATCTCCCTGCCGCTGCCGCCGTTGACGTACTCCCACACCTCCCGTGGCAGCACCGCCCGGGCCAGCTCGGCGAAGTCGGCCAGGCTGGCGGGCGGCCGGAATCCCGCTGCGGCGTCACCGTCGGGCGGCGCCGACCCTTCCGCGCCGACGGGAGCGTCCGACATGGACGCCGGGCTCGCCGCCGGGTCGATGGCGTGACCGGTCGGGACCGGCGTCGGAACGGTCGGCCGGGCGTCCAGCGCCGGCCCGTCGGTCACCGCCGGCTCAGTCAACTGGGTGGGGACGCCGGCGTCACGCATCCGCGCAGCATACCGCTCCTCCCGTCGTGCAGCGGGTCTACGAGCCGGTGCCGGAGTCGTGACCTGCCATCGCGCGGCCGGGTGCTCCCGGCCGCGCCCCGGGTCAGCGGTAGTGCAGCAGCACCACCCCGTTGCCGAACCGCCGGCTCTCCGCCAGCTCCAGGTCGAGGCGGGTGCCGGCGGGGAACAGCCGCTTGCCGCCGCCGACCACGACCGGGTGGAGGTAGATCTGCCACTCGTCGACCAGACCCAGGCGGCGGAAGGCGGCGGCCAGGTCGGCGCCGCCGACCACCAGGTCGCCGCCGGGCTGCTCCTTGAGCGCCCGAACCTCCTCGGGGACGACCTCCCGGACCACGGTGGCGTTCCAGTCGGCGCGGTCCAGGGTGCGCGAGTAGACAACCTTCGGCATGTCCCGCCAGATCCCGGCGAACTCCCGGGTCGGCGCGCTGGCCCCCGGGTCCTGGTCGGCCGTCGGCCAGTAGGCGGCCATCAGCTCGTAGGTGCGGCGGCCGTCCAGGAAGGCGCCCTTGGTCCGCAGCTCGTCGTTGAAGTGCTGGTGGAGCTCGTCGTCGACGCGGTGCCAGTCCAGCTCCCCGCCCGGGCCCTCGATGAAGCCGTCCAAGGAGATCGACATCCACACGATGACCTTGCGCATGAGCGTCCTTTCCGTTGGCGGGCCGGACCGCCAGTCTGGCAGGCTGCCGGCGTGCACGGGGACCAGGTGATCGCGCTGCTGGACCAGTTCGCCGCGGCCGGGCTGCGGGTCTGGGTGGCCGGCGGCTGGGCGGTGGACGCCGTGGTGGGCCGGCGGACCCGGCCGCACGGCGACCTCGACCTGGCCTTCGACGCGACCCAGCAGGTGCCACTGCTCGCGCTGCTCGACCGGCTCGGCTTCGTGACCACCGTGGACTGGCTGCCGGTCCGCGCCGAGCTCACCGCCCCCGACGGGCGGAAGGTCGACCTGCACCCGGTGGCCTTCCGGCCGGACGGCAGCGGCGTCCAGGCCGGGCTCGACGGGGCGTCGTTCCGCTACGCCCCGGACGGCTTCGCCGCCGGGAGCATCGCCGGCCGGCCGGTGCCCTGCCTGTCGGTGGCCCAGCAGCTGCGCTTTCGCGAGGGGTATCCGCCCCGGGCGGTGGACCACCACGACATCGCCCTGCTCCGGCAGGTCAGCCCCGTCGACTGACCGTCACCCGGCCGGCCGCTCCACCCCGAGCCGGTCCAGGTGGCGGTCGACCCCGGCGGTCATCCGGGCGAACTCGGCCGCCAGGTCCACGCCGTACCGGTCGGCGAGGACCAGCACCGACCAGAGGCAGTCGGCCAACTCGTGGCCGAGTCGCTCGCGGGCGTCCGGCAGCTCCCGCCGCCCCTCCACGGCCAGCACCAGCTTGGCCAGGTCACCGACGTCGCCGACGAAGCCGAGCGTCAGGTCCTCGGTGCGCCACGGGGTCCGGCCCGCCGCCTCGTGGTGCCGGTCGTAGCGGTCGGCGACGACCCGCGCCCGGGCCTGCAACTCGGCGAGATCCATGCCGGCAATCTAGTCGGTAGGTCGGCGTATGGTCGGCCCATGGCGACCTGGGACGACGTACGCCGGATCGCGCTCGCGCTGCCCGAGACGAGCGAGCGGGGCAGCCACGACGACCTGCCCGCGTGGCGGGTGCGCGACAAGCTCTTCGTCTGGGACCGGCCGCTGCGCCCGGCCGACCGGGCGGCCCTGGGCGACGCCGCCCCGGACGGCCCGGTCCTCGGCGCGCGCGTACCCGACCTGGGCGCGAAGGAGGCGCTGCTGGCCGACGACCCGGCGGTCTACTTCACCACCCCGCACTTCGACGGTTATCCGGCGGTGCTGGTCCACCTCGACCGGATCGACGTCGCCGAACTGACCGAGCTGATCACCGAGGCGTGGTACGCCCGCGCCCCGAAGCGGCTCGCCGCCGCGCACCGGGCGGAGACGCGGTGAGTCCTCCCCCACGCCGGGCCGCGCCGGACGCGATCGTCTTCGACATGGACGGCACCCTGATCGAGTCGCACACGGTGGTGCCCGCGGCCTACCGCGCGGCCGTCGTGGACGGCGGCGGGCCGGTGCGCTCCGACGATGAGATCATCGCCGGCTATCCGCTCGGCCCGCCGTCCGCGCTGCTCACCCACCTGCTCCGGCGTCCGGCCAGCGCAGCGGACCTGGCCAGTTACCACGCCCACCTGGCCGCGCTCGCGGGGCAGGTCACCGCCTATCCGGGTGTGGGCGACATGGTGGCCGAGGTCGCGGCCCGGATGCCGGTCGGCCTGTTCACCGGTGCCAGCCACCGCGCGGCCGAGATCCTGCTAGACCGGGCCGGCCTGCTGGGGCACTTCCGCGTCGTCCTCGGCGGCGACGAGGTGGCCCGTCCCAAGCCGGCCCCGGACGGCGTCGAGCTGGCCTGCCGGCTGCTGGGGGTGGTACCCGGCCGGGCCGCGTACGTCGGTGACTCGCCGCTCGACCTGCGGGCCGCCCGCAGCAGCGGCGCGGTGGCGGTGGCCGCCGGCTGGGGTCACCAGTACGACCCGGCCGAGCCGGCGGACCTGGCCGCCGCCGCCCCCGAGGATCTGCTGTCCCTGCTCGGCTGACCGGTGGCCGGTCACCCCGGCTCACCCAGAGCGACGCGGACGGCCTCCTCGGGGGTGTCGACGTGCACCGGGCCCGGCACCGGGGAGCCGTGGGCGTCGACGATCCGCCAGCCGCCGAGCACCACCACCGGGATACCACCGCGCCGCATCGCCAGGGCCACCTCACTGAGGGTGCCCCAGGAGCCGCCCACGGCGATCACCGCGTCCGCGCTCCACACCAGGATCGCGTTGCGGGCCTGCCCCATGTTGGTGACCAGGTGTGCGGACAGCTCGGCGGGACCGGGATCGGTGCCGTCGTCGGGGCGTACCCCGATCACCAGGCCGCCGCGGGAGCGGGCGCCTACGGCCACGGCGGCCATCACCCCGCCACCGGCGCCGCAGAGGACGGTGACGCCTCGCCCCGCCAGCAGCTCCCCCACCCGCCGAGCGTGCGCCACCTCGGCCGGCGTCGCCTGCCCCGGCCCGCACACCGCCACCTGCATCCGCCCCACCCCTCGTCCGGGCCGTCAACCTCACTGTCAGGCGGGGGTGAGCACGGCCTCCCTGAGCAGGCGGCGGGCCAGGACCAGGCGGTCCGCGTCGTCGTCCAGGCCGGGCAGGTCGCCGACCCGGGTGACGTCGCCGGTGAGCACGGCCCGCAGCGCCGGCTCGCAGGTGCCGGGCAGGGTGATGGTGCGGTCGAACAAGCGCAGCGCCACCTTCCCGTCTCCGGTGGGGGTGAGCTGCCAGCGCAGGGCGGCACGGACCGCGACCTGGCTGTCCGGGTCCAGCGCGGCCAGCGCGGCGGCCTGGGCGAGGGGCCGGATCGGTGCCGGCCGGGCGGCCGGCCAGGCCCGCTCCCGAAGCCGGGCGGCCACCGCGGCCGGGTCGGCGCCCAGCAGCCAGTCGCGCAGCGCCTCCACCGTCTCGGTCAGCTCCGGCTCGATGGCGTCCGGGTCGGCGACGTCGACGCCGAACGGCAGCCCGACGCGCAGCCGGGGCTCCTCAGCGGCGAGCGCCAGCAACTCCTCGACCAGGGCGTACCGGGTCAGCGCGCGGATGCCCACGGTCAGGTGCAGCGAGCTGGACTCCTGCGCCTGCGCGCTGTGCAGCCAGCCGCGCGGCAGGTAGAGCGCGTCGCCGGGTTCGAGCACCACGTCCAGCGCGGGCCGCCCCTCGGCGGTGGCGGAGACCTCGTCCGCGCGCCCACCCCAGGTCTGCTTCTCCAACGGGTCGGGCAGCACCGGCGGGTGGATCCGCCAGTGCTTACGGCCGTCGACCTGGAGCACGAAGACGTCGTGGGTGTCGTAGTGGGTGGCGAAGCCCTGACTCCCGGCCGGAGTCAGGTAGGCGTTGACCTGCAACGGCTGGGCCAGGGCGGCGCCCAGGTCCCGGGCGAAGTCGACCAGCGCCGGCCAGGTCCGGTGCAGGCCCTGCAGGACCAGGGTCGCGCCGTCGGCGTACAGCTGGAGGATCTTCTCGTCGAGGACCTGGTCGCCGATCTCGGCGCCCGCGCCGCCACCGCCCGTGTAGCCCGCCGCCGGCACCAGCTGGCCGTCCTTCGCGACGCGCAGGAACGGGGTACGCAGGCCGCGCCGGCTGAGCAGCTCGTCGGCGTCGGTGGGACTGAGCAGGTCGGTGAAGCCGGCCGGGTTGGGCAGCTCGGCGGCGCGGGACAGCAGCGGGCTGCGCCCCCAGTGGTCGGCGGCGAACTTGGCCGGGTCCACCGCCACGCAGCGGGCCAGGACGTCGGTCACGGAAGACGGAACCGCCGGGCGGCCGCGGCCGCCCGGCGGGTCGAGGTGCGTCATGGTCATCCGTCAGCCGGCGCTGCCGTCGGCGCCGCCGTCGCGCTGGCCGGGGGTCGCGCCACCGTCGGCCGGGCCCTCGGCACCGCCGTCGGCGCCACCGTCCTGCATGCCCGGGGTCGCGCCGCCGTCGGCGGGACCCTCCGCGCCACGGTCGGCACCGAGGTCCGCGCCGCGCTCCGCGCCCCGGTCCGCGCCGCCGTCGGCGCCACCGTCCTGCTGGCCCGGGTTCGCGCCACCGTCGGCCAGGCCCTCCGGGCCGCCGCCGGTGGTCTGCATGTCGTCGTCGTTGAGTGGCATGGGTGCTCCCTCGGGTGTGCCGCCCCGTCGTCCGCCGGGGTCCGTCGTGGAGCGGGTGGTACCCCACGTGCGATCTTCTCTAACCACACGGTAGACGCCGGGGCCCGGCGGGAGGGACGGTTCGCCGGGCCCCGGCGGACGTCACCCGGCCCGCGTGCCGGGCGGGCGCCGACGGTCGGTGTCAGCATGACGGTGAGGGCCGGTCGGACAGGAGGTGGCCATGGGGCAGCGGCCAGCGATGATCCTGGTCGGCACCTCCGGGTGGCAGTACCGCGACTGGCGGAAGCGCTTCTACCCGGCGAAGCTGCCGCAGCGGCTCTAGCTGGAGCACTTCGCGGCGCGGTTCGCAAGCGGCTGAGGGAGCCGGCCGAGCCGGTTGCCCGCTTCCTCGGCCGGGCCACCGGGCTGGGCGACCGGCTCGGGCCGGTGCTGGTGCAGCTCCCGCCGAACCTGCGCGCCGACCCCGACGCGCTGGACGCGACGCTGCGGCTCTTCCCGGGTGACCCGGACGCCAATGGCCCGCCCCACCGGCGAGGTGGAGCGGGCCGGAACGCCACCGGTCAGGGAATCATCTGAACCAGGTCCTTCGGCATCGTGGACTTGACGCCCTCCCACTCGCCCTGGTTGACGTGCCGGCGCAGGGTGTCCAGCACCACCTGTACCACCTGCTCCGTGCCGCCCTGCACGTCGTACGGGAAGCCCTGCCGGACCTCGTAGAGGAAGTCGTCGCGGTTCAGCTTGATCGGCACGTTCTCCGGCTGCCAGCCGTCGAAGTAGACGCCCCGCAGCAGCACCGGCAACTGCTGAGCGAACTCGACGCTCTGCGCCACCGGCATCCGGTCCCGCAGCAGGTGCAGCACGGTACGCAACGCCGCGTAGGACTGGTTGCGCTGCTCCTTCGGCCAGCCGTACGCCGACTCGATCTCCTTGAGCATCACGTTCGTCTTGTCCAGCGAGGACTCGAACGCGGAAATCATCTGCTCAGCCATCTGCCCACCCCCGTGCGTCGGTTTCCCAGCGTCGGTCGTCGGTGCGGCGCGGCGGCCCGCTGGGCCCCCGCCAGAGCCGGGTCGGGCTGAACCGACCGGGCCGCTCGCTGCGCCGGGGAGAGTCGGACTGCCCGACCACGTGCAGCACCCCGCCGCGGCGTCGATCCGCTACGACCCGCACCGTCATGGCCCACCTCCTGTCGGCCTCGCGGTCGCGTCGGTCGACGGACCGCACACACGGTCCATGCTGCGGGTCGACTGGGTGAGGGCACCTCACCCCGTCTGGGTGAACCCGTCCTCAGTGCCGGCCGACCCACTGCCACGCCAGTCCGGTCAGCAGCAGGACCGCCAGCAGGACGGTGAGGCAGCCCCATAGCCGCAGCTCCCCGACGAACATCAGGCGCGTGAGGTCGCTGGACTGCCGCGGCCCGCCCATGATCCGAGCCCACTCGTCCTCGTGGTCGTCCACCGGTCAGTCCTTCGCGCCGAGGAAGTCTCGCAGCCGCTGGCCGTTGCGCTGCGCGTAGTCGCGGTAGCAATTGTTCATGAGCACGTGCGTCTGCGCCGCCTCGCCGGCCAGCTCGCGCAGCTTGGGCGCCCAATCCCGCAACTCCCGGTCGGAGTAGTCGTAGCCGAACTTCTCGTGGATGTCCTTGCTCGTCCACTTGTCGCTGTGCCCGTGGAAGCGGACCACCGTGAGGTCCGCGGTGGCCGCCAGCACCGGCGGTACGGAGGACTTGTAGCCCTGCGGCATGTCGACGCAGACGAACGGCAGCTCGTGCTTGCGCAGGAAACCCAGCGTCTCCTCGGCGTTGTCGCCGTCGAACCAGGAGGCGTGGCGGAGCTCGAAGGCCGCGCGCAGCGGGGCGCACCGCTTCGCCACCTCGAGCAGGTACTGCTTGTTGCTCCGCTTGATGGTGAACCAGGGCGGGAACTGGAACAGGATCGCGCCCAGCTTGTCCGCGTCGACCAGCGGGTCCAGAGCGGACAGGAACCGGCTCCAGACCTCCTCGTACGCCTGCGGCGGCAGGTCGTCCGGGTAGAGGCTCTTCTTCTCCGTCTCCGGGCGCAGGTCCTTGTAGAGCGCCCCGACCCGGGTCGGGTGTCCGGTCAGCAGGCTGAACGCCTTGACGTTGAAGGTGAAACCAGGTGGAGTGCGATCCGCCCACAGCCGCGCTGTCAGCTCGGCGGGCGGCGAGTAGTAGGTGGCGTCCACCTCGACCAGCGGGAACTGCCGGGCGTAGTAGGCCAGGCGCTTTTCCGGGGTGTCCGCGGTCTGCGGGTACCAGCCGGAGTCGAGCAGGGTCCGGTCGGTCCACGAGGCGGTGCCCACCCTGATCTCACCCATGTGACGAGTCCACCGCGGACGGGACCGACCGGCAACCCGGGCGACGCTCAGGCCGCCCGTCGCTCCCGGGTCTGCTTGCAGGCCACGCACGACGTGGCGGACGGGAAGATCTCCAGCCGCTCCACCGGGATCGGCGCGGAGCAGCCCTCGCAGAAGCCGTATGTGCCCTCTTCGAGGCGGGTGAGCGCGTGCTCGAACTGGGCACGCCGGTCCAGGACGGTGCGCAGCAGGGACTGCGCGGTGTCCCGCTCGGCGGTCTTGGTGCCGCTGTCGGCCTGGTCGTCGCCGGCGGTGTCCCCGATCTCGACCAGCCGCAGCACCTGGCTCTGCTGCACGGCCTGCTCGTACTCCGCGGTCAGCTCGTCGTACCGCGACTGCAGGGACTGCCGGATCCGGTCGACCTCCGCCTGGGAGCGGCCCGTGGCTACCGTGTCGTGGACGAGCATCGCTGCCTGCCTTTCCTGGGGCCTCATGCCGGTCCGGGGCGCGAACGCCCCGGACGTGGTCCGATGGAATGCCCGGGTGAGATCACCCGTGCTCTGTGAGCCGGGCGATTACCCACCCCGTCTGCGGACCAAACCGGAGACTTCCGCGTTCTTTCCCGCCGTTCGTGCCCGCCTGTACCGTCCGGTCCGTGCCGGTGCGTCCCGACCAGCGGCCGAACGCCCGGAAACCGACCGCGCGGGCGCGGGGCGGTCAGGCGGCCTCGACCAGGGCCGGGTGGCGCGGGTCGTCGACGCGCACCACCACGTCCGCGAAGGAGGACGGGGCGACCTCCTCGGCGTACCGGGCGAACGCCGGCAGCGTCCAGCGCAGGTCCGGGTCGGTGCGCCGGCCCAGGGCCGCCGGCGAGAGCACGAGGTGCACGGTGACGTCGAACGGTAGGCCGCCGCCGAGCAGCAGCGGGCCGCTGACCAGCACAACCCCACCGGGCGGCAGCTCGACGTACCCGACGCGGCTGGCCCGGTCGGTGGCGGCGTCCCAGAGCGACGGTAGCAATCGACCCGAACCGTCGGAGCCGGCCGGTTCGAGCACCTCCCGGCGCAGCCCGGCCTCGTCGATCCAGCCCTCGTAGTAGGCGTCCGGGTTGGTCCGGCCGTGTTCCAGGCGGACCGAGGCGGGGCGGAGGAAGTCCACCGCGCGGATATGCAGCACCGGGCGGCCGGCGGCGCGCAGCGGGTCGACCAGGGCCTCGGCCAGGGCGTCCGGCCCTGCCGCCGGCGGCCCGTCGACGGCGACCCGCAGCCGGCCCGGCACGGCGGTACGGGCGAGCCGGTCGGCTAGTTCGGTGACGAGTAGCTCGGGGGTGATCGGACGGACGCGCATCCGACCATCCTGCCCGGCGGCCGGTGGGAGCCACCACGCGATCGGCCGGGCGGTCGGGGCTCCGTCCGGACAGGCGTGGGCGCGGTGGCCGGATCCGGCGTCAGCCGGTGCGGTCGATGGTCACGCGGGCGTCGTCGGCGAGCCGGTAGCCCACGCCGTAGACGGTGGTGACCAGCGGGACGTCCACCCCGACCTTGCCGCGCAGCCGGCGGACGTGCACATCGACGGTGCGGACGCCGGCGTGCTCGTACCCCCAGACCGCGTTGAGCAGTTGCAGCCGGGTGAACACCCGGCGGGGGTGGGCGACCAGGTGCAGCAGCAGGTCGAACTCGAGCCGGGTGAGCGGCAGCGGCTCGCCGTCGCGGAGCACCGACCGGGAGGCGGCCAGGATGTGCAGGCTGGGGATGGTCGGCGCGAGCGGCCGGCCCGGGGACCGCCCGGCCGGCACCGGGTCGGGGCGACGCTCGGCCGGGCCGGGGCTGCTGGAGATCACCGCGTCGCCGCGTTCCAGCAGCTCGCGCGCGGCCTCCAGCAGCCGGCGGGCGGGCGGGGTCAGCGACTCCTCGCAGGCGAGCGGGATGTTGAGGGTCACCGTGAGCACGGGTGCGGCCGTGTTCGCGGGGCGTCGCTGGCCGCCGGGGGGCCGACCGGGGACCGCGGGCTGGGACGTATGCCATCCGGCGCGCGACGAGGCGGGGCTGACCGACATGGTCCTCCTTGGCTGGTCCGGGTATCTCCCCACGGCCCGGGACGCCGCTTCATCGATGCTTCCCGGCGCCTGTGCGAGGGTCAAGGGGCGGCTACGTTGCATGAATGTGACAATTGACGAACACATCGGAGCCGAATGCTCGCTCTGCGTACGAGGCCAGATGATTACAGCAGAGTGGCGAGATGACCCGTTACGGGGGGTCCCCGCCCGGTTCACAGTGGCCGGTGTGGGCCCTGCGGGCACCGGAAACACGAGCGCGGCGCACCTGGCGACCAGGTACGCCGCGCCAGCGCCGGCGCCCGCTCAGCGCTCGCGGTCGACCACGATCCTCGCCTCGTCGGCGAGCCGGTAGCCCACGCCGTAGACGGTGGTCACCAGCGGCGTGCCGATGCCGAGCTTGGCTCGCAACCGGCGCACGTGGACGTCCACGGTGCGCGCCACCGCGTGTTCGTAGCCCCAGACGTTGGCGAGCAACTGGAGCCGGGTGAACACCTGCCGGGGGTGCTCGGCGAGAAAGAGCAGCAGGTCGTACTCGATCCGGGTCAGCGGAATCTCCCGGCCGCCCTGGCGGACCACCCGGACGCCGGTGCGGATCCGTACCGTGTCGGGTTCGTCGGCCGCCCCGGCTGGCGCGGGCGGCGCGGCGGCGCGCCGCAGGTCGATCACCGCCCGGGCCACCTCGTGCTCCTCGGGCCGGAGCACCCCCTCCCCGGAGGCGGCGAGTTCGTCGAGCAGGTCGACCAGCCGGGCCAGGCCGGGCGTCAGTGGGCCGACGCCGAGGTCGAGGGTGATGGTCAGGGTCGGTGCGGTGCGCGGTCGGCCCGGTCCGGCCCGGTCGGGGCGGCCGGGCCGGTGCGGACGCGGGGCGATGGCGACGACGGACATGGGGCCTCCTGAGCTGGCGGTCGCGGCCGCCACGCCGGATGCGGCATGGCGGTCAGCGGTACGCCCGGCCGGCGGTGACCGGGGGCGCGGCGGACGAGGGTCGGAGCGGCGGGGTGGGGCCGAGGGCGGGCAGCCCGGCGATGCGCCAGGCGGCGAACCCGCCGACCACGTCGGTGGCCCGGTGCAGGCCGACGTCCTGGAGCGCGGCGGCGGCCAGCGAGGAGGTGTAACCCTCCTGGCAGAGGATCACCACCGGCACGTCGTAGTCGACGGCCTGTGGCAGCCGGGTGGCACAGCGCGGGTCGAACCGCCACTCCAGGACGTTGCGTTCGACGGCGAGCGCGCCCGGGACGGTGCCGTGCGCCGCGCGCTGCCCGGCGGGGCGGATGTCGACCAGCAGCGCCCCGCCCCGGTACGCGAGGTGGGCATGCTCCGGGTCGAGCCGGCGCAGCCGGGCGCGGGCGGCGGCGAGGATCTCATCGACGCCCCTGGAGCCGGGCGGCGGGACCGGACAGCTCTCGGTACGGGTGTGGGTGGGCGGCATCGTCGCGTCCTTCCGTGCGGTGCGGGTCAGGGGTGGGACTGCGGGGCGCGGGCCGGCCGGGTCACCAGGCGACCCCGGCCTCGGCCACCTCGGCGACCAGGAGTTGTCCGGCGACGAGGCGGTAGCGGGTCATCCGGCTCAGCCCCGGCCGGTAGACGTGCACGCTGACCGCCGGCTGGTCGTCCCGGTTGGTGACGACGTGCACGTGGCGCGCGCCGAAGCGCCGTCCGGCGCCGGCGGCGAGCCGGTGCGGGCGCAGCCGGCCGCCGCTGACCGCCTCCTCGGTGAGGGTGCCGGCGACGACCAGGAAAGCTCCGGCGGAGCCGCCGTGGTCGTGCAGATCGGTGCCCTGCCCGGGCAGCCAGCTAAGGGCCCACACCTCGTGCTCGGCGTCGGCGGCGAGGCGCGCGTACCACCGCTCGGCGCGGTCGAAGCGCAGCGGGACCGGCCACCCGGCCGGGTCGGCCCAGCGGGCGGCGGCGGCGAGCAGGTCGGACGGGTCGGTGCGGGTCATCGGCGGGTCGTCCTCCCGGGTACGGAGCGGCGCATGTCCCGTCACCCTAGCCGATAAACCCTATAGACTTAGTAGGTTATATCGGATGGTGGGACGATGCCCCGGGGTTCGCGTCCGGTCAGCGCAGGACGGGCGGGTCCACCCGGTAGCCGGGGACCGAGGGCCAGCGGACCGTCAACACCACCGACTCCCGCTCCGCGTACCAGGAGTGGTCCACGCCCCGACCCCACACCACGTAGTCGCCCGGTTCGCGCAACACCACCGTGCGGTCCGCCAGTTCGACCCGGAACGCGCCGCTGATCAGCACCAGCAGGGCGGTACGCCGCTCGCCGGTCGCCCACCGGGAGCGGATCTCCCCCGCCGGATGCACCCCCCACTTCACCTCGACCTCGGTGCTGTGCCGGACGTCCCCGGGCGGCTTGAAGTGGCCGAGCAGCCAGCCGGCGTCGGTCGCCCCGTCCACCGCGGCCCTGCCCACGTACACCCGATCGCGCATCCGTCCCCTCTCGTGCCGGCTGCGCAAGCTACGTCGACGCCGGCCTGCCGGTCAACACGACCAACGACAAGGGCCACCCTGGCCCAGGGACGCGGATCCCGGATCCGATTCCGTCCGGGTCGACCGCTCGGTATCCAGGATCTGACCCCGACAGCCACCGGGCCCGCGGGCGGGCGGTATACAGAGGCGGTGGAGGATCCCGTACCCGAGCAGATGCGCGCGGCGGCCGGTGCGTTGCTGACGGCGCTCGACGAGCCGTCCCGGCAGCGGGCCCGGCACGACTTCGACGACGAGGCGGCCCGGCGGTGGCTGGAGTACCGGCCACTGCCCCGGCCCGGGGTCAGCCTCGCCGACCTGGACGTCACCGCCCGCAAGGCCGCCCACCGACTGCTCGCCACCGCACTCAGCCCCGCCGCGTACGCCCAGGCGATGGCCGTGGTCGCGCTGGAGGAGGTGCTCGACCGGGCGGAGGGGTGGCGGCGCGGCCGGCACAGCGGCGACTACTGGGTGGCCGTCTTCGGCGACCCGGCCCGCGACGACCGGTGGGCCTGGCGGTTCGAGGGGCACCACCTCTCGGTCAGCATGACCGTGGTCGCCGACCAGGTTTCCCCCGCCCCGCTCTTCCTCGGTGCCAACCCGGCGACCGTCCGGTACGCCGGCCGCCCGGTCTCCCGGCCGCTCGGCCCGGAGGAGGACCTGGCCCGGGAGCTCCTCGACGCGCTCGGCCCCGCCGGGCGGGCCGCGGCCGTCGTGGCCGACGAGGCGCCGGGCGACATCATCAGCGCCACCCGGCCCACCGCTCCCGGCCGGATCGACCCGCTCGGGATGTCCCGGGGCCGGCTCAGCCCGACCGGCCGCGCCCTGCTCGACCAACTGGTCGCGCTCTACCTGGACCGGCTACCGCCCGAGCTGGCCGCCCGCGAAGCCGGCCGCCTGGACGGCGGGGAGCTGCACTTCGCCTGGGCCGGCGCGACCCGTCCCGGGCAGCGGCACTACTACCGGATCCAGGGCGACGACCTGCTGATCGAATACGACAACACCACCGAGGACGGCAACCACGCGCATACCGTGCTGCGCCGTCCGGCCAGCGACTTCGGCGCCGACGTCCTCGCCGCCCACCACGCCACCGCCCACTGACCGGCCGCTCCGCCGAACTGCGGAGGGTGGTCGCGAGAACGGGTGGGGGCACGGCACATACCGTCAGGCCGGCGGGCGCATGATCTCCACGGTGGAGGCCGGGATGTCGCCGAGCGCCTCGAAGCCGCTCGGCTCGGCGGCCCGGCGCCGTTCGAACTGGCGCATCAGCCGGGCGCCCAGCCACACCCCGACCGAGCCCACCGCCAGTGCGAGCAGCTCGGTGGCCAGCTCGGCGCCGGTCGCCCCGCGCTGCGGCGCGTGGGCCCGCATCAGGCAGGTCAGCAGGAACAGCGCCGCCATGGCGGCGTTGACGAGGTTGAACGTGACGGCGGTGTGGCGGGTCCGCCCGGCGCGGACATCCCACAGGTCGACCATCCCGGCGACGGTGGTGAGTGCGGCGGCGACCAGGGCGGCGACGGCCGTCCAGTAGCCCACCTCGCCGAGGAAGGCGGGACCGCCGGCGACGTCGGCCAGGTCGAAGACGGCGGCGCTGACGAAGAGTCCGAACGGGAACGTCACCAGCATCGGTTGGATGGGGTGGCCCTGCACCCGCAGTCGGCTCTCCATCGGTTTCTCCCCAGGTCGGATCGGCTCACCAATCCAGGGTGCTACCCGAGGCCCACCTGGGTGAAACGAGTGTCGCTCAGTTGTCCCGGGGCCGGGAGACCGTGAGCAACAGCCGCTCGGCCACCTCGCGCAGCGGTATGTCCAACGAGGAGGCGGCGCTGCGGAGCACGTCCAGGGCCTCCGGCGCCGGACAGCCGCGCTGGGTCATGATCACACCGACGGCCTGGCCGACGACTCCCTCCTCCAGCAGCGCCGAGTCGAGCTGGCCGGCCTGGGCGGCCTGCCGCTCCCGGTCCCGGACCGCGGCCAGCAGAAGCCCGGCGTGCTCGGCGAGGAGCATCGCGGTGAGCTGGTGGCGGGTGGTGAGCGCATCGGCGGACTCGGCGTACAGGTTGATCGCGCCGATCACCTGCTCGTCCACGTCGACCGGCGCCGAGATCACCCCGTGCACCCCGAGCCCGCGGGCTCGACCGGTCCAGCCGGGCCAGCGCGACTCCTGGTCGAGGTCCTGGGCGATGATCATCTCGCGCCGCCGGATGGCGGCCAGCGCTGGCATGTCCGGCCCGTGCCGGAGGTCGTCCAGCTCGGCCCGGGCCGGGTCGGAGGCGGCGACACCGGCCGGCTCACCGGCGCGCAGCGCGGTGAAGCCGCAGCAGTCCACCTCGGGTACGGCGTCCCGGGCGACGCAGACCAGCCGCTTCAGCGCCTCGTCGAAGTCGGTGACCGCGATCAGGCCGGCGGTCAGCTCGCGCAGCAGCGCGGCGATCTCCAGCACTCCGAGCGTGTCGATCATGGATTCCCGCGTGTCGAGGTTCACCGGGCCACGGCCTCCGCCACCCCCGCGTACGGCCACGCGGTGTCCCCGTCCGGCGCCATTGCCTGTCGCATCCGCTCTTCTCTCCCTGACTCGAAGCCCCGGCCTACTACCCTCGCAAACCAGGTTCGAAACCGCGCAAAGGGGTCCCTTCCGGCGCGATACGCGCCGGAAGGGACCCCTCGCGGCGGGTCAGCGGGACCCGGAGATGAGCCGCCGCCCCACCGAGGCGATCAGCCGGTCCAGCTCCGAGCCGAACGGGTTGTCGTGCACCAGGTACGTCCAGGTGGCGCTCGGCCGGACCAGCTTCGCGGCGTCCGGCTCCCAGCCGTCGGTGAACTCGGTCTCCTCGAAGGTGGCGATGGTGCGCGCCTCGATCTCGGGGACCAGCGCGTTGAACGCCGGCACGGCGCTGCGGTGGAACTCGTCCAGCGGGTCGAGGCGGCCCAGCGCCCGCAGGTGCACGCCCTCGCGGACCTCGGACAGCTCGGCCAGGTGCTCGGCCCAGAGCCGGTCCAGGTGGTAGAGGGCGATCGTCCGGGCCACCTCGGCGAGCAGGTCCTCGTCCATCTCGCCGGCCTTCTCCGGCACCCGCTCCAGCAGCATCAGCGCCGCGATGTCGCTGGTCAGCAGCCGCTCCCGCCGCTCGGCGAGCGCCTTGCGCTGCTGCTCGATCACCACGCTGTACCGCCAGGTGTTGCGGTGGATCTCGTGGTTGACGCCCTCGGCGACCCGCTGGGCGTGCTCGACCGCGTAGTCGACCTGGGGGTCGGTGACCAGGCCGTCGGCGTTCATCCGCGGCGACGCCGGGACGGTGTCGCCGGCGTGCCGGACGACCAGGTCGTCCTCCAGGCTGACCAGGAAGACCGAGCCACCCGGATCGCCCTGCCGGCCCGCCCGGCCGCGGAGCTGATCGTCGACCCGGCGGCTGTCGTGCCGGCCGCTGCCGATCACGAAGAGGCCACCGAGGTCGGCCACCCGCTCCCGGTCGGCCTGGTCGCTGCCACCGAGGCGGATGTCGACGCCCCGGCCGGCCATCTGCGTGGAGACCGTCACCGCGCCGTACGCGCCGGCTTCGGCGATGATCGTGGCCTCCTCGTCGTCGTTCTTGGCGTTGAGGACCACGCAGGGCACCCCGGCGGCGCGCAGCCCGGCGGCGAGGCCCTCGGACTCCTTCACGTCCAGGGTGCCGACCAGCACCGGGCGGCCGGCCTCGTGGCAGCGCTTGATCTCGTCGATCAGCGCCTCCTCCTTCTCGGCCCGGGTGGCGTAGATCCGGTCCGGCTCGTCCTCCCGGATGCACGGGGTGTTCGGCGGGATCACCGCCACCTCGAGGCCGAAGAACTCGCGGAGCTGGTCGCCGACGAGCACCGCGGTCGCGGTCATCCCGCAGACCGTCGGGTAGAGCGCGATGAACGCCTGCACGGCGATGGTGCCCAGCACCTCGCCCTCGGCGGTGGCGTCCAGGCCCTCCTTCGCCTCGACCGCGGCCTGGAGCCCGTCCGGCCAGCGCCGGCGCTGGGCGACCCGGCCGCGCATCTCGTCGATCAGCTCGACCGAGCCGTCCCGGACGATGTAGTCCACGTCCCGGTGCAGCAGGGCGTGCGCGTGCAGCGCCACGTTCACCGCGGAGAGCTGCCCGACGTGCTCCTCGTCGTACAGGTCGATGCCGCCGAGCTTGGCCTCGACGGTGGCCAGGCCGACGGAGGTGAAGGCGACGCTGCGACCGTCCTCGGCGACGGTGTAGTGCTTGCCCTTGCGCAGGCCCCGGACCAGCGCGGCGGCGGCGTGCACCGGGTCCTGTTCACCGGGGACCGCGCCGGCGAGGACCATCGGCACCCGGGCCTCGTCGATGAGGATCGAGTCGGCCTCGTCGACGATCGCGGTCTTCAGCGGCGGCTGGACCCGGTCGGCGAGGTCGGTGACGAGCTGGTCGCGAAGGAAGTCGAAGCCGGCCTCGCTGACCGACACGTAGGTGACGTCGCAGGCGTACGCGGCGCGCCGCTCGTCGGGGGTGGAGGCCTCGTTGACCCAGCCGACGGTGAGCCCGAGCAGGGTGTAGACCGGCCCCATCCACTCGGCGTCGCGGCGGGCCAGGTAGTCGTTGACGGTGAGCACGTGGACCGGGCCGTTGCCCCGCCGGACGTGGCCGTACGCGGCGACGGTCGCGGTGAGCGTCTTGCCCTCGCCGGTGGCCATCTCGGCGACCTTGCCGGAGAGCAGCGCCATCGCGCCGAGCAGCTGGACGTCGTACGGCCGTTGGTCGAGGCCGCGGCGGGCCGCCTCACGGCCGATCGCGCAGATCTCCTCGTACCCCTCGGCCTGCCCGGCGGCCTCGGTCAGCTCGGCGTCGGAGAGCTTCTCCAGCTCCGCCTCGCGGGCCTCGATGGCCGGCAGCAGCTTCTCCAGCGGGGCCAGGTCGACCGTCGTCCCCGGGCGCTCGAGGAACCGCCGGAACCTGCTCTTCAACCGTTGCGACACACCCATGAGCGGCAACGGTACGCGAATCGGAGCCGATTGTGACGCCCGCCCGGCGCCGCGTCTACCCGGTGTCCGGTCAGCTGCCCGTTTCGGCAGCTCAGTGGGGGTCTGACGGGGTGGCCTCGCCCGGGGGCGGCCGGGGCCCGGTCGCCCCCGGCCACCGCCGTGGGATCAGCCGGTGAACACCACCTGGAGCTCCTGCCGGCGACGCTCGGCCAGGTCGGTCAGCAGCGTCGGCGCCTCCTCCAGCGGCACCACCGCCGAGACCAGGTGTTTGCGGATCAGGTCGCCGTACTGCCGCAGCAGTTCGATGGTCTCGGCGGAGAGCCGCTCGCGGTCCCAGGTGGGAGCGAGCCCACGGGGCACTCGGCCGATCTGGGCGCAACGCAGCGACAGCCCGTTGTGGTGGAACTCCTCACCGAGCCGGACCTCGTCCGCGCCGGCTTGGTAAAAGGCGAGGTCGATCACGGTGCCCTGGGGGCGCAGCAGGCGCAGCGCGAGGTGCAGCGCCCAGGCCTGGCCCCGGCACTGGAACACCACGTCGGCCCCCCGGTCCCCCGCGGAGTGATTCCACCGGGTCTTGAGCACCACCGCCGGGTCGTCCACCCCGGGGTCGAGGGTCTCCAAGCCGAGCGCCTCGGCGACCTGCCGCCGCTGCGGGGTCGGGTCGAGCACCACGACCGAGGCCGCTCCGTGCCGCCGAGCGAAGAGCGCGGTGAGCAGGGCGACCACGCCGCTGCCGACCACCGCCACCCGGCGGCCGCGTACACCGTCGCCGAGCGAGCGTACGTCGGTGCCGCACAGGTCGGCGGCGGCGTGCAGCAGCCCGTTGGCGCAGATCGGGCCCATGTGCGCGACGTAGACGCCGAGCAGCGGGTCGAGGTCCTCGGGCAGCGGGACGAAACGCTCGGCGATCGGGTCGGCGACGTACCCGGTGCGGTGGCCGTAGGTCATCGCGCCCACCGCGCCCACCGGGACTGCCGGGGTGCGGCTCTCCACCACCCGGCCGACCTGCATGTAGCCGAGCCGGGTGACCGGGTACGGCGTGCTCGCCGTGCCGGGCTGGAACAGGCCGAGATCCGCGTTCCAGGTGACGTTGAGGTAGGGGTTGGTGCCCTTGACGTAGCTCAGCTCGGTGCCGGCGGAGACACCGCTGTAGCGGGTCTGCACCCGGAACGTACCCTCGCGCAACTCGGCCGCGTCCTGCTCGACCAGCTCGACCGCGCCCGGTCCGTTGACCACCACCACCCGGTCACGCATCGGCGGTCGCCTCCGAGCGGCTCACTTCGGCCGGGAGGGCGTCGGCGACCGGCGGGCTGACCCGGGCGGCCGGCCCGGTGGGCAGCGCCACGCTGCGCCCGGTGCGCGCCGACTCGGCCAGCGCGAGGGCGAACCGGTGGGTGCGCAGCGCCTCGGCGTACGGGACCCGGACGTCGTCGCCGATCCCCCGGACCGCGTCGACGAAGGCCCGGTCGACGGCCACCCGGGCGCCGTCCGGGTCGGCGGGCAGGTGCCGCTCGCCGTCGCCGTCGCAGATCCGCAGGCCATCCTCGGCCAGCGACATGGCCAGCCCGTCGGCCAGGATCTCCACCCCGGCCCGGTGCTTCCAGCCCAGTACGCAGGCCGCGGCCAGGGTGCCGACCGCGCCGCTGGTGAAGCGCACGGTGGCCGCGGTGACCGAGTCGATGTCGGCGCCCTCGACCGGCGGTGGGGTCCCGTCGCCGTACGCAGTCACCTCGGTCGCCTCGCCGACCAGCACCCGGATCAGGTCGAGCACGTGCGCGGCCTGCTCGACCACCGGACCGCCGGAGCGCTCGCACCGGGCCCACCAGGACACCGGCGGGACCTTGTCCAGCCAGGCCCCGTTGACCATCCGGACCGGGCGGTCCCCCAGCAGTTCCCGGGCCTCGTCCACGACGTGCAGGTAGCGCCAGTGGTGACCGACCCCGGTGAGCAGCCCATGCCGCTCCACCAGCTCGGCGATCCGCTCCGCGGTCTCCAGGTCCACCGCCACCGGCTTCTCCACGAACATCGGCACCCCGGCGGCGATCACCGCCTCCTCGACCGGTCCGTGCGCGAACGGCGGTACGCAGACGTAGACGGCGTCCGGGCCGGCGGCGAGCAGTTCGTCCACGTCGGCGAAGGCGCGGCCGCCGTGCGCCCCGGCGAGCGCCTCCGCCGCGTCCCGGGCGACATCGGTCACCCCGAGCAGCTCCACATCCTCGAAGCCCGTCAGCACCCGGGCATGGCGTTGCGCCACCCCGCCGGCCCCTACCAGTCCCACCCGGCACGTGCGCATCCTTCGACCCTCTCGCCGCCGATTCACGAAAACTGCTGTCAGCTCTCCCCGAGTGGGCGTGCAATCAAACGTTCACCGGCGGGGAACCGGCCCGTGCGCCGGGCGTGATCAAGCTGGTAGGCATGATCCGGTTAGCGCGGGGTGCGTACCGGGAAAGCTAACCCGCGTTTCCACCATGACCTGGGGGTGTGCCAGTGCGGGATACAGCAGCGATCGTCTCACCGGTGGTGGAGGCATGGGCCACGTACCGCACGACCTCGGCCGACGACTGGCCGCTGCGGCGGCTGCTGCGGGCCAAGGGCGACAGCCGGGTCAGCGTGGTGCTACCGGCCCGCAACGAGGAGGCCACCGTCGGCGCGATCGTGTCGACGATCCGTGAGCACCTGATGGACCGAGTCCCGCTGGTGGACGAACTGATCGTGGTGGACTCCCGGTCCACCGACCGGACCGCCCAGGTGGCCCGCGCCGCCGGCGCCGAGGTGGTCAGCCAGGACGCGATGACCCGCGGGTTACCCCGGCTCACCGGCAAGGGCGACGCGCTCTGGGCCGGGCTGGCGGCGGTCGAGGGCGACGTGGTGGCCTTCGTCGACGCCGACCTGCGCGAGTTCCGCCCGCACTTCGTCACCGGACTGCTCGGGCCGCTGCTCACCGACCCGTCGGTCGACTTCGTCAAGGGCTTCTACCACCGGCCGCTGGTGGGGGCCACCAGTGTGGAGGCGGACGGCGGTGGCCGGGTGACCGAGCTGATGGCCCGGCCGCTGCTCAACCTCTTCTGGCCGGAACTGGCCGGCTTCGTGCAGCCGCTCGCCGGCGAGTACGCGGGCCGGCGCGAGGTGCTGGAACAGGTGCCGTTCGTCTCCGGGTACGGCGTCGAGACCGCCATGCTCATCGACCTGCTGGAGCTGGTCGGGCTGGACGCGCTGGCCCAGGTGGACCTCGGTGAGCGCAAACACCGGCACCAGGACACCGCCGCGCTGGGCCGGATGTCCGCGCAGATCATGCTCACCGCCTGGTCGCGGTTGCAACGGCGGGGTTGGGCGGCCCCGGGCAGCGCGCCGACCGCGCTGCTGACCCAGTTTCGGCGGGGCGGCTCGGAAGCGCTACCCAACCTGGACCGGGAGATCGTGGTCAGCGACGTGTCGATCGAGGAACGCCCGCCGCTGGCGCAACTGCGCCACCGGGTGCCCCGACGGCGGGTCGCGGCGTGAGACCACGGGGCAGCGGTGGCGACGGCCGGTCCACCCGACCGGCGGACGACGACCGGTCCGCAGGACCGGTCGCTGGTACGCGGAGGGCCGACGGGGGCGCCGCCGACGGAAGGAACAGCGCACGATGAGTCTCACCGTCCTGATGAACGCCGGCCCCTGGTTGTCCGTCCCGCCGCCCGGCTACGGCGGCATCGAGAACGTGGTCGCCACCCTCGTGCCGGAGCTGCGCAAGCTTGGCGTACGGGTGGTGCTCGCCTCGGTGGAGACCAGCACGCTGCCCGTCGACGAGAAGATCTCGGTCTTCCCGGACGGGCAGTTCCATGCGCTGCAGCGCCCGTACAACCAGGTCTGCGGGATCTCCCAGGCCCACCTCAACGGCGTGGTGCGCGCGCTGCACGCCCGCGCCGACATCGACCTGGTGCACGACCACGTGGAGGCGGTCGGGCTGGCCACCATGGCCGCGATGGGACCGGACGCGCCGCCGGTGCTGCACACCCTGCACTGGGACCTGGCCAAGCACCCCGAGCTGTACGGCAACCTCGACGGCGGCGAGCGGGTCCGGGTCAACGGGGTCTCCGCGGCGCAGCTCGCCCGGGCGCCCCGGGCCCTCCAGGAGCACTCGGTGGGGCACGTGCACCTCTCCACCCCGCTCGCGGTCGGCGCGGACCGCCGGCCGGCCGGGGAGAAGGGCGACTACCTGATCGTGCTGGGCCGGATCAACCCGGGCAAGGGGCAGGACCTGGGCGCCCGACTGGCGCAGCAGGTCGGCTTCCCGCTGGTGCTCGCCGGCCCCGTGGGGCCGTACCACCGGCCGGAGGACCTGGCCGCGGCGGGCGACGAGGCCCGGCAGAACCCGGACGTCCGATTCTTCTACGACCAGGTCGCGCCGTGGGTCGACGGCGACCTGGTCCGCTGGGTCGGCACGGTCGCCGGCCAGGAGCGGGACGACCTGCTCGCCGGGGCCCGGGCCGCGCTGTTCCCGCTGCGCTGGGAGGAGCCGGGCGGCACGGCGGTGGTCGAGTCGCTCTCCCTGGGCACGCCGGTGGTGGCCACCGCCCGCGGCTGCCTGCCCGAGTTGATCGAGCACGGTCGCACCGGGCTGCTCACCACCGTGGAGGAGGAGTTGGGCGAGCTCGTCCTGACCGCCGGCCTGCTGGAGCCGGACGAGTGCCGGCGGGAGGCCGCCGCCCGGTTCACCCCCGCGGCGATGGCGGAAAAGTACGTCGGCCTGTACGAGCGGGTCCGCCAGCCGGCCGCCCGGCCGCTGCAGGCCGCCTGAGCCGTACCGTCGTCCGGCCCGGCCGTGTCCGCGTGGCCGGGCGGGCCGCGGGTTTGCCGGCACGGGGCCCGGGAAAGCGCCGCTGGTTCCTGCCAGTGAGGAGGCCGGCATGACGAACGCGATGGCGCACTCCCGTGGGCGACGCAACCCGGCCGACGGCCGCGCACCGGTACGCCGCGCCGCGGCGACCGTCGGCGTGATCTTCCTGGTCATCGGGGTGCTGGGTTTCATTCCGGGCATCACCACCCACTACGGCGACCTGTACTGGGCCGGGCACGACTCGGACGCCAAGCTGCTCGGCCTGTTCCAGGTCTCGGTGCTGCACAACATCGTGCACCTGCTCTTCGGGGTGGCGGGCCTGGTGCTGGCCCGGACGATCTCCGGGGCGCGGACCTTCCTGGTCGGTGGCGGCGCGATCTACCTCGTGTTCTGGCTCTACGGCGTGGTGGTCGACCACGCCAGTGCGGCGAACTTCGTCCCGTTCAACGACGCCGACAACTGGCTGCACCTCCTGCTGGGGGTCGGCATGATCGCCCTCGGGCTGCTCACCACGCGTGGCCTGAATCGCCGCTGAACAGGCTCGGCGGGGCGGCGGGTCCGGTTTCGCCCGCCCCGGTCCCGGGTATTTCTCGGGTTCTCCCGACGAGACTCTGAATCGAGGGCCTGGATGTCGACCCGGATCAGGTGTGAGGTCCGTGACGAGTCGCCGGTCACCGTGGTGCGGCTCGCCGGCGAACTCGACCTGGCGAGCATGCGGTCGGTGCACACCGTGCTGGACGGGTGCCTGGCCGCCCAGCCCGACGCGCTGGTGGTCGACCTGGAGGAGCTCGACCTGGCGGACCCCCTGGCGCTCTCCGTCTTCGCGGCCGCCGCCCGGCGGGCCGCCGACTGGCCGGCCGTGCCGATGGTCCTCTGCGCCCCGCCGCCGGACACGGCCGCCTGGCTCGCCGAGTCCACGGCCTGCCGGGTGGTGCCGGTCCGCCGGGACCAAGCAGAGGCGACCGCCCTCGCCGGTGCCGCCGTGGCCCCTCGGCTGCGGGCCCGGCTGGACCCGGTCGCCGGGGCCTGCCGGCGGGCCCGGGAGCTGGTCACGGACGCGTGCACCCTGTGGAACATCCCGGAGCTGGCCGGCCCGGCCGCGCTGGTGCTCAGCGAGCTGGTCGGCAACGTGGTCCGGCACGCGGGCACCCCGATGCACGTGACGGTGACCCTGCGCAGGCCGTATCTGCGGGTGGCCGTGATGGACGGCAGCCCGGCCGACGCGCGTGCCGCGACCGGCCGCGACCCACGGGCCGAGGGCGGACGCGGGCTGCTGCTGGTGCGCGAGCTGACCCAGCGCTGGGGCAGCGCGCCGGCCGGCACCGGCAAGGTGGTGTGGGCGATGCTACCGGCGAACTGACCGAAATTTCCGCTCTCGCCTGGTTACATGGGCAGAGGGCCGGGTAGGCGTGCCCGTCCTTTCTGTCGTCACCACGGGGTGAGAGCATGGCCAAGCGGGTACTCACGGAGGCGCGGGACCGGGGGCCGGCGATCCTCGCGCCGGCCCGGTTCGGGGGCTATCCCGGCCCGGTCCGGCAGGCGGTCAAGGGCGACACGCTGTGGCGACTGCTGCGCACCACCGACGCCAAGCTGATCGGCCTGCTCTACCTGGTGACGTCGTTCGGCTTCTTCCTGATCGGCGGGGTGCTGGCCCTGCTCCTGCGGGCCGAACTGGCCCAACCGGGCATGCAGTTTCTCTCCCCCGAGCAGTACAACCAGTTGTTCACCATGCACGGCACGATCATGCTGCTGCTCTTCGCCACCCCGCTGGTGTTCGCCTTCGGCAACTACATCGTCCCGCTCCAGATCGGCGCCCCGGACGTCTCGTTCCCCCGGCTGAACGCCTTGGCGTACTGGTTGTACCTCTTCGGCGGCTCCATCGTGGTGGCCAGCTTCTTCGTCCCGGGCGGGGCGGCCGACTTCGGGTGGTTCGCCTACACCCCGCTGAGCACGGCCCAGCACAGCCCGGGCGTCGGCGGCAACATGTGGATCGTCGGCCTGGTCATCTCCGGCCTCGGCACCATCCTCGGCGCCGTCAACATGATCACGACCATCATCACCCTGCGTGCACCCGGCATGACGATGTTCCGGATGCCGATCTTCACCTGGAACGTGCTGCTCACCAGCGTCCTGGTGATCTTCATCTTCCCGCTGCTGGCCGCGACGTTGCTTGCGCTCGGTGCCGACCGGCTCCTGCACGCGCACGTCTACGATCCGACCACCGGCGGGCCGATGCTGTGGCAGCACCTGTTCTGGTTCTTCGGGCATCCCGAGGTGTACGTCGTGGCGATTCCGTTCTTCGGCATCGTCACGGAGATCATCCCGGTCTTCTCCCGCAAGCCGATCTTCGGCTACACCGGTCTGGTGCTCGCCACGATCGCGATCACGGTCCTGTCGATGACCGTCTGGGCGCACCACATGTTCGTCACCGGCCAGGTGCTGCTGCCCTTCTTCAGCATCATGAGCTACCTGATCGCGGTGCCGACCGGGG
The DNA here is from genome assembly GCF_042871425.1 of Micromonospora sp. NPDC005806. Lineage (NCBI taxonomy): Bacteria > Bacillati > Actinomycetota > Actinomycetes > Micromonosporales > Micromonosporaceae > Micromonospora > Micromonospora sp. NPDC005806. The sequence goes on along the minus strand of NZ_JBIAIL010000037.1, from coordinate 8,530 downwards.
TCAAGTTCTTCAACTGGATCGGCACCATGTGGAAGGGGCAGATCACCTTCGAGACGCCGATGCTCTTCGCGGTCGGCTTCCTGGTGACCTTCCTGTTCGGCGGCCTGACCGGGGTGCTGCTGGCCAGCCCGCCAGCGGATTTCCACGTCTCCGACACCTACTTCGTGGTGGCGCACTTCCACTACGTGCTCTTCGGCACCATCGTCTTCGCCGCGTTCGGCGGGGCCTACTTCTGGTTTCCAAAAATGACCGGCCGGATGCTCGACGAGCGCCTCGGCAAGGCGCACTTCTGGACCATGTTCGTGGGCTTCCACATGACGTTCCTGGTGCAGCACTGGCTGGGCAACGAGGGCATGCCCCGGCGCTACGCCGACTACCTGCCCACCGACGGCTTCACCACGCTGAACACCGTCTCCACCATCGGGTCGTTCATCCTCGGCGTGTCCACGCTGTTCTTCATTTACAACGTCTGGAAGTCCTGGCGGTACGGCACGATGGTCACCGTGGACGACCCCTGGGGGTACGGCAACTCCCTGGAGTGGGCCACCACCTGCCCGCCGCCGCTGCGCAACTTCGACCGGATGCCCCGGATCCGCTCCGAGCGGCCGGCCTTCGACCTCAAGTACGGGCCGCTCGTCGCCAACCTCGGCCGCGACCTGCCGCAGCGGACCACCAAGCCGCCGCAGCACTTCGCCGAGGAGCTGCGCCACGTGCCGCTCGTCCCGGAGTCGCCGGCCGCCGAGGGCGCGCACGGCGCCCGCGAGGCCGTCGAGTACACGCCGGCGCCGCAGTCCGGCGCCCGACCGGTCGACGTGCCGGAGCCGGAGGAGGTGCTCCGGCCCAGCTTCGAGGAGGCCGACGAACCGGAGGAGACCCAGCTGGGTCCGCAGCGCACCCACCCGGAGAACCCCCGCTGGGAGCACCCCCGCGGGCCCGGGGACACCACGGAGCACTGACCGGGGCCACCGCGAGAGGGCCGGCGCCGTCAGGCGCCGGCCCTCCCGCGTCGGGTACGGGTCAGTCGGCCGGCGGCAGGCCGGCCGCGACCAGCGAGCGGCGGACCGCGGGCTGCACCCGGGTCAGCCGCAGCGGCACCCCGGTCCGGGCGGCCGCGTCCCGGCCGGCCATCAACGCGGCAATCCCGCCGGCATCGAAGCCGCCCGCTCCCACCAGGTCGACGACCACCTCACGGGGCTGCCCGGTCACCGCCTCCAGCATCGCCCTGCGGAGCTGGTCGGCACCGTCCCGGTCGACCTCTCCCCCGACCTCGACGACGATTCGGTCACCGTTCTGCTTGACCGAGATCCTCGACTTGGCCGGCTCGGTCTCCGCCACGCCGTTCTGCCAGGGCGGCGGCGCGTCGGCCAGCATCGCCTGCCGCAGCCAGGTCAGGGCGCGCGAGAGCAGCCTGGACACGTGCATCTGGGAGATGCCGAACCGGGCCGCGATCTCCGCCTGGGTCTGGTTGCCGTAGAAGCGCATGGCCAGGATGCGCCGCTCCCGCCAGGGCAGCCGATGCAGCAGGCCGGCGACGGTCACCCGATCGTCGACCGACTCCAGGGCGTTGTCCGACTCGCCCACCAGGTCGCCGAACTCGGCAGAGCTCTCCCCGCCGACCGGCGCATTGAGCGAGGCCGGGCTGTAGCCGGCGGCCGACTCGAGCGCGGCGAGGATCTCCTCCTCGGGCGTCTCCAGCCGCTCGGCCAGTTCGGCCACCGTGGGCGCCCGGGACAGCTCGCTGGTCAGTGCGGCCGTCGCCTGCCCGACCTCCAAAATCAGGTCGCGCAGCCGGCGCGGCACGTGCACGCCCCACGTGCGGTCCCGGAAGTGCCGTTTGATCTCGCCGACGATGGTGATCGCCGCGTACGCGGTGAAGGAGCCCCGTTCCGGGTCGTACCGGTCGACGGCATTGACCAGGCCGAGGCGGGCCACCTGCTCCAGGTCCTCCAGCGGTTCCCCGCGACCCCGGTACCGGCGGGCCAGCCGGCCGGCGAAGGGCAGCGCGAAGCGGACCAGGTCGTCCCGCGCCTCCTGCCGCCGCTCGGGCGGCAGCCCTTCGATCCGTGCCGCGTACGCCAGGGCCGCCGCGTCGAGGTCCTCCAGGCCCCGCTCGGTAGGTGGTGGTGTGGGTGTGGTGGTCTGTCCGAACATCCGCGCCTCCCTCAGGAAGGTCCCCCGCCCGGATCGGGATGACCGGTCGTGCGCGTGGTCGGGCCACGCGCCGGGCCGGAAGTGGGTTACGTGACGGAACGCCAGGAACGGGCGACGGCTCGCCACACGGCCTCGTGGACCGTCGCAGCGAGCGGTGTTCCCGCTCCGTAGGTACTCAATCACGGACCGTAGGATCGCGAGGATGTTTCGCCAGTGTTGGTGGCCGGAAGGTCAGGAGACCAGCAGCCCCTGGGCGGCGCCGGCCTCGCGGAGTTCCGCGAGCGCCTCGGCCATCCCCAGCGGCGGCGGGACCGGCAGGTCGTACGGCTGGTTACGCAACACCTCCGTGGCACGCCGGGTCGGTACGGTGCTGACGGGATAGCCCCGCGCCGAACCCCGGTCCAACGCCCGTCGCCGCCGCCCGAAGGCCGCGACGGCGAGCCACTGCGGCAGGCCCGCCAGGGCGGGTGACCGGACCCCGGGCGGCTCCGGCAGCACGTCCACCGAGCTGAACGGCTCGCTGCCGGCGAGCCACCACTCCACCCCGGCCACCCGGCGCCGGGTCGCGTTCTCGCACCAGTAGGGCACCAGCCCGGCCCGGATCACCTGCCACGGGTCGAGCAGCCGGCCGCACTCGACCACCAGGCGGTTGCCGGTCTTGCCGGCCCGGCGCAGCCAGTACCGGTACAGGTCGGCGGTGGCGGCGCTGAGCGCGTCGGGCTGCGGGGCGAGCACCCGGTGCAGCGGATGTCCGTGCCGACCGGTCCAGGTCCGGAGGCCTTGCGCGAAACCGGACTCCACGCCGTGCTCCGCGAAGGCCTGCGGCGAGGAGACGTCCGGCGGCTCCCAGTGCGCCCCGTCGCCGCCGGCCGAGCGGAGCACCTGCCGCAACGCGTGCGCGTCAGGGTGGAAGTCGACCGGGTCGAGGCCGCTGGCCGGGGAGCCGACCTGGAAGCTGTGCCCACGACCCTCGTCCAGCACCGGCCAGGTCCGGGCGTCGTCCAGCAGCAGCACCGGAGCGCCGGGTTCCAGGCGGTCGGCCAGGAACCGCGCGTACGCCCCGGGCAGGGACCGCCAGCGCACCGCGAGCGCCACCGTGGCGCCGGCCGACGCGCCCCGGCTGGCCGGGCAGTGGACCTGGCGGACGTGCACGTCCGGGTTGCCGGCGAGCAGGCGGCCGGCGAGGGCGGCGCCGTGGTCGAGCGCGGCCCGCGGCCGGTCCACCGCACCGCACGACCAGTGCACGGCCATCTCGAATGCGGCGGGCAGCCAGGGCACGCCCAGGGCCACCGCGAGGTGCGCCGCGGCGCCGTGCGGCGCGCCAAGCACCGCCCCGGGCCAGCGGCGCGCCGGGTAGTGGTCGGCGATCCAGCCCGCCACCCGCTCGGCGTCCACCTCGGCGACCTGGGCCGGGGTCAGCGCGAGCCGGCCGGCGGCCCGGGCCGCGGCGGCCCGGCGCACCGGCTCGGGCGCGCCGGTGAAGCGGGACAGCGGGGCGCTCTGGCCGAGGTCGCCGCAGTCGTCGCCGCGCAGCGCCCGCACGGTCGCCGCGAGCAGGACCCGGGCGGCGCTCCCCGCCGCCACGATCCGCCCGCCGGCCAGGGCGGCACCACCGGCCGCCAGCCCCACGGGCCCCTTGCGTACCGATCCCACCGTGCTTCGTTCGCTCACCACGCGGCCCGGCTTCCCGTCCCTATGGGGTCTAAACGGGGCATCCCCCCACGGGTCGGACCAATCCTCGGGTGTCCGTCGGCAGGGCGTTGACCACGCACCGCACCCAGGCGCGCCGACTCACCCTGCCCCGCCGTCCAGGGACGCAACGGGAGCGCTGGGCCGGCCGGTCACGCGCGGGGCACCGGCCCCAGGACCGACGAGCGGTACGCCTCGGTGAGGCGTACCGCTCGACACGAAGACTCGCCGCCGGAGCCGACGCACCGGCCACGACCGAAGGAGTACGGACCGCGCCGTCCGCGCTAGACCCGGTCTTCGGCCACCACGGGGGCGATCGCCGCTCCCGGGTAGCCGAACGCCCGGGGGACCCGCCAGGCGCGCAGTCGCTCGACGACCAGGTCCGCCACCGTACGGTCAGCCATTGCCCCGACCGGGGGTGCCCGCGTCGACATAGCGCAGCACCGCGCCGACCCCGTCGGTCAGCTCCGGCGCCTCCTCGGGCGCGAGCACGGTGAGCTCGGCGTCGGTGCCGATCAGCGCGCGCAGCAGCGCGGCGTCGGCCCGGACCCGCTGGGGATCGGCCACCGACATGGCCGCCAGCTGTTGTGGATCGGTGGCGATCTCGGTCGGCTCGGGACCGACCCACAGCTCCCCGTCGGCGGACGGGTCGTCCACGATCAGCATGGTGTCGACCTGGTTGCGTTGCAGGGCGGAGACCACGGCGTCCAGGCCCGCCCCGACGTCCTCCTGCACGCCGAACCGGTCCAGCGCGGTGCTGATCCGCTGGTCGGCGACCTCGGCGATGGTCTGCACGGTGAGGTCGTCCATCAGCATCGGGTCGGCGCCCCGGCTGCGGGAGCCGGCGTCCGTCCGCACCAGCACGTCCTGCCAGCGCTCGGGGAGCTGGGCGGCGATCATCCCGGTGGCCCGGATGTCGCCGGCCACCACCACCACGTCCGCGCCGACCTTGTCGGCCAGCTCGGCGGTGGCCGCCGCGGCGTCGCCTGCGTTGTGGTGCCAGGCCTCCATCGCGGCACGCTGGTAGCGGGACTGGGACCACCCGCCGGGCTTGACCTGGCGTAGCTGGTAGCTCTCCCGTCCGACGATATGCGCCTTCCGGGGCACCCCGCCGGCGCTGACCGCGATGGCGTCCGCCCCGATCCGATCGGCCAGCACCCGCACCCAGGCGATCTGCTCGCCCCGCTGGGCGACCAGCGGCATGGTGTGCGGCAGGGCGGACCAGGTGGCCAGGTCGCGCAGTGGTGGCGCGGAGAGGTACTCGGTCAACACCACCCGCCCGCGGGTGGCGAAGACGGCGATCCCGTAGTCCCCGGGCATCGGGGTGTGCCGGCGGACCACCTCCTCGACCGCCTCGACGGTCACCTGGTCGGCGCCCTGCTCCAGCAGGCGCCCCTTGAGGGCACGCCAGCGCAGGTCGACCGCGGGACGCGAGTCGTGGGTGTCCCGGGAGGCGTCCATGTACACCGAGCACCACGGCCCGGGACGGTCGTAGAGCGGGCGCAGGAACGACAGCTGCATGCTCGACCCCTTTCCAGCTCGGCCGCACGCATACCCGCGCCACCCGGGATGTCACCTGGCCGGTCGGGGCGTGACCACCGTTCATTCACGTCGTTCAACCCGGGAAGCCGATACCATCGGTGAACGGAACGGGACTCTGGGTGGTGAACATGGACACGGAGCTGCACAGCCCGCGCGTCGTCCACCCGACGGAACGCATCGTCACCGGCCGGCTGGTCCGGCTCATGGAGGGGTACGGCCGCGAGGTGCGGGTCGGGCAGCTCATGCTGGTCGCGGTGCTCACCGGGGCGGGCGTGGTGGGGCTGCTGTTACGGCTGGTGCGGGCGCTGCTCAACAGTGGTGGCGGAGGCCCCCGGCGCAGCTTCAAGGAGCTGAAGAAGGGGCCGGAGTTCCTGGTCACCCCGGTGCGGGTGCGAGACGCGGCGGACCGGCTGCTGGAGGTGGAGCTGCACGGCCACCTGCCGCAGAGCGCGCTGCACCGCGGCGACCACGTGCAGCTCACGCTGCGCCCGCAGCGCGATGCGGACCTGCCACCCCGGATCGAGCGGATCGTCAACCTGACCACGACGCAGCTGCTGACGCCGCGCACCGCCACGGTCTGGTCCCATCTGGGTCCGCCGCTGCTGCTCCAGGCGGCGCTCGGCGTGCTGCTGATGCTGGGCGTCGCCGCCTGCTCGGCCCTCACCTGAGGTTTCCGGCCCGGCCGGGGCACCGCGGCGCCATGCCCCCGGCTTCACGTGGGGCAGCCCCTGCCGGCCGGCTTCCGCACCAACGTGCCGCGTCGGCCGATCAGCCGACCGGGGTGAGGGGGCGCTCCGCGCGGGCCGGCTCGCCGAGCAGGCCGCGCCGGCGCGCCCAGCGCTCGAAGAGCACCGTGGCGAAGGGCGGGACCGCGCAGACCAACGCGATCGCGGTGTGCGTCAGGGACCAACGGCGCTGCCGGGCCACCACGAGCACGAGGACCCCGTACGCCACGAAGAGCGCGCCGTGGATCGGGCCGAAGACGTGCACGCCGATCTCGTTGCGCGGCGGGCCGTACTTGACCACCATGCCGGCCAGCAGGGCCGCCCACGAGCAGGCCTCGGCGACCGCCGCCGCCACGAACAGCCGGATCCACTTCTCGCGCATCAACACTCCCTCGCTCGCCGGCCATGTTAGCCAGCCCGCCCCGCCGGACCGGCCGACCGACCGCCGGACGCGACGGGGATCACCGAGGCCGTCCGTGGGTAGGTAAAGGGTCATTCGGGTCTTCCCTGCCCCGCCGCCACGTGCGAGGTTAGGGGAACCAACGGTGACAGGGCGGTGACCATGGGCGAGGACGTCGGCGCGCGGACCTTCAGCCGGGAGGACCGGGCCCGCTACCGGGACAAGGTGCGGCGCTGCCTGGACGTCTTCGCCGAGATGCTGCGCGAGTCGCGCTTCGACGTGGAACGGCCGATGACCGGGCTGGAGATCGAGCTCAACCTGGTCGACGACGACGCGCAGCCGACCATGCGCAACGCGGACGTGCTCGACGCGGTGGCCGACCCCAGCTTCCAGACCGAGCTGGGCCAGTTCAACGTGGAGATCAACGTGACGCCGCGCCGGCTCGCCGGCACCGGCACCGCGCAGTTCGAGGAGCACGTCCGGGACAGCCTGAACGCGGCCGAGCAGAAGGCGCGGACGGTGGGCGCGCACATGGTGATGATCGGCATCCTGCCGACCCTGCGCCCCGAGCACCTGACCGCCGACACCCTCTCGGCCAACCCCCGCTACGCGCTGCTCAACGAGCAGATCTTCGCCGCCCGGGGCGAGGACCTGCGGATCGCGATCAACGGGGTGGAACGGCTCGCCGTCACCGCCGACACCATCACCCCCGAGGCCGCCTGCACCAGCACCCAGTTCCACCTCCAGGTCAGCCCGGCCCAGTTCGCCGACTACTGGAACGCCGCCCAGGCGATCGCCGGCGTGCAGGTCGCCCTGGGCGCGAACTCACCGCTCTTCTTCGGTCGCGAGCTGTGGCGGGAGACCCGCGTCCCGCTGTTCCAGCAGGCCACCGACACCCGCTCGGAGGAGATCAAGGCTCAGGGCGTACGCCCGCGGGTCTGGTTCGGGGAACGCTGGATCACCAGCGTCTTCGACCTGTTCGAGGAGAACGTGCGCTACTTCCCGGCGCTGCTGCCGGTCTGCGAACCGGAGGACCCGGCCGAGGCGCTGGCCAGCGGCGGTGTGCCCAAGCTCGCCGAGCTGCGGCTGCACAACGGCACCGTCTACCGGTGGAACCGTCCGGTGTACGACGTCCTGAAGGGGCGCCCGCACCTGCGGGTGGAGAACCGCGTGCTGCCGGCCGGCCCGACCGTGCTCGACACCGTCGCCAACGGCGCGTTCTACTTCGGCCTGGTCCGCGCCCTCGCCGAGTCGGACCGGCCGTTGTGGTCGCAGATGTCGTTCAGCGCCGCCGAGGAGAACTTCACCGTCTGCGCCCGGCACGGCATCGACGCCCAGGTGTTCTGGCCCGGGCTGGGCTACCTGCCGGTGACCGAGCTGGTGCTGCGCCGGCTGCTGCCGCTGGCCCACCACGGGCTGGACCGGTGGGGCCTGGACCCGGGCGAGCGGGACCGGCTGCTCGGCATCATCGAGCAGCGCTGCCTGACCGGCCGTAACGGCGCGACCTGGCAGGTGGAGACGCTGCACCGGCTGGAGTCCGCGGACCACCTGGACCGGCCGGAGGCGCTGCGCGAGGTGGTCCGCCACTACGTCGACCTGATGCACAGCAACCGCCCGGTCCACGCCTGGCCGCTGCCCTGACGGCTCAGAGCGGGTTCGGGTCGTCGCGCAGTCGGCTGTAGAGGTGACCGTCGCGCCACGCGCCGGCCCGGAACTCGCAGGCCCGGACGACGCCCTCCAGTTGGAAGCCGGCCTTCTCCAGCGACCGTTGCTCGGCGACGTTCTCCGGATGGGTGCCGGCCTGGATCCGCTGGGCGGGGGTGTGCGCGAACAGGTAGTCGCAGAGCAGCGCCTGGGCCCGCCAACCGATGCCCCGACCGCGCCACTCGGGCAGCTACCTCTTCTCCATGGCGGCACCCTAGTGCTCGGACCGGGAACGTTTACCGGGTTGGCGGCGGCGGGGCCGGAACCGGTTGGATGAGACGGACATCTGACCGGGTTTGGGGGCGTGGTGGCGGAGCTG
>NZ_JBIAIL010000036.1:0-72665 GCF_042871425.1 Micromonospora sp. NPDC005806 | reverse complement strand
GGCGGCGCCACCAAGCCCGAGCTCGACGAGCCCACTACACCCGACGGCTCAACCTCGAACTTCAACCATGATCCCGAACGGCGGCTGCCGTACTAGCGCTCGCCGAGAGCACACCCCCAACCGGTCAGCCGGACATCCACGTCGACGAACGAGCACTCCTGCGATAGGGCGAATCGCGGGCACGACTGGCCCCGCTCATGACGACGACAAGCTGCCGTAGGCGGTCGCATCACCTCCTGAGCGAGGGGCGGCCCCGACGCCGACGGCAACCGAAGGAACCTGCCGCTCTCCCTGCGGTGATTGGTGTTCAGGGCGTTCTTCGTTTCATCGGAGGTCAGCCAGGAGGTTGGGCAGGACGAATTCTTCGTGAACTGCCACGCCCCGCTCCGCCATGACAGGCCCCAGCCGAGGATCCCAGGGGGTCAGCGACGGATTGCCCGTAAGAGCGAGGACATGATCGTCATCGAGCCTTTCAACGGCTGCCAGGTAGTCATCGGCGAACATCTGCCACGGTTCAGCCCCGAGGTCCATGACGCGGGCGGCGATGGCAACCCCGGGCCAGTCGAAGTCGCCGTGGTACCGGAGGGTATTGCCCTGGTGGACCATTGTTCGTATCAGTCGGGTTCCGACGATCGCAGGATTGCCAGACAAGCACAGTAGCGGCATCTCGGAACGCGTACGGGCCGCAGCCTGCAATACCTGCGGGTTCTCACAGACGGAGATGGCCTGTCCCCGCGGCGCCAGCGATGCGGAACCCGCTACATCGAGTTCATGCAGTGTCAGGTGAGTCACGAGTCCCAGGTCCGCCCGGTCTCGCATCATACGCGACCAACCGTCCGTACCCGGTGGACGGATCTGCCACGCAAGAACTGTTCCGGACAGCGAGTCGGTAGCAACCCGGAGCGCTTCCCACAGCTCCCTGCGGTCGGCCGCGGTCTCCGGAGCCGGCCGCTCAAGAGCATGAGCCGCGGCTCGCAACAGAACGCCAGCGGCCAGCGTGGTCTCGTCGAAGCCGTGCGCGGTGCCGGTAACCTCACTGGCCAAAGCGCCGAGTTCGCGGATGGACTGCGGTCCCTCGGCTCCCTTCAGCAGGATCCCGAGTCCCGCCACGGCGTGGGACAGGGCGCGGTCGGCGGCAACGGTCCCGGCTCGGGTGAGAATGCCCGAGCGACGCAGACTGTCGATCCAGTCCGCGACCCACGGCGCATCAGCCAGCCCGGCCTCGGCGAGGGACGAATCCAGCCGCCGCCACACTTCAGCCCATTCCGCCTGGATGCTGTCGCGGGCGCCAGCGCGGTCGAGGACTGGGCGACCGTCGAGGATCTCGATCACAGAGACCAAGCCGCGGCCACCGTCGGAGCCACGCAGCGCCGCATCCAGGTCGGCCAGACTGATCCGACGCCGGGCTCCCGCGGCGACGGTGCGTCCGAGCAGCCCGGAGAGTCGATCCGCACCGATCTGGTCGAGGTTGACGGAGACGGTACCGGTCGGCTGCAGGCGGTTGCGTTCCAAGCGGGCGCGGACTGCCTGCCACATCGGCGCCAAGTGGGGCGTTGCCAGGTACTCGCGCAGCTCAGGCGGGAGCGCACCAGGGCCGTTCATGCGGCGCGTAGGAAGTGTCGGGTGCGCCCGTCCCAGTGCACGTGCGCGGTGGCGGCTGGAGTTCCCTCTTCGCGGCAGATCTCGTAAATGTCGAGCGAGGGCACTTGGGGAACGCAGCCCCAGAGCGCGTGCCCTGTCATGGCGAAGTCGACGTCGAGGCGGACGAGCAGGCCTAGCAGCTCCGCGATGGTTTGCTCGTCCACCTTGGCGAACGCGTCGTCGAGCAGGATGAGCCGCAGCGCCGTGTCGGTGTTCTCGAGGCCGGACAAGTAGGCGTCGACCGCCGCGAACAGGGTCACGTACGACACGAAACGGGTTTCGCCTTGGGAGAGTTTCGCCCGCCGACTGATCCGTCGTTCCCTGCCCTCTTCGGGACCGGTGATGATGACCTCGACGGTGTGCCAGGCGCGGTAGTCCAAGGCGGCGCGCAGGTGGACCGCGTACCCGGCGGTCGGGTCTCTGGTCGCCTCGGCCGCGACCCTGCTGGACAGCAGATCCGTGAGTTCGGTGTCCTGCGCGGCGGTACGCACAGCGGCGGCGGTGCTGACGAGGGTTCTGATCCGCACGATGTCGCTGCCCGCCTCCTCAGCCAATTTCCAGGTGAGGCGGACGCCGATACCGTGGCTAGTTCGGATGGACTTGAGGCTGGCGTTCATCGCGGTGATGAGAGTGGTCGCCTGGCCGAGTCGGCGACGCAGTTCCTCCCCTACTTCGCCGAGGACGAACCGGTGGAAGACCTGGTGCTCGCGTTCGGTGAGGGCGGCGCGACCGACCTCGCACTGCCGCTCGATCTCCATCGCGGCGAGGGCCAGCGGTCGGCGGCCGTCGGCGTCGATCAGCTCGAACAGCCGGATGCCAGCCACCACGGTCGCGGCAACGTCGTAGCTGCCGGATATCTCGCGTTCGAAGGCCTGCTGGGCGCGGAACAGGGCGTTCTCGTCGGATCGGCCCGCGCGCAGCGCCGCAGCGACGGCGGCGGACTCAGCCGCGACCGCTTCCGGCGCGAGGTCGGTGAAGACGTCACCGGGGGCGGCAGTGAACGCCGTGTCGACGATGCCGGGCTGGTTGAGTTGATCCAGCACCGCGGTCACGCGCCGTCCCAATCCGGTACGGCGTTCGCCGGCTCGCGTCGCTGCTGTCTCGGCTTCCGATCCGGCGGTTCCCGCGTCGCGGCTGAGGTTCTGCAGGGCGACCGTGCCTTCCCGAATGGCGTTCCTGATCTTCCTGAGCTGGGTTTCCGCGTCCATGACCTGGCGCTGCACCTCGGCAGCGGCGGTACCGACCGCCTCGGTCAGAGCGCGCAACCGCGTCTCGTCGTTCTGCCAGCTCTGCCAAGCTGCGGCCGCGTGTTTCTCGGCTTCGACCCGCCTGCCGGCCAACTTGGTGACGGCCGTGACCGAGTCCGCGTACCGCTGCATGAATTGCGCGACGTCTTTCGCTTCCTCGGTGACCGTGGCGCAATTGTCCGCGGCGGACCGTGCGGCCTCCTGCACCGCGCGCAACGAGTCTTCGTCGTCCGGAAGGCCGAACTCTGCACAGGCGAGGCGGTGTTCGCGGTCCTTCTCGGCCCAGGCTCGGGAGAGCTGGTCGGCCGTTGCTCGCAACCGTACGGCGTCAGCTGCGGTCCGAGCGGCCTGTCGAGCCCTCTCCCGGGCCAGGGTACGCGCCTGCGTCAGCGCCGCGGACCGGGGGGCGGTGCGGTGGTGATCACGGAGAGCGGTCCGGCGGGATTGCAGGTCGATGCGTTCGGCCTGCCGAAGCTCGGCTTCGTCGGCGAGCCGTTTCAGGTCGCGCTCGATGTCGAACAGCCGTGCTGCGCGCGCTGCTGCCCGTGCCGCGGCCCCGATGTGCCGCGCCGCGGGTACGGTGTGCCGGCCGCGAAGGGCACCGTTTCCCCAGCTGCCGTCGCCGCCGATCCAAGTGGTGACGGTGGGGTCGTCCAGCCCGATCCGGTCCAGGACAGCTTGAACCGCCGCGGCGGGCAGTGGGCTGGCCGGGTCGACGACGAGCACGGTGGACAGCGGTACGGGCACCCGCTCCCGTACCGGTGTCAAGAGCAGGTGGCCGGTGGTGGCGACGAGCCGGCCGGTGCTGTCCACGGTCGCGGTAAGCAGCCCCGAGGCCAGGAGGCCTGCCTCGAGACCGGCGCGCAGGTCCGCATCGGCTGCCTCGGCGAAGTCCAGGCATCGCCACAACGGCACGCCGTCGGTGCCGGTAACCCAGCCGGGTGCCTCGGGTTCCGGGTCGTGCTCGGCCAGGAGCCTGGCCTGCTCGACCGTAAGTGCCTCGGCCTGCTGCTGTGCCAGATGGTCGGCGTCGCGGAGGCGCTCCAGTGCTCGGTCCACGTGCGCGGTGGCGTCGGTGACGGCGTCGTCAGCCGCGCCGTCCAGCTCTTGCAGGTCGGCCACGTCCGTTCCCTCACCGCAGAGCGCCGTCCGATCGGTGATGATTCGGCGAAGGGCCGGAACCGATGCCCAGTTGACGGGCCCGAGGAGTTCCGCTGTGGTGTGGCTCTCGATCCAATTCCGCCACCGGTCGACGAGGGCGAGAGCCGCATCGTCACGATCCTCGGCGGCCTGCTCGGCGTCGGAGGTGGCCTCCGTGGCCCGCTCCTCAACTTCGGATGCCTTGTCGGCAGCCTGGTCCGCCTCTCGCCGCTGCTCCTTCAGGGAGCGTGCTTCGATCGCACGGTTGCCCGCCTGCGCGGCACGAGTGCGCGCGAGCTGTCCAGTCCGCTGTGCGGCGTCCGTCAAAAAATCCAAGTTCGCCGGTTCCAGTGCGAGAACGTCGGGAACCGGCGTGTCGAGGATGTCCGGCTCGGCAAGGCGCGAGGTCCGTACCGTACGAGGGGCGGCTGGTCCCGGCCGCCGGTCGGCACGCACCTCGGTGGGCAGCTCGTGATCGGTGATGCCGGCCGTGGCCAACCGTTTTCGGGTGTCCCGGAGCGTGGCGGAGATCCGGCCGGCGGCCCGCTCGACATCGCCGGCCAGGATGGCCGTGTCGGCAACGCGCCGCTCCTCCTCGCGGCGCGCTCCGTCTGCGGCCTTCAGCGCTGTGTCGGCTTCGCCGGCGCGGGCGTTCACCACCGCGCCGAGTTGCCCCAGTTCTTGTCCGCTGCGGTAGTCGTCGGAGTCGCGCAACCCGTCCAGGCGTGCTTCGAGGCCTTCGGCCTGCTGGTTTCGTTCCTCCAGGCGCAGCGTGTCAGCGGCGAGCTGCTCCTCGAGCTGAGCGGCGCGGTTCGCGCGCTCACGCGCGTCGTCCGCGGCCCGCCGCGCTTCCTCGGCGTCGAAGCGCAGGTCCCGCAGGGAGGTGGCGAGCACTCCGGTGACGTATTTTCGGTACGCGTCGAGGAACGTCCGCACCTGATCGCGGGCGGCCTCTAGCCGTTGCTGGTCCTCCCGGGTGCTGGTGAGCCCGTCGAGCTGCTGACCCGCGTCGGTCAAGGCCTCCTCGGACAGCGGCGGCAACGCGTCGGCCAAGATCGCCGGCAGGCGCCCCTCCTCGATGCGGTTGCCGACATCCGGGGAACGCAAGGTGTGCAGCAACTTGGTCAGGCCATCGAACCGCTCACGGCCGAGCTGCCCGGTAAGCCCGAACACTTCGGCGCGTACCCGTTCGCGGTGTTTCTCGGCGACGTCGGTGATGCGTTCCTCGGTGACGAGGTCGGCAAGGTCCCGTCGCGACAGCGGCTGACGATCGGCGCCCAGCAAGCGCAGCCCCGCCCCGACGCGCAGCGGCGTGGTGAAGTACCAGACCTTCGCTTCCTTGGTGCTGACTGCGAAACGGACCAGCGCCCCCAGGGTGAGGAACCGCGTGACCGGATCGCCGGACTCCGCGGATTCTTCATCGCAGCGCAGCTCCAACCACATGTAGCCGAGGCGGTTGGTCTGCTCGCCGGCGCCCGCACTCATCAGGTCCTCCATCTTGACCGACGAGCCCGTACCCATGTTGCGCCGATCCGCGTCCAGCAGGAACGGCAGCAGCATTTCCAAGGCACGGGACTTGCCGGATCCGTTCGAGCCACGCAGGATCAACCGGCCGCCGGAGATGTCGAAGGTGTTCTCGTAGTAATGCCACACGTTGACGAAGCCGGCACGCGACAACCGCCATCGGTACGGATACTGCCGCAGAGGGGTCCGGTCGAACAGGTCGGTCACGGCATCTCCAGTTCGAGCTGGTCGGCGAGGCGGCGCGCAGCGCGGGTCGGCGGTGCGGATTGAGGGCGCGGCCGGTAACGGGCAGCAGCGGGATGGACGACGATTCCCTCGGGAGTCGGCCGGGCAAGCCCCATGTCGGTGAGGACCGCGATGGCTTCATCGCGCAGTCCGATCGTCTCGCCCCAGGCTTTGGCGTGTCGGTTCGTCAGCGACGCAAGGGTCGCTTCGATCTCAGACCACTTCACCGCCAACCCCGGAACCGCCCGCCCGTCGTCGAGGGTCACGCTCGCGCCGGCCGTCGGCGTACGGGCGTCGATGAGCTCCCCGAGGAGCAGCAACGCGGCCTGCTTGACCCGGCCGCTGCCGGGGAAAGTGACGTCGGTCAGGCTGCCGGCCGTGTCGTAGGCAAGGGCGCCCTCGGCCCGGACCTCGAGCGTGAGGCCGAAGTTGTCCGCCAGCACCCGGGTCAGTTCGGTGCGTTCGCGCGACAACACATCTCGTTCAGCGTCGGTGAGGTCCTCACGGCGTACGAGAGGGTTCTCGACCAGCTTGCGTCGCAGGGACCGGCGCGGCTGGTCGGCGGTCTGCGGGTCCTCGGCCAGCAGGTCGTCGGCATGCTCCATGCCCGACAGCGGCCGCGCGAGAAGGTGTGGCAGTGCCGCCCGGTGCAGCGTCAGCAGGGCCTCGTCGCGGCGTTCGCCCCAGCCACCGGCCGTCCCGTCGGTTTCCGACAGCACGCCCCAGCCGATCAGATGACCGATCGCGGTCACCAACGCCCGGCGTTCCGGCAGCGTGTCCCCGATCCGGACGCCGATGGTGGCCGCGTCGGACCGCACCTGCTCGATAAGGGCCGAGATGAGGATCTGCTCCCCTGTGCCCGGTGCCAGCAAGGCGGCGCACAACAACGCCAAATGGGTGTACGTAACGGGGGTGAAGGCGCTGCCGTCGGCGCGGCGCGCGGGGCGTGCGGGTCCGTCCGCGCTGATGGGCCCCTTGGTGAGACGCGCAAACGTCGACTCGACAACGAGGTGGTAGCCCAGGGTGGTCTTGAACACGCTGCGCAGAGCCGGGGCATGCAGGCGTACGAGGGAAAGCTCCTCGGCGTGAGCGGCGGTCAGCAAAGGGCGAGCCAGCAAAGCCCTGGCCGCATCCTGCCGTTCCCGGGCCGACTGCGACGCCGTGCCGGTGGCGCCGCTCATGCCGGGACCGCCAGGCCGCGGCCAGCCGCGTGCAGGCGTTGAGCGACCAGAGTGACGTCATGGATGGTGACGGTGCCGTCGTCGCCCGTCACCACGGTGACCTGCCCACGGGCAGGCGTCATCCGAAGCAGTAGGTCGAGATCGGCATCGCTGTCCTCGGCTGCCATGCCGCCCGCGACCACGGCGGCGATCAAGCGCGACAGCTTGTCGAGCAGCAGGTCCCGGGCGGCACGGCTCAGCCGGCTGCGATGCAGGGCGCCCACGGCGATGAGCTCGGCCGCGGCAGCCCGCCGGGCTTCGTTGCGTCGCCGCGCCTGTTCCAGCAGGTGCTGGGCGTCGGCTCCCGGATCCGGGACTCGGGAGCTGCGGCCCCGGGCCGACCGGTCACCTCGCTCGCGCAGCGACACCGGTACGTCCACCGGCACGGCGTCCCACCACGACACGGTCGGCCCGGCGGCCACATCCGATTCCTCCGGCCCAATCAGTAGATGGCGCGCCGGGTAGGCGCCGAACGCGGCGTCGTACAGGCGGTGCGCGGTCTTACTGTCCGCGGTGTGGAACCAGCCGGCGAGCTTGAGCAAATCGGCGCGCCGGGACAGGCCGGTGCCGGAGGCGGTCAACATCCGGCGGGCGTTGGTGATGAGTTGTCCCAGGGCTTGCCGCGCGGCGGCGCGCAGCTGGTCAGGCCCGGAGCGCGCGTCGCCAGCGCCGTACCAGGACGCAAGCTGCTCCCACTCGTCGCGCGTACGCCCGGGCAGGCGCTCAACGTCCGTGCCCATGCCTTCGATGACCAGCACCGGCAGGTTGTCCAGCACGCTGTCGATCAGCTCGACCACCCACAGGAGCCGCTGCCGGATGAGCGGGGCGTTACGGTTGACGTCGGCGCCGATGAGATCGACGTAGTCGAGCAGCAGGCTTTTGAACTGGGCATATTCTTGATCGGCAAGGTCGTAGCGGGTGAGCACGCCCGCCAGGTAGGCGTAGAAGTCGGTGACCGACTCGGTAAAGACTCGATGGTCGGTGAAGACGCTGGTCACCGCGCCGGCGAGGGCCTCGCTGTCGACCGTTCGACGGGTGTTCGCCACCTGGTCCAAGATCTGTTGCAGGCTGTCGACAATGCGCGCGAGCAGTTCACGCGCCACCTCACGCGCGCCGTCGACAGCTCGCAAGATCTCCTCGGCCTCGCGGTGAAGGCGCCCACCCAGCTTCGAGACCTGGTATCGCGACCGAGACCGGTGATAGGCAGCGACGGTGGGCACGCGGGTCTCGCGAACCGAGCGGACCAGGTTGCCCCATTCCACCAGCTGCCGGCACCGACCCTCCACCGTGTCGGGCTCGAGGACGGTGCCCTGCTCCGCCAGCTGCGAAGCGATCTCGACGGCGGAGAGGTCGGCGAGCAGGGTTCCGGTGATGACCCGCATGATGGCGATGTAGTCGTCTGCCACCTCGGCAGTCAGGTACGAAAATAGGGCGCGCTGAGTCGACGTGTCGCGCGCGACCCGATGGTCCGAGGCCACCGGCTCGCCGGTCTCCTGATCGGTCATCGTCCTCCCCAGTACGGAATGACTGCACTTGGCCCCGACGGTAACGGAGGGTTCTGACATCCTCGTATGCCGAACCAGTCGATCGAGCAGCCCTGAATATTCGGTGGCGGTACTGGCTGGGCGGTCCAGCAGGCGTCACGGACCAGCGCGGTCTTCGGTGGTGGCGAGCGGGTGTGGTTGGCCGGTCATGGCAGTCAGCGCCGTAGCGACGGCTTGCAGGTCAGCCTTGATATACGTGGTGGTGGCCGGTCCAGTGGCGTCGGTGTGTCCGGCGTAGGCGCGGGCGATGCCGTAACCGAAGTGCCGCTCGACCCAGGTGAGCGTGGTGTGGCGAAGCCAGTGGGTGCTGACGCCCTGCGTGGCGACCCAGGGCAGGCGTTTCCCGAGGCGGGCCCAGAGGTGGTCGTAGCGGCGGCTCGTAATCGCCTGCCCGTTGCAGTAGCGCAACAGTCGATCGGTCGGCAGCACCGCGCCCCGGGTGCGGGCGTGTTCGTCGAGGTGGGCGGCGAGGTCGAGGGTGATCGGCTGCCAGCGCAGGGTGGCGCCTTTCTCGGTGAGCCGCACGAGCCCGCGGATGGTGTCCAGGTCGTCGAGGCGCAGCGCGAGGGCGCCGCCGCGGCGGCATGCGGTTTCGGTGTGTAGACGGAGCAGCAGGGCGTCGAGGATGACGTCGTTGCCGCTGCTGCGGGCGGCAAGGTTGATCTGCTCCAGTTCGGGTGGGGTGAGGGCGCGGCGGGTGCTGGGCAGCCGGCGGGGTTTCACCACTCGGTGCGCCGGGCTGGCGGCGGCGGGGAGGAACCCGTCGGCGATGGCCCGGTTGTAGATGGCGCGAGCGGCAGCGATGACGTGCTCGCCAGCGCGCCGGCCGCCGCGGCTGTTACGCCGCGACCGGGCGGTCGCGGCGATCTGCCGCTGCATGGCCTCGATGTCGCTGGCGACCACCGCGTCCAAGGGACGCTCACCCCAGGCAGCGGCCATGCGGGTCCAGTAGGTGCCATACGTGCGGCGGGCACCCGGCCGCCGCAACGACCCTCGGCAGGTACTCGGCCAGCGTCGGCAGGCTCGGACCGGAATGGGACTGGAGATCTGCGAGGGTGACGCCCAGATGGGCCAGCACCTGCCGGGCGGCGGCGACACGGGCGGGATCAGCCGGCACGAGGGCCTCCGATCACCTGGGCGTGCAGGTCGGCCAGCAGCCGCGCGACGGTACTGGCCGGGTGGATCACCAGCAGGTCGTGAGCGACCAGGGCGGCGAGCAGCAGCGGCTGCCCAGGCACGATCGCGCACATCTGCCGCGCGCTGGCCGGTAGTGGCAGCTCTCCTCGGCTGCCCACCACGTGCTCCCCTGCCCGCACTGATGCGATCACCAGCATCTGGTCCTGGGCGTTGATGGCGATGCGGTGGCCCGGGCCCCAGTGCAGCGCGCGCAGCAGGCCGCGTTCGGTCACCCGGCCGGAACGGTCCGGACGGGCCAGACTGATCAGGACCTCGGCCGGTGAGGCGTCTCCTGGCGGGCGTGGTGCGGGCAGCACCGGCATCGGCGCCGGGCGGGGTCGGGGTCTGTCGGAAAGCGGGGCCGGAATGAGCGCGCCGATGAGCTGTGCACGGTCGCGGCGGCGAGTTGGTGTCATGGCCGGTCCAACCGGCAACACCCCGCTGCGCGCCGGGGCCCACGTACGGCTAGCCGACGCTCACGATCATGGGCGAGCGTAGGTACGCCGGCGCATCGGAGCGGAGCCGCGTCCGGTTCATCTTCGGTGGAACTCCACCAGAACTGGTGTCCGAGGGGGGATTCGGCCACATGTTCCGAGCACACCTGCTGGAAACAGGTGAGCATGCGATGACGCTATGGGTGCATCGTCGTATCGGTCAAGCAGCAAGACCGAACCGTCGACCGCGGATGCCTGCTCGCTCGGGCGGGTAGTCCGAGGCCTGGAGCGTGTACCTCATCGGCGTGTCACCTGCCCACCTGTGCCCTGGCCTCAACCCCTCGCTTCCGCGTCGCTGGCGTCGTTGATGGTTATGAGGCGCGTCTCAGCAAGGCTGCCCCGGCTCTGACTGCTGTCCAATCGGTTTCCACACGCCGGTCCAGGGCGTGCTGCAACCAGGCGCGGTCATGGTGCTCGGCACGCAGCGCGGTCAGGTCCACCTCGACATCAGGCAGTACGACGCGCCGCTCTTCCAGCGTTGTGATCCGCTCGTGCATCGCCGCCATCAAGTCCCGGTCAAGATCCCGCACGGCGTCGATGAACTCCTCGGTGGTGAGGACCAGACGGCCCCTCACCGGGTCGGCGAACGTGACATCAAGGTCCTGTTCGCAGCGTCGATTCCACCAGTCGACCGTCACCGCGTCGACACCGTTGATGATGGTGCGCCACCATCGAATCACCGGGCCGTTGCGCAGATAGCCCAAATCGAGAACGCGGTCGCCGTACCAGACCTCGGCGGTGAAGTCCTCCTCATGCTCACCCCGCTCCGGCCAGCCGGTGGAGTCCGCTTCGATGAACGGCACCAGATCGGCAGGCACCGGCTCCAGTACCGCGGGCAGCAACTGCAACAGGTCCTCCCACAGCCGAACGACGTAGTAGTCGACGTAGGGCAGGCCCACATAGCCGTCGGCCTGCCGGCGGCGCACCGTCTGGTCGGAATAGCGCAGCAGCTCGTGACCGTTCAGTTCGATCCAATACCAGCCATCGGTCAGGCCGAACCAGTGCAGAGTGCGCCGATCCCGGCCCCATGGATGCACCTAGGGCCAGCGGGCGCAGCTCGAACCGGAACCTGATCCGTGGGGCACTGGCGGCGTCAGCCATGTAAGCCACGCTTGCCCTGCTCGGGACAACGCCCACCCCGCCCCCGCAGGCGTTGCAGCCTCGCCTCCACCTGCTCGCTGCGGCCGCCTTCCAGCTGCTGCCGACGTTCCAGAGCCGCCTCGACGTGGACACCCAACGGTATGTCCGGCCACTTGCGCCACCGTCGCCGGCGCTTGACGTACAGCGTCTGCTCGACCACATCCGCGACACGCTCGTCCACCGGACCAGCCGCTCCGTCGAGTACCTGCCGCTCGTGGTGGCGGTTCGACCGGTTCGGGTAGCGCTTGTTACGGCGAATGCTCGTGCGGGAACTCTTGTCGTTCTCGCCGTAGTTGTTCCGCCGGTCGTGCTCGTAGCTGAGCTGCTTCTTCTCCTGCGGGATCCGACGGATCCTGCGACGCTCACCCCCGATCGTGACCACCCGCCGAATCCACGGCAGTTCCTGGAAAGCGTTCCACGAACGTGCGATACACGGGTGTGCCCGGCAGGCCGTCGCGGATGGCGAACACCACGTGGTCGAATCGGTCGACCACCCGCAGCGCATCGGCGAACGCGCCGGCAACCGTCGCGGGATCGTTGCGGAACACCCCGCACCCCCACGCGCCCAACACCATCGTTCGATGCCCGTTCGCAGCGGCGACCTCCAGCACCCGCCGGGCACGCCGGACCAGCACCGCCGGCACATCCGCAGCGTGCTCGGGCTGGTTGCGCACGATCGCGCCCAGATTCGGCGCGGCAGCGGTCAGAAACGACGTCATGTACGCCTGGTGGAGCAGGTTGCCCTTGTCATCCCGGAACACCGGCACGCCCGGGGAGTAGATGACCCTGTCGCTGTAACGCAGATCCCGCTGCCCGCGGTGGAATGCATAGAACTCCGGCACGGCAAGTAGACATGGGTACAGCGCCGACGAGCGAGCGATGCTCTCCTCCTGCGCCTTCGCCCCGCCCAGGAACCCGCCACCCGGGTTCTTCGCCGACGCGAACACCAGACATGCCGCACCAGGCCTAAGCCGGTAGGCCGCCTGCAACGTCGACTCGTACGTCACCTCCACCTTGCCGGCGCCGGGCTCCGCGTTTCCCACCGCGAGCACCTCGTCCGGCAGGTAATGACGGGTGCCGGCGACCGCGGCACGTACCGCCTCACCGATGACGACCTCATCACCGGTGCCATTGCGATAGCGACCGGACTCGGCGATCGCCACCGTCTGCCGAGCGATCTCACGAAGACGACCGCTCACCGGCACACCCGGTGAATCCGAAAATGAAGGGCGTGCACAGCCAGCAGGCTAGGCAGGCAGAGCGGCTACCGACAAGCAGTTTCCCCGACCCTGCACGACGCCGTGGAAGAGCGGCTCGTTACCGACTTTATGCACCGGCCTTGCCGACGCGAGCACGCGGCTCGACGAGAACGAGCCCGCCAAGGCGTTGGGCCCGCCGAGCCGATGCCGGTGACCGTG
Source organism: Micromonospora sp. NPDC005806 (assembly GCF_042871425.1). Lineage (NCBI taxonomy): Bacteria > Bacillati > Actinomycetota > Actinomycetes > Micromonosporales > Micromonosporaceae > Micromonospora > Micromonospora sp. NPDC005806. The sequence goes on along the minus strand of NZ_JBIAIL010000036.1, from coordinate 59,896 downwards.
TCCCTCTCCTTCGGCGTGAAGGCCAACCGCATAGCGCTGGTCGTGCGTGAGTGAAATGACCCAGCCGAGAAACCGACCATAGCGGTCAGCGATGATTTTCCGCCCATGCGGGATTCGCTAGGGCGGCCACGCGGTTCCATGCGGGTACGCCGCCGGCGAGCATCCAGGCCCGGGTAGGTTTCGCGCCGAAATTCGGCGTCACGAGATCGTCGGCGAGCCGCCGTTGCTCGGTGACCAGAGCGCCCGCGGCTCCCGGCGTGCCCTTCGCGATTTCGCGTTCGATGTGAATGACGGTCTCGACATGACGGCGCACCGACCATGCGTTCCGCCGGTCCACTTCGTCGGCGTCGACGACCGCCGTCAGCGTCATCAGTGGTGGTTCGACCACCTCGGCCAGGCACGCGGCAAGCCGGTCATGCCCGTCGAGGAGCAGATAGCAGTCGAGGCTGCTCACCCACCACAACAGGATCGGCGGCATCGTGCCGTCGCGGACCTGCTTGCGGTACGCCTTCACCCGCGCATCGTCGTGCCGGGACATCGGTCGCATGGGGAGCACGAGACCGCTGCCGCCGTGGCCGTACCAGTCAAGCTCACCGGCACCATCGTCGACCAGCAGCTCGGACCACCGGTCGGCGATGGGGGCGGGCTTGAGAACCGACCCGCACGCCGCCACATACCGCAGGTACGGTGCGCTCGCCTGCAACAACCACCGGCTCGGATACAGCGGCCCGACGCTGCTGGTGGTGAGCAGGTCCGCGAACCGGTACGCCCATCGCATGTCCCGGTCGGCAGCCGGGGCCTCGCCGAGCTGGCGGGTCTCCACCGATCGGATAGGTGGCATGACCGACCTGTAGCCGTTCAACCGCAGGTAATCGACATAGTGGTAAGCAGCGTGCTGGCGGGCAAGGAACACGACCGTCGATCCCTGCCGGATCTGAAGACGCCTACCCCCAGTGGCCTCCACCGCAAGTCCCGCACGTGGGGGCGCAGACGTGACATCGAGGAGCAGGCCGTGCCAGCGGGCGCCAAGGATCAGATCTGCACGGTGAGCGCGGACACCGCTGGTACCACCCTGGATCTCCTCAACATCCACGACGCCGTTCTACACGACCACCAGCATGACCACGATCAGATATCCGCAGGCTCCACCCGGAGTTCGAGCCCACCAGGGCAAGCGAATCCTGCACGGCTGCCCGGGGCATCCAGCCGTCCCCTCAGGTAGCCGAACCACCTGCGAGCGGTACGCCGCGTCTCACAGCCCTCCGACGCCACCCCGTAGCCCCTGAGCCTCACCAGCCGGCTGCTGCGGGCCGCACCGCCCTGCCCGCAGCGTCATGCGATGATCTGCCCGCTCAACCGTGAACGGTCACCGCCCTGGGATCGGGAGATCAATCGTGGGGTTCTTCGGCACCTACCTCTTCGACGGACACCGGTGGACGGCACACCAGCCTGCCGAACAGCCGACCATCCCGGAACCGTGGCTGCTCGTCGACATCCATGACAGCGACATCGCAACGCTCACCTACCGTCCGCCGGGTCCCGGCAGCGGCGTCGCTTATCTCGGCGACACCCCCCGCACGTACTTCGAGAATCCGGACGCCTCGGCCCCAATCGACGTGGCCCGTGAGGCTGCCGGCCTGGGCGGCTGGTGGGCACAGCAGCACGGCGGGGCGAGCGACACCGAGCGCAGGGCGAAAGAAGCCGAACTGGCCGCCTACCTCGCCGAGGACCTCGACCCAGCAGAGATCGATCTCGACGACGAGGACGATGACGACGACCTGGACGACGCCGAGATCTTCGTAGAGGTCAAGACAGCACGGTTCCTCGCGGCGCTCGACCTGCCCGTGCCCGACGACCTACCCCGCTGACCATCCCAGCCGCGGGACGGGACCTCCTCGACCGAACCGTGTGAGCCGCGCCAGCATCCGCATATCGGCGGTTACCCGCTACCCCGACCCGGTGCGGGTCGACGCCGCTCACCCACACCACACCTCCTAGACCGTCCTAGGAAAATGCCATGACGCATCCCCAACCGCTCTACCACCACCGCGCCGCCCGCGCCTACCGGGGCCGGCCCAGGTAGCCCACTGGGGGGTGCGGGCCCGTTGGCCGCTGCTTGCGGCAGGAACGGGGCTGCGCGGGGTCGTCCGTCCCGTCATGATCGACGTCGTGAGTGGCGTCTTCCCGTGTCCGTGCTGCGGGCACCTGACCTTCGCTGAGGGACCGGGCTCGTATGAAATCTGCCCGGTTTGCTTCTGGGAAGACGATCAGATCCAGCTGCGCTGGCCGGACTGGTCAGGCGGTGCGAACAAGCCGTCGCTGATCGAAGCCCAGGCCACGTTCGCCCGGATCGGGGCGTCCGAGGAACGCCTCGTGCGGCATGTTCGCCAGCCGCTGCCCGACGAGCCGGTCGAGCCGGGCTGGCGGCCCATCGGGCCCGGGGTGGATCAGTTCGAGCCCACCGGCGTTCAGGAGACTGGATGGCCAGCGGACCGTACCGCCTTGTACTGGTGGCGTGCGACGTTCTGGCGGCGGAGGTAGACACGGTGGCCAAGTCCAAGTCCGCCCGGCGCAGCGTGCGGTTGCGCTCCCACGGGCAGCTGACGCCCGTCGACCGCGGCGACGCGCTGGTGACGGTGTCGGTGGGGCCGCACAACGAGGCGATCGCCATGTGGTCCACCGCCTCCGGCCGCAGGGCGTTGCAGGCGCGCACGACTCGGCCAGGCTGGGCATCGTTCCCCGAGCCGACCACAGATGCCGGTGTGCCGGTTCACGTGGCGACGTATGCGCCCCAGGTCACCTCGGCGGTCCGTATCGCCGACCTGACGCTCGCGCACTGTCATGTCCAGCCGCTGCCGGAGGGTCGGATCCTGGTGGTTGGGTCCCGCTGCCGGTGGCGACCCGAAGGCGCCGACCGCAACGCGATCATCGTCGACGCCGACGGTACGGTCACTCGCCGCAGCACCCTCGGCGACGGCATCGAACACGTGCTCGCCACCGCGTCCGGAAAGATCTGGGCCGGCTACTTCGACGAAGGTGTGTACGGCAACTTCGGTTGGGGTGGACCGGGGCCCGCACCGGTCGGCGCGACCGGCATCGTCCGGTTCACCGAGAACCTGCACCCCGAGTGGTACTTCCCCACCGACGACCTCGACCCGATCGACGACTGCTACGCGCTCAACGTCGCCGGTGAAACCGCCTGGAGTTCGTACTACTCTGGCTTCCCGGTCGTACACATCGAAGACACCGTCCGGTCATGGCCCGGCAGCGGCTCCGCCGCCAACGCCCTGATCACCGACGGCACCCGGTGCGCGCTCGTCGGCGGATACCGGGAACACCACGGCCGGATGCTCGTCGGTGACCTCGACCAAGGCCACTTCAAGCCGTACCGACTCACGCTGCCCGGCGACCGACCACTGGCAGACCGCGCCCGCATCGTCGGCCGCGGCGCGGACTTGCATGTCTTCATCGACAGTGCGTGGTACCGGCTGAACCTGGCCGACCTGCCGTGATGGGTTCCATCCACCGCGCCCACTCCGGTTCGTTCGCGTGTTAACGCTGGTCGTCCCGGACTTCTGGCCGAGGAACTGAGGCAGGGTGGAGATCAGGCACTGCACGATGCAGCGATCCCTGCCGGCATCGGCCCGAGGTCCCCGACCCAGCCCTCGGGCGTCACGTTGACGTGCTCGCGCAGCGGCCTGACGACCTCTGGTGTACCCGACGACCGTTCGCGGAAGCCGTCCGCACCGATCTTGTCCGCCATGTCGGCCACAACCAAGGCGAGATTCGAGCCAGAACGGCCAGCAGATGTTTCATGATCGACAGGACACGCCCTACACACCAACACCAGCCTCGCGCCCGACTCGGTGAGCTCCCGGGTGAACCTCAGGTCACGGCCGGCGGTCGGGTCGAACCGGTCGGCGAGTTCCGCCAGCACCTCGGACCGGTGCTGCTCATGCTTGGCGGCCGTCTCGTCGGATTGGGCCGATGGTCGCAACGCCCAGCAGAAGCGCCGCGACACCCGCTGCTCGTCGCGTTCGACCGCGTACATCAACGCCGGCCGCCGCCCTCGCCCGTCGCGGGCGTCCATGTCGGCACCCGCCAGCAGGAGCACGTAGCCCACCACACCGAGCGCCTGCCTCGCTGAACCTCAGTCCCGCGGTCCCGGGTCGAGCATCCAGTGCCCCGTCGTGGTCCAGCCGAGCAGCCGTCGGCCGGTGCCGGCCCTGCCGTCCGCGTCGAACTTTCCACCGCTGATCACGTGCGCGAGTCCGGTCACGGCCGGCGCTATCCGGGCCCGCACGTGGTCTGGCTGGGTGGCCAGCCGCTGCTCGGCGTATTCCGGGAAGGCCGTCTGCTCCTCCCAGGTGGACAGCGACAGGAAGAACAGCATTTGCCGCCACGCGTACGCGGTGTTCTTGACGGTGCCCAGCGGCCGGGGGTTGTGGTGGATGCGCGCCGTCAGCCGCAGCACGGTGTCCATGCACTGCTTCGCGAGGTCCGTCGAGGGCAGGTCGATGCCGAGCTCGGCGATCGTGGCCAGGTTGTGCGTGGTCAGGATCTGCGCCTGTTCGACGATGATCCCGTTGGCCGCGACGTTGAACCACGACCGCTTGCCGCGGGCGCCGGCCCGGTCGCGGCACAGCTGATCGAAGGCGTCCGAGGTCCGGGTACGCCGAAGCATCCGCCTGCTGGTGTCGTCGATCGCGGCGATGGCCGGGTAGTCGATGTCGTAGTACCGCGCGTACAGGCTGTCCGCGAGCGGCCGGCCAGCGAGTGTGGCCGCCTGGAGGAACTTCGCCGAGAACGTGCCCATGAAGATGTCGGCCGCGAGTTCCTCGACCCACGGCAGCTGCAGGCTCGCCTGCTTCGACAGCGTCGACAGTTCGCCGACGAGCGGGTTGGGCAGCACCGTGGCCGGGAACCCGCGGACCGCGGCGGTTGCCAGCCGGACCAGAGTGCGACGCGCCTGGTCGCGAGTGTCGCTGGTATCGATCCGCGCGGACGCGACCGCCTGGACCCAGGGCAGCTCGACCAGGCGTACCTGGTGCTCCAGGTTCAGCAGCAACAGCGAGCGGCGATTGCGGAACGCACGGTACGTGGCGTCCATCAAGATGCGCAGCGCCAGGTCCGGGTACGCCGAAGCCGCGGTCGCCGCCGCCAGCCGCGGGGTAAGCCGCGCCAGCTCCTCCGCCGAGGCGATGACGCCGCGGTCGATCAGCTGCTCAGGGGTTCCGGCGGCGGCGCGGGTGACGACGCGGGCGACGGGGCGGGGCGTCGGCCAGCCCGCCACCACACCCGCCGGGTGAGCTTCGTCAGCGTCGACTGGGCGCAGCACGTGGTCGACGTCGCTGATACCGATGTCCTGCGGCAGGCCGGCCAACCGGGCCGCGACCAGCTGCGCGAGCTGATGGTGGCGGGGTCGCGCCGCCTGGCGGGCCTGCTGCCGGCGTATGGCGGTGTGCTCGAGGCCGCCCGGCTGTCCGCGCTTGCGCAGCATCCCAGCGACCACGCTTTGGACCAGGCCACGCTCGCGCGGCGTCAGCTCTGCTCCGGCCACGCGTCGCTCCAGCCCGGTTCGCAGTACGCCGATGCTGCCCTTCTGGTTGCGATGCTTGCTGCAGAGGGTGTGCTCGGCGGTGAGCTGCTGGTAGCGGGCCAGCAGCTGTACGGCTCGCGGCAGCCAGCCGTCCGGCGTCACCGCGCCGATCCGGCCGCCGTTGCGGGTCTCGCACCACAACGTCAGCAACTCGTCGGCGAACGGATTCCACACCGTCAGCGCCTCGCGCATCGTCTCGATCTGCGCATCCGGCTGCCGCTGCTCCAGGATCTGGCGCACATCGCCCGCCGTCTGCCGATACACGACGTCCGGGTCGCCGGCGCGCTGATCGCTCGGAGCCGGGGTGAACCGCAGCCGGTCGGCGAACGGTGCGATCTCCTCCAGCACACCCAGGGCGGCGTCGCGCTCGCCAGCTCGCAGCAGCCACGCCACCACCGGCAGCGCCGTCTCCTCCGCGTACTCCACCCGGTAGCGGCCGCTGTCGAGCAGCTCGCCCAGCTCCACCAATCCCGCGTCGGTCAACCAGGACCAAAACAGCGCCCGGCGGTCGGCCGGCAGGCCCAGCCGCTGCGCCCGGTCGGTCTCGTCCGGGCGCAGCGGACCGCCCGCCGCCGGCTCCCCAGTCGCGAACCCGCCGTGGACCACCTCCGGCGTCACCCACACCGGCAGACCCCTCACCGGGGTACGCGAACCGATGTCCAGCCCTCCCCCGGCCACCCCGTCCACGACCTGCTGCCAGCGGCGTACCCGCAGCTCCGCCCGCTGACGGGTGGCCGCGTCCTCATGCGTCCCGGCGCTCGTCAGGGCACGCGCCAGCTGGCCCAAGGGGAAGCCTGCGCCGATGCGGATGTCGTTGTCGCTCACGCCAGCGTGGCGGGCCCCGCCCCCGCGCCCTCCGGGATGCAAGCCCGGTGCTCTCCTCACTGAGCTACACGCTGATGCCGCGACACTCTACGCAGGTCACCGCCGCATACGCAGCCGAGATCCGAAGCAGCGATGACCGACTGCCGCGATCCAGCCCTCGCCAATGCTGATAGCCGCGGCGGAAGCTGTCGCCCCCGTCTGCGACGATCCGCTGACGATCGTCGCGGAGGTGAGCTGATGGGCGTCGACTACTTCTGGAAACGCGTGCTAGGCGAAACGATCGGCGGCGCTACGCCGAAGGACCTGGCCGACCTCGTGCCCGACTGGTTCGACGGCAACTTCGCCAGGCAGCAAGAGGCCCGGCTTCTGGTCGGCGCCGAAGACACCGGAGCGCTCATCGATGCTCTTCTCGGCATGGGTGCCACCGGCACCGACTGGGAGGCCGCAGCCAGAGCGTTCAGCGGCTCGCCAGCGAACTGGGATGACTACTGGATGGTCGGCACGCTCAACACGGATACGGTCGGTCTGGTGGCCGAGTTCCTGACCGCCGTTCCCGTCGATACGTGGGCCGCCCGGCATCGCACCGATCTCGCCGACTATGCAGGAAAGCTCGGCTACCATCGCCCGTTCGACGACGATTGGGCCGAGCAGGTCGTCAGCGACATCCGCGAGCTCACCGGACTGTTCCAGGCCGCGGCGGCCGCCCGCGAGACCATCATCCTGAAGATCGTGGCGTGACTGCTCCCTGGTGAAGCCGTCGACCTGAGGGTCAGCTGTGACGGCCCACGTTTCTCGGCGACCGGACGGGCTAACCCCCCGGACCCCGTCCTGCCTCTGGTCAGGGTGGAACTGCCGAAACGTGGTGGCGCTACCCAGCGCTGTCCAGCATCCTGGTCGCCGTGCTCCTCGCGCAACGTGTCCGGGTCCGCTGGGGTGCCCACGCCCGCGGGGCGACGCACGCTGTGCGACGTCGGTCGGTCGCGGAGGCGTATGAACTTCCGCCGCTACCGGCGGGCGAGACGCTCGTCGTGCACGATGTTCTGGCTGACGAGGCTGACGGCTACCGGCCTGCGTCGTCCGTCGGTTCGGGTGTTCAGGCGGTGCAGGCGGTCGGGCTACATGTCGACCTCACCGCAGACGGCGTGGTGATTGAGCGTCTCCCCGCCGGGGCCGCGTACCCGGCTTGGCACACGTCCTACCGGATGTTCACGCTCCGACCTGGTCAGTACGGCCGCTACCGGGCCAATTTCCGATTCACCGGTTGCGCCTGCGCCGCCCGCTGGTACTACGAGGCCTGGACGGTGCACGTCGCGTCCGCGTCACCTCGACCGGACCTGTTCCTCAGCGCCGTCGCTGACCGTGACGTTGATCAGCGTGTGCATCTGTACGGCGGTCCGGCCCGCCGAACGGCAAGACAACGGCCAGCATGATGCGGTCACAGCTGATCAGTTGGCCGGACCGCGCAGGTTCTCGCCGTCAGGCGCTCCGATGACAAGCGATCCGCCGGGGCGCAGGACCGAGCAACCAGCAGGCGCGCTCGCCGAGGAGGAGAGCCTGTGGGAGTTGCGCTCCGGCTTGGCGCGTAGCCCTGCCCTGCCCGCCTCCCTTGTTGAACAGCTGACTGCGCTGGGCGACGCCTCGGTGTGGCTTGAGCTGGCCGACCGAGACGATCTCAGCGGAGACCAGATCCGCCTCCTGGCTCGCCGCGGTGACGCCCAGGTGGTGATTCGTCTGCTGTCGCGCGGGCTGTTGCCGCCGGACGAGGTTGACCGCTTCGACCCACCGGTCGTGATCGCTTTGGCGGACATCGCTGCGATCCCCGAGGACTGGGCATGGCGGCTCGCCGCCAGCCCAGACCCGGCCATCCGTGGAGCTCTCGCCGCGACCACGCATCTGCCAGCCGACGTTGTTGCCGCCCTCGCCGACGACCCGGACCTGGAGGTGGTCGCCGAGGCCGCCAGATCGCCGAGGATCAGCGACACCTTGGCGGAGCGGCTCGCAACCCATCCGCATCTGAGCGTGCGCCGAGCACTGGCCTGCAACGAACACGCACCGAGTCACCTCCTCGTCGCGCTGGCCGAACGCCGCACGCCGCCCGCAACACTGTGCCCAGCATGCGACGGCTCCGGCCATTGGCTGGCAGAGCATTGGAGCTGCGACGGCAAGCACCAGGACGCACTGCACGACCTGGACTACGCGCTCACACTCAATCCACGCACGCCCGCCGAGACCGTCAGCCGCTTCACCGCGCATCCGTCGATACACGTGCGCTGGCGGCTTGCCGTCCGAACCGACCTGCCGCAGGACGCCTACTGGGCCCTCGCGCAGGATCCGACTCCCGGCATCCGCAGCGACGTAGCCGCGAACCCGGCCATCGACGAAGCGCTCATCCGGGCCATGGCCGGCGACACCACCTATGACGTACGCCGGCGCCTCGCTCACAACCCAGCCGTGCCCCTCGATGTCCTCGCCGAGCTGGCCGCATCGGCGAAGATCGGCCCCACCCTGCTGCCGCGCATCGCGGCAGCCACACCCGCCGAGATCAGCGAACTCGCTGCTTCGACGGTCCCGGCCGTGCGGATGCTCCTCGCCGCGCGACACGACCTTCCCAGCCAGATCATCGATCAGCTCGCCGACGACCACGACGCCAAAGTGCTCACATCCCTCGCTACGAACCCAGCCTTGAGCGAAGCCCAGCTACGGACGATGGTCGCGGCGCACGGTCCACGGGTCGCCGCGAAAGTCGCCGGCAACCCGTCCTGTCCGCCCGACCTGCTGATACAGCTTGCCCAGCAGACCCCACCGGTGCAGAAGGCGCTCCGCCGCATCGCTGAACACCCGAACGCTCCAGCCGAGGCCCTACTTGCCTGCCTGGCCGACGAGCAGGCACGCCGGATCGCCGCGAGCCACCCCGCACTGCCCGCACAGACGATCATCCAGTTGCTCACCGACGCCAACACCAGCGTTGCCGCTGCTGCAGCAACCAATCCGTCGCTCCCCGAAGCAGTAATGCACGACCTCGCGGCGTCAGATGACGGATCTACTGCACCGTGTTAGGCCTACGCGTCGGCGTACGTGTGCTGCCGTAAGCGCCAGGGCTCACCCGGGTTGGGCCGCCAGGCCCCGGTGCCTGGTGGCATCGCGGCCAGTTCAACGATCGTGCCGTCCGCCGCGACCAGATGCTCCATGCAGACCAGGACGGCGTTGCCGTTCGGATCGTTCACATCGTCGGAAACCAGCCAGTCACCCTCTGCATCATGGACTACTGATCTGGCCGACTCGGTGCCTTCGAGCACGGTGCGCTGGACTATCACCCCGAGGTGCTCCGGGAACCGGTTGCCCGGGTACGGCCAGGCCACGCCACGGACGACTTCATGCGTCATCCGGCCAGCATGCCAGACCGCACCTCCCGCACTCGCCCATCAGGGGATCTTGGAGCCTGATCCGGCTCGTGGAAGACTCTGGGTGTGTCGTGCGGCGTTCCCCGAACCGTCAAGGCGATCGGCACCGCCGAACTCATCCGACTGGACGCCGAGGCGATTGCGTACGGGTTCAACCGCAACCACGGCGCCGGCTGGCTCGCCGATTACGCCGCCCTTGAGGCAGTGCACTACCTACGCCCCGTGTTCGTGCCCCGGGCGGCGGCCTGAGTTTTCCCCGCACTGGCGGTGCATGCTGCTGCTGACGATGCGAGACGGCCAGGAAGTCTTCTCGCTGCTGGATGTCTGGCCCGCCTCGTTCGACCACCTGCCCGAGACCCTGGATACGGCCACCAAGCGCGCGATTGCCCACCGACTGGACTACGGAGAGCTGCCGACCTCCGCGCAATGGACAAACCTCAACACCTGACATGCCCGTACGCAGGCACACCAGCAGATCCGCCGGCCGGGGTCAGTCACGGACCATCGTGAGGCGGGGAGTTCACTCGTCCGCCGGGGCGGGTACGCGCCAGCCAAGTGGTGAGCATCCGGCTGGTGTCCTCGCCGAGTGCCGCCGCCGCTCGTGCCGCCAACGCGACGAGCTCGCCGTGCTGCGCGACGGTGACCGGCAGCTCGGGTGGTGGAGTGCGGCGCCAGGTGGTTCGTGCGGCGTCCCGGGCGAGGCGGGTCACGTCGGCCTTGCCGCGTTCGGCCAGGCGAGGGTCTGGGTCGAGGGTGAGCATCAGGGCGGCGCGCAACTGAACGTCAACGCCGTGGCCACACAGGAGGCGGTAGCCGGCCCGACGCAACTCCACCCGACCTTCCCCGAGCAGCTGCCACGGAAGGCGCGGCGGCAGGGCACCGGTGAAGGGCCGCAGCGCGGTGGTCACCTCCCGGACCACCGCCGGCGACGGATCTCGCAGCAGCGGAAGCACCTCCTGCGCGACTACCGCCTCGAGCAGTCGCAGGCCTCGTACCGCCTGGGCACGGACCCTAGATTGCGGGTGGCTCAGCAGCGGCTGCAGCAGCGGGGCATCCGCTGCCGAGCCGGTCTCGGCAAGCCCAACGATCGCACCCAGCGCCGGCTCTCCGGCGCTGACCGCAGTCCGGTAATGCTCTCGGGCGTCGATGCCGAGCCGGCGGGCCGCGTCCCGGGCCACCGCCCGGACCAGCGGCGCGTCATCATCCAGGTACGCGGCAACGTCGCTGTCCTGACCGACCCGGACCAGGCCGGTCAACGCCACCACCCGCAGCTCAGCACGAACCGACCGGGCCAGGCGACCCAGAACGTCATGCCGGCGGGTCCAGGCCGCCTCACGGCAGGCCGCCTCAGCCGCTCGGACCCGAATGCCCACATCCGAGTCAGTCTCGGCGCAGGTCACGTAGTCGGGCAGACGCAGCCAGCCCTGAGCCAGGACGATGTCGAACACGAACCGCCGCTGCCGGCGGCCAGTCGAACCCAGCAGCCCACGCCACACCTCGGCCGGTGCCGACAGCAACGCCGCCCGTATCTGGGTGACGGCGAAGCCACCTCGCAGCCGCGCGTCGAGGCGCAACGACATCGGCAGCACCGCCGGCAGGTAGCCGCCCGGATCGTCGGCGAGCAACAACGCCAGCCCGGCCCGCGCCCGATCCCGTACCGGCTTGACCCAATCACCGGTACGCAGCACCAGGAACGGCATCACCTCCGGGCACGGCCGACCGACCATCGCCGCGACCGCGCGTTCCCGGATCCGCCCGTCGCCGTGCATGCTCGCCAGCGCCATCGCCACAGGCCCCGACGTCGTGATCGAGAAACGCCCCCCGACCCGCCGCAACGCGGGCTCCTGGTACGGGCCGTACCACGGTCCCTGCCGCGCGTGCCCATCGAGCCGGGCCACCAACCCCGGAACACCAGCCATCATCGCCAACGCCGACCGCGCCACCACCTCCTCGCCGGCAGCGTCGACCTCAAGCAGGACGTCGACCAGACGATTCAGTGCCTCCCACCGGCCCCCGGAAGCGTCATCGACCGCGATCCGCACCGCCCCGAGAGGCGCGCACTCCCCCACCACCGGCGGCTGACCCCGGCTGCCCCGTCTCCCCCAGATCACCCCGCCATCCTGCCCGAGACAACAAGGCAGACCGCATTCGATTTCCTGGTGTTGGCCGCCCTCGCCGAAGCCGTCGCCGTCGTCGCGTAGGGCCGGCCCCCCCGAAGGCCACACCGAACTGATCGCCGCGATCACCGGCGAGCCCACCATGCGCCAGCCATGGCTACGGCCTCTGGTAACCGAACTACGCCGGCCAACCCATCACCCGCCCGGAACTGACCAGTCGAACCAGCGCGCGACCGCCAGCCCGCGCCCACATCGTCGAACCGATGCGACAGGCGGCACGAGCTGCGACCTCACGACGGCGGGTGGACCGGCTACGCCGCCGTTATCAGCGTCAGTGCCGCTGTGACGACGACAGGCAGCCGGCCGTCGTCGGTGGAAATATCGGCGGCGAGCGTATCGACCGGTCGGGCAAACTGGCCGCCGTGCATGCACGTACCGTCGCCGAGCTGTCCGACCTCGTCGCCTCCCGCGCGAGGGTGAAGTTCCTGCACTTCTGGGGCCACAAACCGCAGCCGGACGGCAGCATCGGCGCCGGCTGCCTGAGCCAGTGGTGGCACGCCCCATTCACCGTCGGCGGGCGCGAATTCGCTACCGCCGAGCACTACATGATGTGGTCCAAAGCGACGCTGTTCGGCGACACCGACATCGCCGATCAGATCCTGACCGCATCGCACCCGCACCGGGCCAAGACGCTGGGACGGCAGGTCCGCGGCTTCGATCAGGCCGTGTGGGAGGCTCGGCGGTACGCGATCGTGGTCACCGGCAGCATCGCCAAGTTCGGGCAACATGCCGACCTGCGGTCGTACCTGCTCGGCACCGGCGACCGGATCCTCGTGGAAGCCAGCCCGGTGGACCGGATCTGGGGAATCGGGCTCGCCGCTGACGATCCACAGGCCGGCGATCCGGCACAGTGGCAGGGCCAAAACCTGCTCGGCCTCGCGCTCATGGACGCCCGCGATCAGCTACGCCAGGACAGCCAGTGATCGACACGCCAGCTGTGCGGAATGCCCGTGACAGGGCTCTACTCACGTCGTGGATCGATGGAAAGACGCCGAGGGTCCGACGGCGTGGTCGCAGTGTGGAGGCTGGGCTCGTGACCCACACCAGGTCGTAGGGGCGGGGGCTGCCGATGAGATGGTGCACGGCGGCGAAGATCGCGTCGGGGATGTGGTAGTCGATCACGGCCGGGTGCTGGGGCAGCCGGCGGCACGCAGGGCGACGGCCGGCCGAACGTGCCGGTGGTGAACGGGCAGCTCGGGTGGCACGGGTCGCCGGGGCCTACGGACGCACTCGTTGTTGTGGCCGAACTAGGCGCGCGGGATGGGTGCCGCGGACGGCCTCGTACTCGCGGACCAGGCCGGCGAGCAGGTCGCGGACGGTTGGCGGCCTGCCCGGTGGCCGTGCGGCAATCCGCCACGTACGGCCCCGGCACCCCGGAGGCCAATTCAATTATGTCTCGTACGGGTCCCAGTGAGCGGCGTAGCGCAGCAGCGAGCGGGCCAAATCGGGGTGGGCCGCCGCCCACCGGGTGTCGAAGAGGAACCACTGGTCGAACCCGAAGAAGCCGTCGATGTACCGGGCGACCTGCGCGATGTGCGGATCGAGCCGGATCAGCGACTCGGTGGGCCGCTCCGCAGGCAGCAGTTCCAGCATCTCCCGGTGGACCGCGTCATGCGCGGGCGCTCGGTCGAGGCTGGCGGCTGATGGGGCGTATCCGGGCAGCTGGGCGTAGCGCTCCAGCGCCAGGCCGACGTCGTTCTCTCCGGGGGCGACGAGGGCCCGCAGCAGCCGGGCGTCATGCGGCCAGTGGTGGGCGTCGGGGCCGTCGACGCCGCGCAGGTGGGCGGCGAGGTCCGGCAGGGTCAGGCCGGGAAAAACGATGGCACCGGTTAGATCCAGGTTCCGATAGGTATCGGGCGATTCCCAGCACAAGCGGACCGAGAAGACGGACTCCGGCCCGGGCGGAGCCAGCCGGACGGTACGGACCGGAACGCCATGGCTGAAGACCACGGCGGGCGCGGCCGTGCTGGCCGGCAGGGGCCAAGTTTCGTGCAGCAGAAATGCAAGCCGGTCAGGCGACGCAGCGGCGGCCTCATCGTCGACGAAGTAGTAGGCCAGGTCCACCTCGTCGTCATCGGTACGCACTCTCAGGGCGTGCTCACCGAGCCGAATGAAGCCGCCCTCGTCGTCACCCTCCACCCACAGGTATTCGTTCAGCAACCCGCGCAGTTCGTCAACGGACTCCGGCCGAGGCAGGTTCCGCTTCCGGACCTCCTCGAAGATCGACTCCAAGCCGTACACGTTGCCGCCCAACTCGCTGTCGATCCATACGTCCGGGTTGTCGTGCTCCCAGCCGCGGCGGAACCAGTCGAGCACGGTCGCGTCGGGCACGGTGACCACCCGCTTACTGAACGGAGAATCCTCCCGCCAACGGCACACGAAGTACATGCGGCTGACTCTAGGCAGGCGGTCCGACAGGATGTGCCACGGCGACACGCAACGGCTGGCCCGCAGCACGGCGGGCAGCCGCTTCGCCCGACCGAGCCGGAGCGCAACGGCGCCCGCACTGGCTACCGAGTGCGCCGCACGTCCGCCGGCACCTCCGCAAGGGCTGGTCCGTCACGCGCAAGGCCTCCGTAACTGCCCCCGTGGCGCCGGAGCCATCTCGCTCAACGACCTGGAGTACGACTAGCCAGCCGGCTTCGCCCGATTCGAAATTCAAGCTCGCAGCCCTGGCAGCAGCCCCGGCACGGGCTCGCTGACGATCCCGGGCGTCTTGACCCGAGACCGCCCTCAGCGGAACCACCGGGAGACGGAGCGGACGCCGCCTCGCCGTCCTGTTCGGCGTCGGCGACCGCATCGCGAGGTACTACGCCGGCTGCTGCTCACCGACGGCCCGGCTCCAGATGCCGCCCCTTAAACAGCCGGCACGCCGCAACCAGCAGGAAGTACGTCGCCGACCTGGCAGATCATGGACACTCCTTATCGGCGCTTCCACAGGGTTGCATCCATCACTCATGATGGATGTCGTGCCCAAACGACACCTGACCGCCTGTGCGCTCTTTCTGATGATCGTTGTCTCGCTAATAATGATCTTTAGTGGGAGCCTCAATGGTGCTGCGGCCTGGGCGAACATCATCGCCTTGCCGGTAGCGATCATCGGCGTGATCTTGACGATTCGAAGCGCTGGCGGTTCGGTGCCCTCGCCTGGCGATCGGGATCGGGACATCCCGAGCGGCCCAGCGAAGCCGGGCAGAGATAGTCCAGTCGTCAACCAGGTTGGGTTCAGTGGGGGACGTCAGGCCAATGTCGCGGGCAACTACTTCGAGCGAGGCCGTGATGATCGCGAGGGCAGGTGAGCGTGGTAGACCGGCAAACTGGCTTTGGTGGCGAACGTCAGGCCAACGTCAAGGGGTCCTACTACGAGGGGAACGTCGATAAAAGTACCCACACGCACCACCATCGCCACTATGGAACCAGGACTAATGCCGACCTCAGCGAAGATGAGGCAACAGAGTCTGGCCCGGGAAATGGCGCGGCAGCAGCCGCAGGCGGTGGTGGACTCGGCGTAGTCGTCGTTCTTGCTGTCCTGGGCTACTTCATCTTTGGGGGAGATGAGCCGTTCCCAGCGACATCAGACCCCTGGCCGGCTGAAGTGAAGCAGGAGGCCGTGGTTGCGGCTGTCAATGACTGGCTCGACAAATGTGCGAAGTCAGCCTCTGCAACTCCGGCCAATTGCCCGCAATCCATCGTCGAGACCTCGAACGTCTCCAAAATTCATTGGGCCTTCTACGGCACTCCCCTTGAAGCTGCGGTTATTCGCTACACCGAGGCGGAGAGCCGCTTCGATATGCTGGGGACCGTTGTGGTGTCGGCGGACTACACCGTCTCAAAGGAGCCGCGCCGCGTCGTGACGCCAGCGAAGTACTGGGCCAAGGTGAAGTGGGTCGATGGCAAGCTTGACGTCCAGGAGATCAAGGAGCACTCGGCCATAGGTGACCCCGATGTAACAAAACAGGATCCCAAGTTGCCATGGGAGCCGGTCGCGGCGAAGCTGAACGACGCTTTCACGCGATGCGTGCGCGGCGCCAAGTCGGCCATGCCGGCCGGATGCCCGGAGTGGAGTCCGCCGTCGGGCGCCGAGAAGATCAAGTGGTCCTTCACAGGTGATCCACTTCTGACCGCTCGCGCCACCTTCGATCCGAAGTTCGGGATTTACCGCGTGAAGGGCACCTACGAGTTAGCCGTGCGCTACACATGGCTCGGAACCGCGAAGACCGACACTCGGAATCCCACCTATGAAGCTTGGATCGCTGCAACAGCGGCAGGGCCAGTTGTACTTCAGATCAAGGACACGACCACGGTCTAGGTCTGATCGTAATTTACGCGGTTGGCCGACTATCTCGTCGATGCCTGGCCCGGGCCATGCGACGGCGCGCAAATCCGCGCACTGTCACACCAGCTGATGCTTTATCGCGAGCCAGCCTCGCAGTCGCTCAGCGAGGGCGAGGTCCTCCACCGCTTCCAGATACCAGGCCGCGGCGTTGATCAGATTCTTCGCCTGCCGAGAAGCGCGCAGCTCGTCGATGGTCAGGCTTCGAAGGTCGCGGTCGTGACCGAGCAGCCGGATGATGTCCGGGTCGGTGGGAAGGGCTGCCAGGCACTCGCTGACGACGTCGTCAGCCGTCGGCAGGCCGATCACCCAACCGACTTCCCGCACCATCGACCCCACGAACGCCGCCACTTGAACGGCCGTTTCTGCCGCGCCGAACACGCCACGCGAGACCGCCTGTCGCATCAGCCACAGTCGCCGAGCCGCCCACTCCGCACGTCGATCCGACTGACTGCGGATCCGTACGTCGATCAGCTGATACAGGTGCAGCCACCAGTTAGCGTCGACGGCGCAGGCCTGCAGGCGCTGCAACCATGTCGGCCACATCGCCAGCTCCAAATGCAACAGGTGGGCAAGACCATCGGTGGTTGACCGGCGATCATTCTCATCACCTTCGAGGTTGATGATCCCGCGCCACTCGGGCTGGATCGACCATACATCTCCTGGTTCATGAGGCTCATCAGGCGAGGCCATGGCCAGAACCACTACGCTGATCCCTGTCTCGGCGCACCAGAACCGCCGGTAGTCGGGCAGGTCCGCGTCGGTCGTGATCTCCTCGAAGGAGAGCCCCAGCCCTTCGACGCCCATGCGCAGCCGCTCAAAGGAAACGCGGGACGCGAACTGGTACCGCTCGCCGAGCCGAGCGGGTACGTCGCGCCCGTAGGCAAGCCGGTACACCTCGACTTGGAACCCGGTCAGCGTCCACCTGTCGGCCGCCGTGGACCAGTCCCAGTAGAACTCGACCAGCCCGTAGTCTCGACGTAAGGCATTACCGTCACGATCGTCGACGTAATTCTCGCCGAGTCGCGCAGCGACAGTGCCCAGGTCGTCGCCCGAGCCGATGCCAGCGACCGCGCCGCCTGCCACCACGTCGACGAAAAAGCCCAGGCCAGCCACCGCGCAGGGGATCCCGGAGGTCATGGCTGGTGACTCCACGTCGCCTTGATCAGGCCAGTGACGAAAATCCCGCCGTCGTCAGACAGCGTCACCACATCCAGATACACCCCGAGATTGTCCCGGCGCAGCCGATGTGCCGCGCGGTAGTTGTAGCGCAACCTGTCCCGCCAAATGCTCACGAGCGCTTCGCCGACCGCCGGAGCCTTACCGCGGTTGACGGTGCAGGATGCAATGAGCAAGCAGTCCGAGTCACAGGTCCGGTGGATCACGACACGCTCGAACAGCCCCGCCATGAAGAGGTAGGCATCGAAGTCGATGCTCATCCCATCCAGGTTTACACCGTCACTGGGGCTGCCAGCAGCCATCATCTGCCGCTTGGCCTCGTCGAACAGTTCCTCGCTCACGTCGCCACCTGCTGGCCGTCGCGACGAATGACCTGGCCAAGGAGCTCATGCAGCTCGACTTCGACCAGATCCAGCAGCTCGCCGCCGAACACGCACAGCGACAACTCCCACGGGTGGCCAAAGGTGCCGAACCGGAAGTCCTCCGCGAGATAGATGAAGTAGTCGCCGTCAGGGTACGGCGACAGCGGCCAGCCGGGCTTGCCCGGCGGATCGATGTTCTCGGGCCCGATGAGGCTGGGCCAGACCCGGTAGGAGGGGTGCTGCCAGTCCAGGCACAGGATCGAACCCGTGCCCACCAGCGCCGTGAACCCGGTGTGCACGGCCTCGGTCATGCGGTCCAGCCGGGTGTAGCCAGGATCGTCATCGAGGCCGATCAGACTCCAGGTGACCGATGGAGTCGGTTCGGTGATCGCCGGGAAGCTGCGCATGCTGGGGCGGAAGTCGAACGTTGCGTAGAAGCGATCCCAGGCCGCCACCCTATCGCCGGTCAACTCGCGGTACGCCTTGGTCGCCATCGTTGCTCTCACTCGAATCACGCGCGGTAGTAGTCGGCGTACAAGGCCGCTTGAGTCTCCACCGAGAAATCGGAGAAGCCGCCTGCAGCCTCACTGCGACGGATGTGGTCCAGAGCTCGTGCGGCCTCGTCGAAGCCCTCCCTGAGCAGGTATGCCTTGGTCTCGGTCAGCCCGCCACCGCACAGTAGCTGGACGTCGATCGAACAGGACGCGTCCCAGCTCGACGACTTCGGCCGCCAGATCGTCAGGACGTCGCTCATCACGCCGGCGTTGAACAGCTGGACGCAGCAAAGCTTCATCACCTCCGTGTCGCCGTAGCCCTGGCTCTGCCGCTCGAGCTCGCTTTGGGTCGTGAGCAAGTCGCGGATCTGATCGAGGTGTTCTGCGGCTGAAAACAGGCCGTAGCGGTGCAGGCCCTCATCCTCGTCCACTGATACCGGGTCCGTTCAGCTGCCGGGCCGGAACTCGTGGACGACCTCGACCAGCCCGACGATGTGCTGGTTGAACTCGTTGAGTTCCTCGGCCGGTACCCACAGCTCGAGGATGTCGCGCCCGCCCACTTGCTGAACCGGGTAGCGGGAGGCCAACTCACGGTCGGCCTCGAACCGGGTGACGAAGCCGACCCCGGAGGCGGGCACGTTCCAGTCCCGAGCGATCATGATCGCGTACTGCTCGTTGAGGACGGGGTAGAAGATCGGCTGGTCGGGCAGGCGCGGCGGCCACGCCTTCCACCCGGAGGCGCGCACCAGGTCGAGTTCCTTGGGGCCGGTTGGCCGCCACAAGGTCATCGTGTCGGTCACGCTGTCTCCTTCCCTGGCCGAGGCAGGTTACCGGCAGGCTCCGAGCAGTAGCCAGCGGTTTCTCTCGGATCACGGGCACGCCAGTGAAGCGAGGTCTGCGGCGCCGGCGGTCCGGAGTACGTCGCGTCAGCCTGGCGGCGCGGGCGCACCGGATCGTCGCCGCCCGTACCGGGCTGGGCGCCGCCAACGATCGCGCCGGCGGTGTCGACGTCACAGCTGGCGATGGACTACTCGGCCGGTACGTCAAGCGCTTCCGGGAGGGGCCGTGTAGGTCAGGCACTGTGCCACGTCAACGGGAGGCGTTCCATGCCGTCGGCAGTTCCCCGCCGCACGCGGCGCAGGTGAAGTCGTCGTCCTTGACGATGGTGAGCTGGCAGCAGGCCGAGCAGCGGCGGAACTCGAATGCCGTGGTGAACCCGCCGGGATGCAGCAGACCCGCCCTCTCGCACGCGGCGGCCACGACCGGCCACGAGGACGGCTCTGGGCAATACCCGGTCGACTGGTTGCTCACCTCGGTGACCGTCCAGCCAGTGTCCTGCCGGGCGAAGGTGATCTCGCCGGCGCTGAGCACGGGTCGGCCGCCCGAGCAGGCGACGCGCTCGCTGCACCTGGGCGCGAGTCGCAACCCGCCGGCGACATCGACGACGAACGTGTGCGGCTCGGCGCGCTCGGCCGGGCTCAGTGTGGCCAGCCACTCGGCCAGATCGCCGGCCGAATCGATCCGGCGGCCACCGTCCTCGCCCGACGCGGCGGCAAGCACATCGGCCGGACCGATGTAACGGTACGGGCGCTGGTGACCCATCGCGACCTGTGCCACAGCCACGAGTCTCACCTCTCGGACCGAGCCGTGCCAGCCGTTTCTACAGGTCGCCGGGTGCGCCCGTGGCGGCGAACACCTCGACCGTGTCACGTAGCCGGTCGAGAAAGCCGGTCAGATTCGTTGCCACCACGTCGAATCGCGGGTCATCGCTGCGGTAGACACTGGCAACGGTCTCGCCGGCAGGAAGCCGGTACACCGGCGAGCCGGTCACCGCCTCCACCGCGAACAGGGTGCCGCCGCCGTCACTGGCGAACACGACCACGTCCGCGGTGAAGCGCCCCCGGATAGACGTCACCTCCCTGTGCAGGATCAGGCCGGGATCATGGAGGAAGTAGCCGTTGCCGACGTCCGACAGGCTCACTTCGCGCACCTGCCGATACCACGCGAGCAGATCGTCGGGCGGGCGCATGCCCGCCAGGGAGGCAAGCTCCGCCTCCCCCGCTGGGCCGCCGATCGTGTGCCGGCCCGGCGGATAACCAAACCGGACTTCGAAGCCCGGCAGCAGCCGGTCCAGGCACGCGGTGATGTCCTCGCGCCAGCGCCGGATGTACGCCACTTCCATTGGGCTATCAGATCCGTCCATCATCGGCCGACGCCCCGGCGCCTTCTGCGCTGTCTCTGCCGGCCTCGATCATCCGATGTCCCACCTGGCCAAGTGCACGCCGCAGTGCAGGCACCGGAACAAGTACGCCGTCGGCTCACCGGTCCGGTCCATCCGCCGCAGCATCTGGTCGGCCTGATCTGCCGGCCACCCAAGCCGGTGCAGATCGTCCCGGATCATCGTCAGCGCATCAGGGTGGGTGCGCAGCTCCTCGTATCCCGCGGCGCCGAGAAACGCGGCACCGTCGCCGCAGTGATACAGCCAGCTCGGCTGCTGCCAGGAGTCGAACCCCGGCGTGCGTTGCGTGACCTCCTCGACGACGGCGAACGGAACGCCTGGTGGCACGTCGGTCGCGTCGGTGAACATGCACGGGAAGTCGGCGACGCCCGTCAACGTCCGCGCCGCCTCACCCGAGGCGATGCAGTGCAGGCACAGAACGTCGACCTGGCGGCCGTAGATCGGACCGGCGTACTGCCAGCCGCGCGCAACCCCGCACAGCACGCACACCTCGACCGTGGGGACGGCCGACCCGGTCGCGACCGGATCGGGATGGTAACGGAAGAACCGCGGCTGTGTCACTCGACCACTCCTGTCAGACCCGGGACATGAGGTAACCGCTGGGCGAGTAGTCGATTTTCCAATCGGCGTAGACCCCGAGGGCGCCGTCCGCGGTGCAGCGCAACGCCACCGACACCCACCGCACCTCACCGTCTTCGCGCAGCGCGAACCCCACCGCAACGTCGAACCGCTCACCGCCGCACAGGCAGGCGGCGTCACCGGGATCGGCGTCCTCGGCGACGTCGAGGCCATCGATTCGCCCGTCAGCTGGCGGTGCCGAGCGGCGGTGGCGATCCGCAGCCGGACTATTGGCAGGTGGACCTGACGTTGGTCTTCGACGATGCAGCCGGGCTGGCCGTTCTGGAAAGCGGCCACCAGTCGGACACCGGATTCTTCTTCCGGCCCATCGGCCCGCAGCGTGACGCCGCGGTCGCCGAGGCCGGGCGGTACCCGCAGTTGCACGCCGCCCTGACCGCGAGACCCGCCCACAGCGAGCTGTCCTTCGACCGCGTCTGCTGACCATTCCGACCCGCACTGCCCTCACCCTCATCTTCCTGCGTGCCGAAGTGCGAGCATGCGCGTCGATCGTCCCAGCGGCCCTTGCCGCAGATCCGTTCGGCCTTGTCGACTGAGAATCCGCGCCGCCAGAGGTATAGCCCTGGCACGCCTCAGCGGCCGAGCTGCCGGTTGAGCTCTTCAAGCACATCGATAATCTCCAGTCGGCTGGCGCCGGCCGGCATGACGCGCGTGGTGCCGTAGGCGAGCTCGACCAAAGCCGATCGCACGGCGGCGAGCTCGTCGGCGGTGACGTCCAGTTGATGCCAGGATGCGTTGGTCGCGGGGGCGACCTCTTCCCCCAGCCGCGCGGCAACCGCCCGTGCCGTGTCGGCGTCCGCGCCCGTCCGAGTCTCCCACTCGTCGTCGCCGAGGTCGTCCAGAGCGATGTCGAGGACGCTCGCCAACAAGTGAAGCATCTGGGGATCGCCGGCGAGTCGGACGCCGGTCGGGACGGCCCGGACGACGGTGCGAACAATCGGCACGTCGTCCAGGCCGGCGTGGCGCTCGCCCAGCATGAACTGGACGTTCTGGCGCTGCCAGCCACGGGCCAGTTGCAGCGCGGTCATCCCGTCGATACTGACGGCGTCGATGGCGGCGCCGGCCAGCAGCAGGGCCGCGATGACCCGTTGCTCGTCGCGTTCGACCGCGTGCATCAACGCCGTCCGCCCTCGCCCGTCGCGGGCGTCCACGTCGGCGCCCGCCTGCAGGAGCACGTCCACCGCGCCGTGATCGCCGCGCCGGGCCGCCACGACGATCGCCGGCGTGCCGTCGGAACGCCGTTGGTTGGCGTCCGCACCGCACGTGAGGAGAAGGCGCAGCACCGCTGGTGCGACGGGTTGCATGACTGCGGTGATGAGCGGTGCTTCCTCGCTCGGGCCGGGGGTCGCCCCTGCCTCCATCAGGACCCGTAGTGTCGCAAGAGCTGCCGGAGTCGGGCGGAACGAGGTGTAGGACACGGCCTCGGTCAGCACGCTCGACCTGCTGGCGGGCTCCGCCGCCAGCGCCCCGCGGGCGACGAGGGACTGCACCACCTCCGCATGCGCCTCGAGTACGGCGGCGCGCAGCGGCGAGGCGGTGTAGGGATCGGCGGGGCCGATGCGGGCGCCGGCGTCCACCAGCAGGCTCACGATCCCGAGCCGGCCGCTGCGCGCGGCCTCGGCCAGCACCGACCCTCGGAACCGACCTAGCGTGGCGTTGGGGTCCGCGCCGCCGGCCAGCGCCTGTCCGACGGCCACCTCGTCACCGGCCTGCACCGCCTCGACCAGACGCTGATCGGCTAAATGGTTCATCGATCGTCTCCATCCGTCAGGTCAGTGAATGCTCGCAACTGCAGCCGCGCTGCCACGTTGCCGGTGAACCAGGAGTAGCAGTCGCTGTCCGGGTCGAAGTCAGCGCGAACCATGTCACACCAGTCCTGCCGATCCAGCACCGCGAGGTACTTCCGCACCAGGTGGTCTCGCTGCTCGGTGGTGCATCCGGATCGTTCCGGGGCCTTGTCTGCCAGGTGGTCGGCGATGACAGCCGCGTCGACGTACCTGCTCACGGTCGGCGCCTGCCGACCGAGGTGAGCCACATGCGCGGCAAGCACGGCCGATGCCGGCGGGTAGTGCTGCAGGGTCATGCCCATGCCACCGCAGTCAGCCATGATCTTCAGTAGTCGCCCGGTGTGATCGATCAGGTCATCGTCGACGTCGGTGCCGACGATCGCTTCGTGCAGGTGGGCTGCGGTGGCGACTTGGCCGGCGAAGTAGCCGTTGAGATAGTCGCCGTCGCAGGCATGGCGCAGCAGCCACCGGCGGGAGGCGTAGACACCGCGTCCGCAGAGCGCCTCGATGACATAGACCCGTCCCCAACCGGCAGCCCGCTGAGCCAGCCACAACAACGCTTCTTCGCCGCCGCGGCGGCGTCGCAGCGCCTCGGCCGCCAACGGCCCGAACCGGTCCGACAGCAGGCCGATGGTCTGAATCAGCGGAATGTCTTCCTCCGCCCAATCAGCGGCGAGCAGCGCCAGCCCGACTGTCGCGGAGCATCGATCAGTGCTGTGCCGCACCAACCAGCGGCCGGTCTGCCGCACCCGCTGCCGGTCCGCGCGCAGCGCCGCGGCAGCGATGTGCTCGTTGTGATGGATCGGGACGTCGACGTCATGGAACGCGTCGGCGAGTTCGCTCGGTGGCGCATCGGCCTTGCCGAAGTGCATGTCGAGGATGGCAGCAACGTCAGCGCCCTCGAGCCGCCGGTCCCTCCGGGTCTGCGGTCTATGCCGCCGACGGTGAAGTTCGTCGTCCGGATACGGCTCGCCGTCACGCAAGAGAGGAGAGTCCGGATCTTGCTGATGCAGGCGCAGAGCGTGTTCGAACAGGGAGATCTGGGGTCCGAGCGATCCAGGCTCGGTCGTCACGCTCACCGGCGGACGGAGGACTCGATTCTCTCGATCATGGCCGGGGATGATGCCAGCCCGAACCCGCCAAGGCAAGTAGCGCACGCGGCGTCAAGCACTTCCGACCCTCTGGTTGACGGCCGAGAGAAGTGCGGACATGCCGGCACCGCTGAAGACGGCCACCTGGCAGCACCTTGGCGAGGACGTGAAGAGACGTGCTGGGGCGTCGGGTTGAATGACATGGTGATCACAATGCGGGCGGTCATCGAGGTTCCAGCGTTCGACGCCGGACCGCCGCGACCATGGCCGGTGGCCCCGATGGCGCCCGGCTCGTGGTTGGCGCTCAACGCCGGATGCACCGATGAGCAGGTCGGGCTGTTCGTGGCCGCCCTCGCTGATCGGATCGATGTTCCACCTCCTGGCGGACTGGATGAGGTCGTGGACGCGTTGCTGGCCCAGGAGCTGCTCATCATCGCCGGTGGCCTGCAGGTGTGTGACACCAGCACCGGCATGGCGGTTGCGCCGGGCTGCTGCGCCGGGCTGGAGGACTGGCGGGACTGGACTCAGGCCATCACCGGCGGTTCGCCGTGGCTGGGCCATGACCCGGGCCCGGAGGTCGAGGTGCTCGGCGACGACCTTCGGGTGTGGCAGGACGGCGGCCCGAGCCGGCATCGGGGCCGCTGGGCCGGGCTCCATGTCGACATTCCCCATAGTGCGCTGCCTGAGCTGCTGATGCGTACGCAGCGGGACCTGGTCGGTTTCCTCGCCGCCCTCACCGCGTGGGCCGAGCGGGCCGATTTGGGGCGACGAGGAATCAACTTGGTGGAGGCGATCGACAAGAACTTCACCATCACGGCGCCACTGGACGTGGCGGTCGGCTAGCCCTTGACGTCATCGGCGCCGCGTGGCCGGGTGACCTCGACGATCGTCGCGATTCCGGCGACCGGTCTGCCCTCGTGCATGGTGATGACATCGCCGGGACGCAGCTGCATCCAGGGGCGCCGGGTCCAGGGGCGCGAGTCGGATCCGACCTGTCGTAGCGGGCGCCAGGGCGGGCGCGCTCTCGACCCAGATGAGCGCGATGCGGACGTCCGGCTCGCCGGGTGCCGTGAGCTGGCCAAGATCCCAGAACGGCCGGAGCTTGCCCTCAGATGAGCTGCTCATTTTCCGCAGAACCGGGCTGGCTCCGCTGGCGGCCGGCCCATGGCCATGCGCAGACGGCAACATCCATAGCAACCCGGTCATGTCCGACTAAACGGCATCACGCAACCAGGGACGACCTACCAAGCCATCGACTTCGTGAGCCGTACATGTCGGCGAGCGCGGCTACTATCCGGCGCGTGATCCAGGATCTGGTACAGGCAGCGGCATCCGGCGACTACGACGCGCTGGGCCGGCTCGAGAAGGTCGCCGCGGCTGACCCCGAGGCATTGGCCGGGTACCTACACCAGATGCTGGACCTGGGCCTGCTCTGGCCACCATCGCTCTACCGGGCCGCCGCTGACGACGTGGTGCACCGCGTCATCGACCAAATTGACAGTGGCCAGCAGCCGGCGCACCTCAACCACCTGCTCCTCATCCTGGCGCACACGCGTGATCCGCTCGCCGCGGCCGCGCTGCGACGGTGGCAGCAGACGCCTCCGCCCGGCATGGAGCAGCTACATGTAGGTCCGCTGAAGTACGCGGAGCAAGGCGGCTCGACACTGCTGCCCGACGGCACCCGCCGCGAACTCTGCGCGCCCATCGCATTCCAGCTCGCCATGACGCCCGCCCCGCAAGCAGCGGACGGCCCTGCCTGCCCGTGGTGTGACTCGCCGCTGTGGACAATCATCGATCTCACGACAGACGAGCCCCGGGCCGCCGAAGTGCTCGCCCATACCGGCTGGCAGGGGCGGCTGAGGATCACCACCTGCTTCCTATGCGCCTGCTACACGACCCTGTACAGCAAGGACACCCCCGACGGCGACTCGACCTGGGCACCGCACAACGCGCCGCCAAGCTACCTGCAGCGCTCGACCGAAGACCCGCCGCCCCTGATGGCCACCATCGGCGAGCGGCGTGCCACCCCGTACCAGGCCAGCGCATGGGACAGAGGCGGCTCCACGCTCGGCGGCCACCCGCAGTGGATCCAGGACGCCGAACACGCCGACTGCGCCACCTGCGGACAGCCGATGGACTACATCGGGCTCGTCGGCGGCGCAGACCTCGACGATCTCGGCGAGGGCGCCTACTACCTCCAACTCCACGCGCCATGCGGCCTCGCCGCGGTGTGCTACCAGCAGAGCTGAACCTCGCCGAATCCGCCACCGGCAGGTGTGGAACCCGCGCAACCCACCCATCGCGACAGCACCGACCCGAGGCCGGCATCAGCCGATCACGCGAGGCCGCTGGAATCCCGCCACCGGGCTCCCTCCGCAATCGCGAGAGGGTGCGGTTGCCCGGTCATGGCGGCCAGGGCGGCGGCCACGGCGTACAGGTCAGCCTTGATGTACGTGGTGGTGGCGGGCCCGGTGGAGTCGGTGTGCCCGGCGTAGGCGCGGGCGACGCCGTAGCCGAAGTGGCGCTCGACCCAGGTCAGGGTGGTGTGGCGCAGCCAGTGGGCGGAGACGCCCTGGGCGGCCGCCCACGGCAACTGCTCGCCGATGCGTTTCCACAGGTGGTCGTAGCGGCGGCTGGTGATCGCCCGCCCGTTGCGGTAGCGCAGCAGAAGGTCGGTGGGCAGGACCGCGCCCCGGGTGCGGGCGTGTTCGTCGAGGTGGGCCGCGAGGTCGAGGGTGATCGGTTGCCAGCGCAGGTTGGCACCCTTCTCGATCAGCCGCACGAGCCCGCGGCAGGTGTCCACGTCGGCCAGCCGGAGCCCGAGCGCGCCACCGCGGCGGCAGGCGGTCTCCGTGTGCAGCCGCAGCAGCAGCGCGTCCAGGAGGACGTCGTTGCCGCTGGTGCGGGCAGCACGGTTGATCTCCTCCAGCTCGTCGGGCTCAGGGCGCGGCGGGTGCTCGGGAGTCGGCGGGGCTTGATCACCCGGTGGGCGGGGCTGGCTGCGGCGTCGATGAGCCCGTCGGCGATGGCCCGGTTGTAGATGGCGCGGGCGGCGGCGATGACATGTTCGCCGGCGCGGCGGCCGCTGCGGCTGTTACGCCGCGACCGGGCGGTCGCGGATCTGTCGTTGCATCGCCTCGATGTCGCTGGCGGCGATGGCGTCCAAGGGCGGTCGCCCCAGGCGGCGGCCATGCGGTTCCAGTAGGTCCCGTAGGTGCGGCGGGCACCTGGCCCCGCTGCCGCGACGACGTGAGGCAGGTACTCAGCGAGGGTTGGCAGGCTCGGACCGGGTTCGGCCCGGAGATCGGCGAGGGTGACGCCGAGGTGGGCCAGCAATTGCCGGGCGGCGGCGATGCGGGCGGGATCAGCCGACATGACGGTGCCCGATCACCTGGGCGTGCAGGTCGGCCAGCAGCCGCGCGACGGTACTGGCCGGGTGGATCACCAGCAGGTCATGGGCGACCAGGGCGGCGAGCAGCAGCGGCTGCCCGGGCACGATCGCACACATCTGGCGCGCGCTGGCCGGTAGTGGAAGCTCCCCTCGGCTGCCCACTACGTGCTGCCCCGCCCGCGCCGACGCGATCACCAGCATCTGGTCCTGTGCGTTGATGGCGATGCGGTGGCCCGGGTCCCAGCGCAGCGCGCGCAGCAGGCCGCGTTCGGTCACCCGGCCGGAACGGTCCGGACGAGCCATACCGATCAGGACCTGGTCCGGTGAGGCGTCTGCTGGCTGGCGTGGTGCGGGCAGCGCCGGCATCGGCGCCGGGAGGGGTCGTGGTCTGTCGGAAAGCGGGACCGGAATGAGCGCGCCGATGAGCTGCTCACGGTCACGGCGGCGAGTTAGTGTCATGGCCGGTCCAACCGGCAACACCCCGCCGCGCGCCGGCGCCCACGTACGGCTAGCCGACGCTCACGAATGATGGGTAAGCGCAGGTACGCCGGCGCATCGATGCGAAACCGGGTCCGGTTCCTCTTCGGTGGAACTCCACCAAGATTGGTGTCCGAGGGGCAACACGAACCATTACCCAACGGGTCGCCGCCCTATCAACACAGCTACCCATCGGGCCCGGGACGTACACGCTGCCCTAACAGCAGGCGGTGTAGGCGCGGTCGCGGGCTCCGAGCAGGACGAGCAGGCCGGACACGGCGAGGCCTGCGACTATGTGTCGTGTGGGATCGCGAAGGTCTCGATGTAGTCGAGAGCGGCTTCCAGGGCGTCCCTGAGCGGGGAGATGTCCCGGGCGACTTGTGCGAGGAGCATGCCGCCCTGGAACGCGGCGAGGAGCAGGCTCGCGAGCTGCTCGGGGTCGGCCTCGTTGCTCAGACGGCCCTGCCGCTGCAGGCGGAGGAGCGTGTCGCGGAAGATCTCTCGCCACTGGGCGAACGCATCCGCAAGCTCATCGTGAACGTCGAGGTCGGTCTTGATGATCTCGCTGGCGAGCGACCCGAGGCTGCAGCCTTCGTGGTAGGAGCGTTCATACCCGATATAGAACGCTGCCCACTTCCGAAACCCCTCGAGGCTCTCGAAGCCGTCGAACTGTTCGCTGCGATGGAGCCCGAGGACGCGTTCAGCCTGCCATTCGATCACCGCCAGGACGAGGCTCTCCTTGGTCGGGAAGTAGTGGTTGATCTGCGACCCGCTGACGCCGGCGGCGCGCCGGAGCTTGTCGTTGTTCGTGGCGTGGACGCCCTCGGCGTAGATGAGCGCGGCGGCGTGCTCCAGTATCCGGGCACGCGTCGCCTGCCCCTTCTCGGTGAGCTGGCGAGGCTCTGGCGCTGCCGTCGTGGACTTCACGATTCACATCTTATCAAAAGTGGGCTTGACAGCCCAGTCTTGTGTAGTGTTGCAACTAGGAAGTGGGCTACGCAGCCCAAAACTTGACCCAGGTCGGTTACCGACCACCACCCACATGGACTGGAGTGGATTTCCGATGCCACGCCTGAACGTCCTTCCTGCCGATGAGCCCTCCGCCGACGTGCGGAGCACGCTCGACCAGGTCGGCGCGCAGTTCGGCTTCGTACCGAATATGTTCACCATGCTCGCGTCGAACCCGACGGTCCTCGACCTCGTCATGACGGTGCAGACGAAGGCGAGCAGGCTCCTGGACGCGAGGACGCGCCACACGATCGCGCTGGCCGTGTCCGAAGCCGATGGCCGCGACTACTGCCTGGCACTGCACACGGCCGGGTCCCTGAAGGGCGGCATGTCCGTGGAGGACATCGAGCTGGCGCGGGCGGGAAGCTCGGTCGATCCGAAGCGGGCTGCGGTGGCTCGCTTCGCCCAGCGGGTGATCGAGACGCGCGGACGAGTCAGTGATACCGACCTCGCGGCCGTCCAGGGGGCCGGGTACACCGATCCGGAGATCTTGGCGATCGTCACGCTGGTCGTCCGGGCACTGCTGACCAACTACCTCAACAACGTCAACCTGACCGACGTCGACATCCCGGCCCCCGACCTGGCATGAGCGCTTACCAAACTCGCGAGAACAGCGACCTGACCGGTCGAACCCTCGCCCTGATCAAACGCACCGGAAAGGAACGACATGTCCGGCTCTGAGCTATATGAGAAGTTCATGGCACTGCACACCCGAGAAGGGGGCCTCGTCATGCCGAACGCCTGGGATGGCGTGTCGGCATTGATCCTGGCAGATGCCGGCTTCGAGGCCATCGGAACGTCGTCGGCGGCCCTGGCGGCCGCGCTCGGCCGCATCGACGGACGCCACAGCATCACCCGCGACGAGCATCTCGACCACGCACAGCTGCTCGGCCGGCTCACGGGGTTGCCCGTCAACGGTGACTTCGAGGACGGCTACGGCGTCACCGCCGGGGACGTCGCCGTGACTGTGGACAGTGCCGTCGCGCACGCGCTGGCCGGCATCGGGATCGAGGACACCACCGGGAATCCCGATGACCCGATCCGCGACTTCGACGACGCGGTAGGCCGGGTTCGCAGTGCGGTCGTCGCGGCGAAGCGACGTATCGTCGTCACCGCTCGCACCGACAACTTCATCCAGGGGCGGCCTGACCTCGATGACACCATCCGACGGCTGACGGCCTTCGCCGAGGTCGGCGCCGACGTGCTCTACGCGCCGTTCCCGCCCGACCTCGAGTCCCTGGTCGCGATCGTCACCGCCGTCGCGCCGACACCCGTGAACGTTCTCATCTCACCGGCGGGCCAGGTGCTGACCGTCTCTGAACTGCAGAAGGCCGGGGTCAAGCGCATCAGCCTGGGCCCTGCGCTCTACACGCATGCGATGGGTGCTCTCGAACAGGCGGCCGCGGCGCTCAAGGCCGGCGACATCGCCTCGGCCACGACAGGCATCAGCTTCGACCGGGTGGGCGAACTCCTCGGCCGCAAACCCTAGCCGTATCCGACTTTCACCATCTACAACCCCTCAACTCATCACCACAGAAAGCACGATGACATGGATCTCGACAAGCTCATGAGCAAGCACCTCAGCCGGCATTTCGACGGCAGCACGACGATCCCGGACGAGACTCTTCAGCAGCTGCTGAAGTTCCTGCGCTCGGCTCCCACGTCGACGAACATCCAGCCGAATCACTTCTACGTCGTGTCCACTCAGGAGGGCAAGGAGCGGCTGGCGGCCAACCTCGGCGAGCGGTTCCAGGACAACGCCGAGAAGATCCTCACGCCTCGCACACCATCATCCTCACCACTCGGGCCGATGTGACCGAGCACCACCTCGAAGCGGTGTTCGCCAAGGAGCTGGCCGACGGCCGGTTCGCAGATGAGGCCAAGCAGGAGCGGTGGGAATCGATGACCCGCGACTTCGTGAGCCTGCGCCAATACAGCTACAAGGACACCTACCATTGGATGGAGAAGCAGACCTACATGGTGATGGGTCTGACGATGATGGCAGCCGCCGAGCTCGGCGTCGAGGCCATGCCGCTCGAAGGCTTCGACCCGATCAGCGTGGACAAGGCCTTCAACATCCGCCCGACCGGACACACCACCACCGTGCTGCTCGCGCTCGGCTACCCCGACGAGGCGAAGCAGTACAAGACTCCGGTCTCGCGGTTCGAGCCCGAGCGTCTGTTCACCTTCGCCTGAGCGGCCCGGCCCGGGCGAACCGATCGCTAGAGGAGTTGATCAGCTATGGACGGACAGGAACTCCAGAAGGTCGCGAACGAGTACGCGACAGAGCTGCCGGACGTGACGTTCGAGCAGCGTGTCAGCCCGAATTGGGAGCTGTACAAGGTGGGCGGCAAGGTCTTCATGCTCATGACCGACATGCCGGGACACCCCGTTGTGATCCTGAAGGCCGATCCGGACGAGGCCGTTGGGCTGCGCGAGCAGTACGCAGAGATCACGACCGGCTACCACATGGACAAGAAGCACTGGATCACGGCAGCAGGTGGGCCCAGCCTCGACGAGAACCTGGTAAAGGAACTCGTCACCGACTCCTACCGGCTCGTGGTCGACAAACTCCCGAAATCCAAGCGGCCCGTGGACCCGGGCACGAACCCGGCCGCCTGAAACCCGAAACACGCGCGAACAGAATCAACACAGAAGGACAAATCATGATCGGACTCGGTGTTCGAGCCGCCAACGGCGCTCTGGAGATCCTCGACCTTCCGAACCCCCGTCAGCCTGACGCGGGCGAACTCGTCCTGGCGGTGGTCGCGGCAGGGATCGGGCCGTGGGACGCCCTGCTTCACACCGGCGGATGGGACGTCGGCCTCGTTCCGCCCGCAGCTCTGGGCGTCGAAGCCGTCGGCCGCGTCATCGCGACCGGCCCGGACGAGACCGAATTCCGCACGGGAGACCTCGTGCTGGTCCACGAGGCGCCCCTGCCAGGCGGCAGTGGCACCTGGGCAGAGCGCGTCCTGGTCCGTTCCGCGCACGTCGCACGACTGCCCGAGAACCTGGCTCCGGAGATTGCGGCGGCACTCCCGGTCGCCGGGCTCACCGCCCAGCAGGCCCTCGACGAGCTCCACGTCGACGCCACCACCCGCCTGCTCGTCGTCGGAGCCTCCGGCCCCACCGCGTCACTGGCCGTGCAACTCGCCCACCTCCGGGGCGCCGAGATCGTCGCCGGTGCAGGGCCGGCCCGCGCCGATCAGCTCCGCGCCCTCGGCGCCAGCGAGGTCATCGACACCCACGCTGACGGTTGGGCGCAGAAGAGCGATCGCCGATTCGACGCCGTCCTCATCGCCGCGACAGGCACCGCCGAGGACGCGATCGGACTCCTCACCGACGGAGGCCGCCTCACCTCCATCACCTCGGACGCACCCGACCCGATTCGCGGAATCACCACCTCGAACCTCTACGTGCAGCCCGACGGACGTGCACTCGGCGAACTCGCGGCACTCGCCGCCTCCGGCGAACTGAGACTTGACGTCCAGACGACACCAATCAAGGACGGCGCCGCGATCGCGGACCAGGTCGCGGGCGGCCGCTCTGGTGGGGTCAAGTACGTCCTCGAGTTCTGACGTCCGCGGTGGAAGGACGTTGCAGATTGTCCGAAATGATGGTGTTCGTCCGTCATGTGGGGCCAGCACCTTCGTGACACAACGCGGTGAGAGAACTGCGGTAGCCGCCGAGGGTGAATCTCAACACTCTCGGTGGCTACCGCCCTTCTCCCTGCCCCTAACCATCGACGGCGACCGCATCACCGGGCTACACATGCTGGTCGACCTGGAACGTCTCGACGGAATCGTGCATATAGTCCCGATCGGCGACTCCAAGGCGCCGCAACCGGCGTTGGGCCTGGGCCAGCATCACCGGCGATGGATCGACCCCGCACACCCGCGCGGCCGGATTCGCGCGCGAGGAGCAGCTGGAGCAGCTGGCCCGGACCGAATCCGATCTCGCAGCTACGAGCACCGGGTTTCGGTGTCAGCAGTCCGAGTAGCTCTCGGTGGGCGGCGTCGTCGCGGCCCATCACCCAACCGGCCAGCCGCCCGAGCGATCCGGACGGGATCCGGAACGGGTTCAGCGTGCCGCGTGGAAGGTCGTCGGCCATGAGCTCCACCTTGCCTCAACCTGGGTTGAGGTCAAATGGCCGGATGCTCACAGTCGGTCAAGTCGCCACTCGGCTGGGACTTTGGGTTTCCTCGGTGCACTTCTACGAGCGGCGTGGCCTCCTGCCCCCGGTGCCGAGGTTCGCCGGGCAGCGTCGCTCCTTGTCCGGGGGTCGTTAGCTCGGAGTACCGTCCGTCTGCGCACGTCCTGATGCGCCGCCGTCCGGTGCGATTGCTGTCAGCGTTGCTGTCGACAGCTTTCCCGCCGGCCATGCCGTGGCCCCGGGGGGCTTTGCCAGGTTCTACTTGAAGTAATGCCACCCGCAGCCATCTCTAACTCGGGCTTCTGAGTCGAACCCGACGTCGACACGCTCAGCATCCCGCCAGCCCTCGCGATCGAAACAAGCGACGACCGCCTCGCGCATACGTTTGATCTCTGCCAGCAGTTCCGCGTCGTACTGGCAGTCGGCGCGGTCCTTGCTCGGGAAGTACCAGGCGGGCAACTGGGACGGGGAACCAGCGAGCAAGACCCAGACGACGAGGTGCTTACGGTCGAGGTCGACCGCTCCATACCAGAACACGGAAGAGAAAAGCCCGGTAACGCCACGAGCAAGCTCCCGCCGCGCTCGCTTCACAGCGCGGTCGCACTGCCTCTTCGGCGTAGAGGCGAGGAGAGACACAGCCACATGGTCGCAGAGGTCGAACAACAGCGCAGGGCGGCAACAGCAACTCCCGATGTCCTCGTCAAGAGTAGGTGCGGACAACCTGGCGGCACCGCCGCGGTCGAGTCGATCGGCACACGGTTTAGGAAACCGATGCTCTATCCCCTGAGCTACGAGGGCGCGAGTGCCCAGCCTACCTGCCAGCGGATACCCATGAGAGCCCAGGAGTGCCCTCCCGTGCCCACCGGTGTGGGCTGCCGTTGCGCCGACCGGCGGAGCACACATGGAGCATGCGATCGTCGACCGGCCGGGTTCCGTGCCCATCACAGCCCAGCGCTGCCCAAAACTGCCCGGCAGTACCCACGACTCACCGAGCAGATTCCGAACAGAGCGACAGGGATCAACATGCCCGCGGGCCCGCCGCTAGCGTGCCGTCGCGCAGGCTCCCCAGCTGGCAGCCGGAGTTCCCGCCCTCGTCCACTCGTCGGCCGCCTCGCTGGCGACGCGCCTTTACAAGCGGGCGCCCTCGTAGAGGAGGCCGTTGACAATGAGTTTGCGCAACTCGCCGGCCCGCTATTTTCGGAGCTGCGCCACCGGGACGTCCACCTGCAGGTGCTGCGGTACTGCGAGGAGTAGCTGCTCGCCGGGCACTGTTCCACGGCGAGTTGGCCGTTGAGCAACGCGAGCAGTTCGGAGAAGACCAACGCCGAGTGGGACTTGCCGGCCACGGTTCCGGGTGCGGCGCTGAGCAGCCCGGTGCGCAGCCGGTCGACGAGCACGGCGGGGTCGACCCGGCCCGTGTAGCGGTGACGCTTGCAGAAGCGGGCCATCCTTGCCTCACCGACCGCGGCTGCAGCTTGCGGAGTCGGGTAGTCGTTGATGAACGCCAAGGTGATGGCCCGGTCGATCGAGGAGAACAGCCTGGCCGGCGCGGGATGGTAGGCGTCCAGGATTGCCCGTAGTTGCGACTCGGTGGCCTGCTGGGTCTCCAGCAGCCGATCGCGGTCGCCGGTCAATGCTCGGATCTCGGCCAGCACCGGGGTGGCAACCGGCAACGCCCGCCAGTGGCCATCAACTGCTCATCCGTGACCGCACCCACCGGCCCCGCGGCCGGCTCCTGCCCAGAGGTGGCCTCGGTCGTGATCTGGCGCTTCTCCCTTGATCGGTCGATCAGCCGTTATTTACAGTGTCACGCTATTGCGCATCCTGAATGCTGTGGCCCGTGCCCAGCCAGGCTGGGTAGCGTCCCGACCGCCTGCGTCGGCGTTTCGGTCTGCCTCTGTGTGCCATCCGATGATTGGTTGTTGCGGAGCGCGGTGAGACGATGTATCCCCTCGGCGGAGCCGCCAGTATCTGAGGGAGACGTGTCACCGGTGAAGAGCAGTGATCTTGCAGAGGTTCGGAAGAGGCTGTGGAGAGCGGCTGACGAGTTGAGGGCTAACTCGACGCTGTCGCCGAGCGAAGCTCGGGGACCGATTCTCGGGCTGATCTTCCTCGCCTACGCCGAGCACCGCTTCGAGGCTGTGCGACCTGAGCTGGAGGCCAAGGCGACCCTGCGCCGACCGGTCACACCGGATGACTACCGGGCGAAGTCGGTGTTGTTCGTCTCCGAGGAGGCACGTCTCTCGTTCCTGGTACGCCTCCCCGAGGATGAGGACCTGGGCGAGGCCCTCGACACGGCCATGCGCCAGATGGAGGCCCACAACCCCGAGCTCAACGGTGTGCTCCCGCGCGGCTACCAGCGGCTGCAGAAGTCAACGCTGACTGAGATGCTCCGGCTTTTCGCACCGCTCCCGAGGACCTTGTCCGGCGACGCCTTCGGGCTGATCTACGAGGACTTCCTGTCGAACTTCGCCATGGCTGAGGGTCGGCTGGGTGGCGAGTTCTTCACGCCGTACTCGATCGTTCGACTGATCGTGGAGGTCATCGAACCGTTCCACGGCAAGGTCTACGATCCAGCCTGCGGTTCTGGCGGCATGTTCGTGCAGTGCGCCAAGTTCGTGGAGCGGCATCAGGAATCGGCGACTCGGGAGCTGTCGATCTACGGCCAGGAGCAGAAGGAGGCAACCGTCCCGCTCGCCAAGATGAACCTCGCCCTCCACGGCCTGTCTGGCGACATCCGACTCGCCAACAGCTACTACGAGGACCTCCACCACGCCGTAGACAAGTTTGACTTCGTCATGGCCAACCCGCCGTTCAACGTCAACGGCGTCGACAAGGCGAAGCTCGCCGGCGATCGCCGCTTTCCTTACGGTCCGCCCAAGACCGACAACGGCAACTACCTGTGGATCCAGCAGTTTTACACCGCACTGAACGACAGCGGCCGAGCCGGGTTTGTCATGGCTAACTCAGCCGGCGATGCTGGTCACTCGGAGGGTGAGATCCGACGCCAACTCATCGAGTCAGGCTCGGTTGACGTAATGGTGGCCATCGGGACGAACTTCTTCTACACCGTCACCCTCCCGGTGACGTTGTGGTTCCTAGACAAGGCCAAGGCGGGCACCGAACGCGAAGACACTGTGCTGTTCATCGACGCTCGCCACATCTATCGCCAGATCGATCGCGCCCACCGCGACTTCGTGCCCGAGCAGATTGAACTGCTCGCGAACATCGTCCGCCTCTACCGAGGCGAGGACATCGAGACCATCGACGGTAGCGGCGCCCTCGTCAAGAAACATTTCCCGGACGGTGCCTACGCCGACGTACCTGGCCTCTGCAAGGCCGCGACCAGAGCGGAGATCCAGGCCCAGGGTTGGAGCCTCAATCCCGGCCGCTACACGGGCAACTCCGCCGCCGAGGACGACGACGAGGACTTTACCGAGAAGCTTGAGGAGCTCTTCGAGGAGTTCACGCGGCTCAGCGACGAGGCCGTCGAACTCCGTGCCAAGGTCGACGCTGCCATCACAGGGATCCTCAGCGCATGACCGGTTGGCGGGAGGTGACTCTCCAGGATCTATGTACACGGGTCACGGTCGGCCACGTTGGCAAGATGGCTGACGAGTACGTAGCGGACGGAGTACCGTTCCTTCGCTCCCAAAACGTCAAGCCTTTCGAGATCAGTTCTGAGGGGCTTCTGCACATCTCGCGCACGTTCCATCAGAAGCTCGTTAAGTCGAAGCTCCGTACGGGCGATGTTGTAGTCGTTCGGACGGGCTACCCGGGTACAGCTGCGGTTATCCCAGAACAATTCGACGGCTCCAACTGCGCAGACCTCGTCGTGATCACTCCATCCGCTGACCTCAACCCTCACATGCTGGCGGCGGTGTTCAACTCGACTTGGGGCCGAGCGGCCGTCGGCGGCCAACTCGTCGGCTCGGCCCAGCAACATTTCAACGTGGGCTCTGCCAAGGCGCTTCGCGTGCGCTTGCCCGATAGACCTACACAGGACCGAATCGCTTCGGTGCTTTGCGCCCTGCATGATCTGATTGATAACAATCGACGGCGGGCAGAGGTGTTGGACGAGATAGTACGGGCGATCTACCGGGAGTGGTTCGTCCACTTCCGGTACCCCGGCCACGACGGCGTCACCTTCATCGAGTCCCCCCTCGGTCTCATCCCCGAAGGCTGGAACGTAGGCAGCGTTGGAGACCTGATCCGCCTACAGAGAGGGTTTGACCTTCCTGCGCGTGAACGAGTACCTGGCACCGTTCCGGTGGTCGGTGCATCTGGGTTCCAAGGGCACCACGGCCTGGCGAAGGTTGCGGGCCCGGGTGTCACCACTGGTCGTAGTGGCACCATCGGAGCGGTCACCTACGTGCCTGAAGATTTCTGGCCCTTGAACACGGCGCTGTGGGTCAAAGAATTCCGTGACTCGACGCCTCTCTTCGCCTACATGCTGCTTCAGTCTCTAGACCTCAAGCAGGCAGCCTCAGGTGCCGCGGTCCCTACGCTCAATCGCAACCATGTCCATGCCCTCGCAGCACTCAAGCCACCGGCTGGCCTCATCGACGAATGGGACTCGGCAGCTCGGCCCATG
This sequence comes from Micromonospora sp. NPDC005806, assembly GCF_042871425.1. NCBI lineage: Bacteria > Bacillati > Actinomycetota > Actinomycetes > Micromonosporales > Micromonosporaceae > Micromonospora > Micromonospora sp. NPDC005806. The sequence continues at coordinate 22,150 of NZ_JBIAIL010000036.1, read as the reverse complement.
TTCGAACTCGCGACAGCACTTCGACGCAGCAACCGGGCCCTAGTCGCGACTCGCGACTCTCTCGTGCCGAAGTTGCTGACTGGGCGGATCGACATAACGTCGCTGGATCTCGATACGCTGGTCGACATGGCGGTGGCGTGATGCCTAAGGGGTACCGCGATGCCTAAGGGGTACTCGGAGGACGGGCTGGTCGAGCAACCGACGCTGGCATTGCTGGCCGAGCTGGACTGGACGGTCCTCAACGCGTGGAGCGAGACGTTCGGCCCCACGGGGACGCTCGGCCGGGACTCGATGCACGACGTGCTGCTGGTCCACCGGCTCCGTGGCGCCCTCCGCGTGCTGAACCCTGAGGTTCCCGAGCCGGTGCTGGAGGAGGCGCTGGCGGCGCTGGCCCGTGATCGCTCCGTGATGGACCGCGTTCGGGCCAACCGCGAGGTCCACGCGCTACTGAAGGATGGGTACCGGGCCGAGTGGCTTGATGATCGTGGCGAGACCCGATTCGCCACGATCCGCTTCGTCGACTTTGGCGACTCGACCAAGAACGACTGGTTGGCAGCTTCGCAGGTGTGGTTCGCCGGTGACCTGCACCGGCGTCGAACTGATGTGGTGCTGTTCGTCAACGGCATCCCGCTGGTGTTGGCCGAGTTCAAGGAACCGAACCGACCGGCCAAGGCCGCCTTCGACGAGAACATCACCGACTATCGCGACACTATCCCCGCTCTGTTCGTGCCCAATGGATTCGTGCTCTGTTCCAATGGGTCAGAAGCCAAGATTGGGTCCACCTACGCGCCGTGGGAGTTCTTCGGAGACTGGAAGGTCGTTGACGCAGAGGGCACGAGGGGCATTGTGGCTCTCGAAACCGCAGTCCGTGGTACCTGCACCCACAGCCGTCTGCTGGACCTGATCGAGAACTTCGTCGCCTACATCGAGCGGCCAGGCGGCCTGATCAAGGTGGTGGCCCGCAACCACCAGTTCCTTGGGGTCAACGCGGCCGTCGAGAACCTGCGCCGTGTCCGGGCCGCCGGGGAGAAGCGGCTCGGGGTGTTTTGGCACACCCAGGGGTCCGGCAAGAGCCTGTCGATGCTGTGGTTTACCCAGAAGGTGTTGCGCCACATCCAGGGCGCGTGGACGTTCGTGATGGTCACCGACCGAACCGAGCTCGACGTACAGCTCCACGGCGAGTTTGCCGATGCTGGGGCCATCCCTGCCGGAGCCCCAGTCCATGCTTCCTCGGCCGTGCACCTGCGTGAGCTGCTCGCCGCCGATCATCGGTACGTGTTCACGCTGATCCACAAGTTCCGTCTCGACGCCAAAGCCGGCGAGACCACCATGCCGGTCCTGTCGGATCGCTCCGACGTCATCGTGATCACCGACGAGGCCCACCGCAGCCAGTACGACACGCTGGCGTTGAACATGCGCCGAGCGCTGCCGAACGCGGCATTCATGGGGTTCACCGGCACACCGCTAATGGAGGGCGAGGAACTCACGCGCCAGCAGTTCGGCGACTACGTGAGCATCTACAACTTTCGCGACGCCATCGAGGACGGCGCCACGGTCCCCCTCTACTACGAAAACCGCATCCCCGAGCTTCAGATCATCAATGAGGACTTCGCCGACGAGCTCGTCGACCTGTTGGAGGAAGCCGAACTCGACGAAAACGCCGAGGGGCAGCTCGCCCGTAGGTTCGGCCGCGAGTACACCCTGCTCACTCGCCCCGAACGTCTCCGCACCGTCGCCTGGGACCTCGTCCGGCACTTCGTGGGCCGGGGGTTCACCGGCAAGGCCATGTACGTCGGACTCGACAAGGCCGCAGCGGTCCGCATGTACGACTATGTCGAGAAAGCCTGGGCCGAGCACCTGGCTGAGTTGCGGGCGCAGCACGATGCGCTGCCTGAGCTGGAGCGGCCCTGGTTGGCCAGCCGGATCGAGCTGATGGAATCCACCGACATGGCGGTGGTGGTCTCGCAGTCCCAGAACGAGATCGCGCAGCTCGACAAGCTCGGCCTCGACATCAGGCCCCACCGGGCAAGGATGAACAAGGAGAACCTGGCCGAGAAGTTCAAGGCGGCCGACGACCGGTTGCGCCTGGTTTTCGTCTGTGCCATGTGGATGACTGGTTTCGATGCTCCCAGCGTGTCGACCATCTATCTCGATCGCCCGATGCGCAACCACACACTCATGCAGACCATCGCCCGCGCCAACCGGGTGTTTGCCGAGAAGGACAACGGGCTGATCGTCGACTACATCGGCGTCTTCCGGAACCTGGAGAAGGCACTCGCCATCTACGGCGCCGCCAATGAGGAGGACGGAGTCGACCGCCCGATCCGGGACGTCGATGCGCTTGTCGATGCACTCGGCGAAGCCATCGACGCGGTGATCAAGCTGTGCGCGTCCAACGGCGTCGACCTTCCCGCGCTGCGGGACGCCTCGGGTTTCACCCACATCGCGCTGCGTGATGCGGCCGTCGAGGCACTGCTCGTGGACGAGGACACGCGTACGGGGTTCCTCGCCGCCGCCCGGCAGGCCCGCAAGATCTTCAAGGCCCTGCTGCCAGACCCGGCCGCCGCCGTCCATCAGCGCACCGTGGCAGCCATCCGGGTGCTCGCCGAACGCATCGCGGACGTATCCCGGCCGCCGCAGGCCGACCTCGACCAGATCGCCGACGCCGTGGACGCCCTGCTCGACCGTTCCGTGGGGGCAGAGGAGTACGTCATCCGCGCCGCCGCCGAAGGCACCGAACCCGATGCGCTTATCGACCTGTCTCAGATCGACTTCGACGCGCTCGCCGCCAGCTTCGCCGGCCGCAAGCGAGCCGAGACCGATCGCCTCGCAGCGCTGCTCAAGCAGCGGGCTAATGCCGCTGCGACCCGGAATCCAACCCGCTACGACCTGGTCGAGCGCATCGAAGAGCTTATCGCCGAGTACAACGCCGGCAGCCTCAACATCGACGAATACCTGAAGAGGCTGATCGAACTCTCCGAGACCCTCAACGACGAGGAACAACGGGTCGTCGTCGAAGGGCTCAGCGAGGAGGAACTGGCGATCTTCGACCTGCTCACCAAGCCCGAGCCGGTTCTCACCGACGCAGAGCGGGAGAGTGTGAAGGCCGGCGCCAAGCACCTCCTCGCCCACCTGCACGACAAGCTCGTGCTCGACTGGCGCCGAAAGGCGGCAACAACGGCCGAGGTGCGTACCACCATCCTCGACGTGCTCGACGCCGAACTGCCCGCCGACCCGTATCCGCCCGAAGTGTTCGACGCCAAGGTCCAGGCGGTGTTCGATCACATCGCGACCGCGTACGGCGATGACGGCTCCAGCGTCTACGAGGGCCGTCACCGCCAGCCCGTGAACGCTGAGGCGGGAGCGGCCACGCTGCTCAAGGTTCCCACCAGCACGTCCGCGCTGACCGACCAAGTCGTGGAGCGGCTTCGCCACGACCCGCAGTTCGTGTCGCTGCTCGCGGATAAGCTCGGCCTCAGCGGCAAGCCCGAGCTGCGCAGCGTCGAGCAGCTCATCGAGAACGATGAGAGCTACGCCGTCGAGTTCAAGCCCACCGCCCGCTGGGATTTGCGGGAGAACCGGCCCAGCAAGGGAATAGAGGACGACATCGTCAAGACCGTGGCCGGGCTCCTCAACTCCGAAGGTGGAACACTTTTTATCGGTGTCGGGCCGGACGGCGAAGTCGTCGGCCTCGGTCATGACTATGCCCTGGTGCAGCCTCCGAACGGAGACGGCTTCGTCAACTGGCTGACAACCCACCTCATCGACGCCCTCGGCCACACCGCGGTCACCTTCATCCGGACGAGGATTAACCTCTACGCGGGTCAGGGGATTTGCCGGGTCGATGTCGCGGCATCCTCAACCCCCGTTCAGGCGAGGACCAGCAAGGCCGACTACTTCTTCGTCCGGATGAACAACTCCACCCGATCGCTCCTTGGAGCCGAAATCGACACCTACAAGCACACCCGCTGGCCCGCAGCGGCTGGCTCGTCAGTGATGCCAGGCTGACAGTCCGAACCCAAACCGGATGGCCCCTTACGGCAGATGCCGGCTTGGCCACCGCCATCGACTCCCTGTCGGACAAGCGTCGCCCCTGATTGTGCCACCGAGGCCGGAATGCCCGTTCGCAGCCGGAGGTTCGGGCCAGGCAGGCTGTAGTGGTGACTGTTCTACCTGGCCCACCACGGAGCAAGCTCAGCGAGGTGGGCACGTACGGCATCAGTGAAGGCGGTCTCCAGCGGCGCCAGCGACGAAAGGTCGAGGACTGTCGGCGGGATGTTCATAGCCAAATCTTCGGTGATCGGCGTCGCTTGCCATGCTTCGCGCATCGCACCCCCGGCGGCCCTGCGCAGTTCGCGCACGAGGGCGACGTACGCCTCGCCCACGCTGCTGGACTCGGCAGCGGTCCAGGCGGTGAAGTAGCTCAGTTTGCTTTGGATTTCCCGAGCGGTTTCCGACAGCCGGATACGCTCGGCGGCCGCGTCGTCATGGCGGCGCCGGCGGATCGCGTACGGCATCTCCTTGTACGCCGCGTATGCCTGGAACGCGCTTGCGAACAGATCACGTTGCCGGGCGCGTTCTTCCTCGCGGCTTTTGCGCCGCGCGGTCCACACCGTGATGCAGGCGGTCAGGACGGCCGCGAACACCGCTCCGGACAGTACGCCAGCCACCGCCAAGCTTGAGACCGCCTGCGGCTGCGGGGCCCGGGCGGGCGACACTGTGCCGACCGTCGCCACGATGGTCGGGCTGCTCGGCAGCGGGACCGGGGGAGCGGCGCTGGAGACGGCCGGCATGGGGCCGGCCGGTGCCGTCGGCGTTGGCGTAGGGGGCACACGTTCTCCTAACTGTCGTGGGGCGCTTCGTCGCCAACCCACTCGCCGGTGCGCCGCCACCATTCTTCCCGAACCAGATGCGCGACGACATGCCCGAGCAGCGCCGCAGGGCCGTCGCCGCGCAGCCACCGCTGCTCCGGGCCGTCGAACGGCAACCACATGCACAGCTCCCCGCCGTCATAGCGGTGCGGCGACTCACTGGGTCCGTTGACGAAGACCCTGGGGATCTCGGGCGAGCCCGCCGAGAACACGATGGTCGCCTGCCTCGGTTCGACACCCGGCGGGATCACGGTGCACTGCACCGCGTACCCGCCCCGGAACCGCCGCGGTGGGCGGACTGCCCGGACCGGCACGCCGGTGGCGGCGAGCTCGGCGGCGAACCGTAGCCGCGGAGCCGGCCTGGCGAACCAGGCCGGCTCCCGCCAGGGCCTCCGGTTCACCGCGGCGACCGGCCGCCGTACGCGCGGGTCGGGACTACCAGCGCCGCCGGCCCGGCGAGGCCCAGCGCCGTGGTGGGCACCGGTCGGCGCTGACGCAGCAGGTCGGCCGCGGCGGCCAGTCCTGTGTCGTTCGGGTCGTCGATGTACTTCCAGAACACCTTGTGCAGCGCCGCCTGCACCGCCACCTCGTCGGTGTCGTGCGCGAGGGCGTCGGCGACCGCGTCGGCGGCCTTGCGCAGCCGGGTCGCCACCACCGTGCGGTCGAGCAGCAACTTCAACGGGGCGGACACCCCGGCGGGGTCGGGAGTGGCGTACCCGCGGCTGATCCGGATGGCCGTGCGGTCGAGCACCGTGTGCAGGGCGGTCGGCACGCCCATGCCGGTGTCGACGAACTCCCACGCGAGCGCGGACAGGTGGAACGACGACATGCCCGGGTTGCTGTACTGCTTGTTCCAGGCCTTGAGGAGCCGGATCACGATGCGGCGGGTCTTGCGCAGCGAGGCCGGGCCGGCATTGAACAGCTCGACATGACGCTCGGGGTGCGAGGCCTCCCAGCGGTCCTTCTCCAGGTTCGGGATCCACAAGCCGTCACCGTCCCGGCGGGTCAGCGCCACGACCAAGTCGACCGTCGGGTCCTGGCCATCGACCGGGGCGTTGAATGACAGCTTCGGCCCTCGCTTCGAGGTGCCGCAGCGTGCGTGCGGGTACGTCTTGCGGACTTCCGGGCCTAGCAGCGCACACAGCTGCTCTGCCACCTTTGTTGGGGTTTCACCACCGCCCTCCGGACCGAGGTTGGGGTAGCAGCGGCGGTCGAGGACCAGCCCGCCGTCGCCGTCCGTGACCGGGTGGTTCATGGTGTGGTGTGCCAGTGACCCGCTGGCGTAGGTCCGGCGCGAGCCGGGCAGGCCCATGGCGAGGTCGCGGACCAGCTGCAGCCGGGCGCGGGCCTCCTTCAGCGGGACGTCGCTGGCGTCGATCTGGAGACGGACGGTGGACAGGAAATCGGCGGTGTGCCCCATATGGTGGCCCCCATTCCGGCGCTGCGTCGCGGCGCAGTGCGTCGTCGGCAGCACCCCGGCCGGGGTGCTGGAGGACCGTCCGTGGCCCTCATCCACTTCTGACGACGCATCCCGGGATCCGTCCAACCTGCCCACGAGGCGCAGGTCAGAGGCACTCCCGGCAGACCATCCCGCCGGCGGGGAACATCGCCAGCCCGTACGTCAACATGCACCGCTCGCAGCGCCGCTCCCGTCGTGACGTGCACGTGCAGTGTCCGGAGGGACAGCGCGGCTCACCGCAAATGCCGCAGCGGTCGGTCACCTCGAAGGAGTTGCCGCACACCTCGCACTCGGCCTCGGTCGGCTGACGCGGGGACGGCACGGCTGGCCGGGATGGGGAGAACGTCCGCCACGGGGCGTGGTCCGTCACCAGGACCGCGACCAGGTAGCCGTCGCACCACGCGGCCTGCCCGTAGAGCGGGTCGCTGTTGTGCCCGGAGCGGTAGCGGATCGTGGTGCTGTCGGCGGTGAACGCTACCCCGTCGGCGCGCCACGGGTCGCGCAATGCGGCGGCGACCAGCGCCGTCTGGGACTGGTCGCTGCCGCGAGCCGGCGGGTAGATGCCCTTCGCCGTGGCGAACGACACGGCGCCGTCGGCGTCGTAGAGCACGACCGCACCGAAGCTGGCAAGGTGTTCGGCCGCCCGGACGATGCACGCGGCTCGGGACGCGCTGGACTTGCGGTAGAGCGCGACGATGTCGCCGGCCGTGGGCGTTTGGTCGCCGAAGCAGCCGGACACCAGCGCGTCGGGCAGCAGCACCCGGGCGGCGAACAGGTCGCAGGCGTCGTCCTCGAACCGGTCGTCGGCGGCCGACAGGATCCCGGTGCCGAGATCTGTGTCGGTGTTCTGGAGATGGTGGCCGAGTTCGTGCAGCGCGGTGAACTGACGGCGGCCCGGTGAGGCCGACACGGCCACGCATAGCGTCGATGGCCGGGTTTCGTCGTCGTAGCTGCCCGCCACCGAGCACCCCCCGGCGGTCGGCGGGGTCTCATCGACCAGCCGCACCTGCACGTCCGGCCAGGTCTGCAGGTCGGCGAGCGCATCGACGCGCAGCCGGTCAAGTACGCCGGGCCGGCGCTGTTCCACCAGGTCCAGCATGGCCGTGACCTGCGTCTTCACGGCGGCCGATGTTGCCCTACTCGCCATGCTCGGCTCCGCTTGTCTCGGTTTCGGAGGCTGCGAGCCACTGGCCGATCCGTCTGCGCCAGTCCGGGGCGGCGCCGCCAGTCTGACGAAACGCCATCGCGAACGTTCCAGTCCCGGCTCGAAGCCGTGCGACGGCCTCTGAAACGCCCAGCCGACGGGCGATCGACCGCCACGCTGTCCGCCATCGCGGCTGCTCCAACTCCACCGCCAGGTCCGCAGGCAGCCCGCCCGTCGTCGCCATGATCTCGTCGGCGGCGTAGCCAAGCAGCTGAGCCAGGGCCTCGGCCTGCTGCGGCGTCACCGGCTGCTTACCCTGCACAATCTTCATCACGGTGGGCTGTGGGAGACCGAGGGCGGCGATCACGGCAGGTAGTCCCACACGAGCGGCAGCCGACTTGAGGTTCACGGCCTGCGCTGCTTGCACGGGGACCAGCGGCGCGGCTGCCAGCACCTCAAGATCGTCCGACAGGCTGGCACGGACCGTGATACTGCTGTCGAAAGGATCGACAGGCGGCCGTCCTCGACGGGTACCTGTAGGGGGTGTGCGGACCGTGCCGGCTGAAGTGTCGGCGCACCAGGCGGTGATGTCGACGGACCAGTTGTCGATGGCGCGGCTAAGCGTCCCGGTCGGAATCGAGGTAGTCAGCCCTGCCCATGCTGTGACCTCGACCGGAAGCGTTGTGCAGTCCGGGCTAACGAGGAGACTTTTCTCATCTTCCCCGGTCGGCTCGACCGACACCGGCACGACTTGCCAGTGCCGCCCCTCTGCAGCGAGGAGTAGTACCAGCTGCGAGACGTTGTCCCATTCGGCCTGCCACACCTGTCCGGTCGCTGGTTCGACCTCACAGGGATCGCCGAGCCGGTCACGCAGAGCCGCAGTGGTCAGTGTGCGGGGGACCTGTAGCGAGCCCGCGAGGCGGCGCAGGCGGTCAGGCAGCTCGGCCGTCACCATGGACCTCCTCCGGCGCTGGGGCATGCTCTACCAGGAACTGACGGCGCACCAGCCAGATTGTCCAACCTGCCTTGGCCAAACAAGCAGGCGGCGCTGTCGTGCCCCTGTAAGGCACCGATTAGCCGATACACAGCGCCAGCACCTCCCGCCCGACCTGTTCGGGGTCGTCACAGGCGCCAATGAGCTCCTGGATCAGGACCTTCAACTTCTTACTCTTGGTGTAGGCGGTGCTGCGCCCGCAGCCCAGATACGCCTGGACGGCCGAAACGTCGACGAGCAGGGGAAGCAGCTGCCGCTCCTCGGTCGTGAGCTGGGCGACAATGCTGGCTGCGAGGTCGATCTGCTCGAAAGCCTCAAGCTGAACCTGCCACGCTAGGTCCGGAGGCGGCTCGGTGGCGTGAACTGGGTTGCGCTCCTCATCGATCGCACGGGACTCCGGGTCCAGCGTCGCAGGGAAGCGCTGCACGATCACCCCTACGAGCTGATGCAGCTCGACACTCCGACCACCGGCGGCTTCAAGCGCCTCCCGCAATACGGCGGTCAAATCAGCAGCGTGGGCGATCGGAGGCCGCCGAGTCGGATCACTCCAGCGCACCGCTCGGGCAGGCACCCGGTAGGCAGCGGAGACTAGATCCTCGATGCGCCCGCCCCAGGGCGGCCCGACGGTGTTTGCCAAGCGCCACCGCCCCGCGCCCGGCTCGCCTTCAGCAACCATCTCGAACGTCGGGTCCTCGGCCAAGTGCTCTCGGAGTCGGCGCAGCACCGATCCGACGTCGGTCTTGCGGACCTGGTCGATTAGCCAGTGGTATACGATCTTGGACAGCAGCGGCTGCATGGACTCGTCGTCGGTTGCCCCTGTCAGGATCGCCGTGACCGTACGCTCCCAGCGTTGCTCGGCAAAGTCCTGCACGAAGTCAGTAACAAGATCGTCATTCATCCGCCGACTACCGTGCAGGATCGGAAGGCGTTTCAACTGTGTCCGCATGACCTTGGTCAGCAGTTCGAGGAAGTCGCTGCCGACCTGGCCATCACGCAGGCTCGCCAGGATGGAAACCCCGATCTCCCCTCATCGCTAGCCTTCGGTCGCTCGACGTCCTATAGCTCAGACCGTCTCGGTGACCACGATTACCGCATCAGCGGCATGTTTCCAGGGGGACACGCCGTTGTACGACTTCAGGCGGCAAGAAGACAGACACTTGCATGTAATGGTGTCGGTCCTCATGGGCTGAAGATCCAGAATTGTCGTTCCGGGCGCGCCAGGTCCAGTGCTGCTCCTGCCGAATTCTCGGGGACGCTGTGCCCTGTTCGCGCCATGGTCCGGCGGTGCCGGTGCCCAGCAGGCGATGGACCATGCGCAGGGGGCCCCGGCTCCGACTCGAACTCCCACCACAGCACCGTGCCCGTCTCGGTGCCGCCGGCGCGGCCGCCGCCAGGGCGGGGTGGCGCTTTACTGCGGGCATCCGGACGGGCAGATCACTCGCAGCGGTCCTCGGCGCCTCGGCCGTACGGCTCACAGCAGTCAGGGCGGTGCCAGTACACGCGCAGGTCGCGTCCGTGCCGGCGGTCGTACTCGCGCGTGATCTCGTACAGGCAGGCCTGCCAGACGACGGCCTCCCCGCCGCCGGGCACCACTTGGCCGTCACCGGGTCCGCCGCGTAGCAGCACGTCCACAGCCACGACCGTACGCAACCCACCTGCGCCGGGACGTGGCGTATGAATCTTCGACCCAAGCGGTACCCAGAGGAACCGATCTCAACGGCTGGTGTCACAGGTGGGTGAGTGGTGGTCGAGGGCGGTGTGGCGGGCGGCCGGCGCATGACGGTATGGACGGCGGCGGCGAGGGCGCGGCGGGGCTGCTCGCGTCACGTCGAGCAGGTCACTAGTGCGAGGTGCGGTCATCGCAGCCACCCCAGGAACCGGCGATGGAGTAGACCAGCGGGAGCCCAGCCCATGTCCTGGCTCGCAGCGACCATGCAGGAGCCCATGTACAGGGCGAGGGAGATGGGAGCGCGCTCGAACTCGGCTCGCAGCTCGTGGCGTCGTGTGCGGCAGGGCCATGGGGCACCGCACCCGGCGCAGGTCCAGATCGGCATAACCGGTCCGTGCGTGGTCATGACGCCTCATCGGGCCAGTGCCCTCGTCTGAGCGGAACCCGGTGTCTCGACCGGCAGGGCAGTCCACCGCCGCACCGGCGAACTGACCTGACCTTCCTCCGTGACCACACCGGCCGGTGTCTACGTTCCATGGCCAGGGTGTAGGAGACGATCTGATCAGCCGACATGATCTCTGACTGCCGCCGGCGAGTCTCCTGGAAGAAGGCCACGTCGCGCTCCTCCTGCTGGTGATTTCACGCTTCCGGCTACTGACAGCGCTTTTGGGGCCGCGCTTGGCTGGCCGTTCGCGCGCGGGCGTCGACCGGCGCGGAATCGCCCGACGGATATGGGCGCAGATATCCCTGTTCGCGCATCGCGATCTGCTTGGCTGACTGTGTGCCTCGCGGCCGGGTGCATCCCGGGCAGTTTAGGGATGCTCCGCAGGTGCGGCACCATTGCAGCGAGCGCTTGAACGTGAGCAGCCCGGCGAGGAATCCGAGCACAAGGGCTGCGCTGATGGCCGCGATCGAGGTCAGGTTCATGGCGCGCCTTTCAGGACGCCGGTGTCGGCATCGTTGAGTCGGTCCAACGCTGGGCGGGCGCAGCTGTGCCACCCGCAGACGGCGGGCGAGGTAGTGGTGTGGTATCGACGGACGTTCGGTGTGCCCGCGGGGCCGGTTGCGGCGCCTCTGCTGGACTGAAACCGCTCGGCAGGGCGTGGGTGGACAGCGGGTCACCGATGATGCGCAGCATCAGGCGGTTGCCGGTGAACCGGGTTCTGCCGTGGAGCCAGCGGTCGTTGAGCAGGATGTACCCGTGGCCCTCACGTAGGTCAACTGGAATGGCCTGCTGCTGAACAAGCGTGCGAAGCCGATCGATAGATGGCATGAGCATGGGCGCGAAGCGAGCAAGCTCGTCGAGGCGCAGCCGGAGGGTTATCCGGCCCTCGGTCGTCTGTTCAAAGATCGCGCCGAGGTTGCCGGATCCTCCGCCGAAGTACGCGGATCGGGGCTTGGACAGCGCCGCGAGCATGGCGGGTTCGGTGCGGGCGATCCCGTCGTAGAGGTCGCGTCCGTCCACGAGATGACTGCGTCCACCGGTCTGCGCCGGCCGAAGACATGCCAGCATCAGGACGCGCGGTGGCCGGCATACGGCCGCTCCTTCGGTGTGGGGCCAGAGCTCGCGGTCGGTGAAGCCCGTGAGGCTGGTTTTTCCGCCGTTGGACGCTGCCCGCTGGGCGATGGGGGTGACCCCGTCGGAGTCGCTGTCGCGGTGCGTGCGGATTCTGATCAATGACCGGGCCGCACAGAGCAGATCGTTCCGCTCGGCTCCGCCTTGGAAGAGTGTGATGCCGTGCGTGGTGAGGCCGCTCAGGATGCGAGCCGTGCTGTCCGGGTCGCGTAGGTCCACGTGGGGCAGGTCGTCAACGTCGCGCATCTGGTCACCTCTGGTGGATCGCGTTGTCGGCGTTCACCATGGCTGCACCTACCGGATGGATCAAGTGACGGATTGTCAATGCCGAGCCGCAGGATGTTGGGCCATGACCGTGCTACGTTCCGGACGGCCCAGGTCCTGCAACAGTGGAGGGAAACCGGCCGATGAGCTACCAGCCGCACCTGTTCCCTGTCTCCGTCAAGGGCGTCGTGGTCCGCGACGGCCGCGTGCTGTTGCTACGCAACGAGCGCGACGAGTGGGAGCTGCCGGGCGGGAAGCTCGATCTCGGCGAGGAACCGGCAGAGTGCGTGGCCCGGGAGATCGTTGAGGAGGTCGGCTGGGAGGTGACCTCCGGCCCGCTGCTGGACACTTGGCAGTACCACATCCTCGACGGCGTCGATGTCCTGATCATCACGTACGGCTGCCACGTGAGCACCGACGCCGAGCCGGTCGTCAGCCACGAGCACAAGGAAGTCGGCCTGTTCACCGAGGCCGAGGCCGCGGCGCTGCGCATGCCGGACGGGTACAAGAGGTCCATCGCGACCTGGTACGCCAAGCTCAGTACCCGAGTCACGTAGGCGGTCGACGATGCGGTGCGGCGGTTGCGGGGCGAAGGTCGGCCGCTGGAGCACGTCGCCGCTGTGCCCGGCTTGCCATGCCATCGCCGGTGCCGCCCTGCCAGTCCCTGGCCAGCGCCGTGGCGGCTCGGCCTTGTGGTTGTGGACCAGTGACACCGCACAGGCGGCGTTGGCCGGCGGCGATCTCGCGGTCATCATTCGCGCCTACCGGGTCGCGACTGGTGTGAGCCAGCGGCGTCTAGCGGAGTTGCTCGGCTACGACGCGACCTACATCTCGATGATCGAAACGGGGCGGCGGGAGATCAGCGATGTGGCGGCCCGGCTTCGGATCGCCCGCCACCTCGGCCTGCCTGCGCACACGCTCGGGGTAAGCGACCCCGACGACGCCGAGTTCACCGCCATGCTCCAGTTCGGCGAGTCGACCATCCGCCTCGCCGCGATCGCACGACAGTCCGGACACGGCGCCGACGCCGTCAACGAGCTCTGGCCGCTGGTCACGCGTCTCGAGAGCCGGGTCGCCGACGGGCACGTCGAGCGGGACGTGATGCTCCTGCTTGCCCGTGCCCGCGCCGAGCTCGGCGTCTCACTCGGCTACGTCCTGCCCGAGGAGCGACTTGTCAGTGCCGCCCGATGGACCGGCCGGGCGGTGTGGCTGGCCGAACACCTCAACGACCAGGACCTGCTCGCCTTCACCCTCCGAGTACACGGCAACGAGCTACGCAAGGTCGAACGGTACAACGCCGCCGTTGCCCGACTCCGCCGCTCAGTGGAACTTGCGCCTGATCCCGACCGAGGTGCCGCCCTGGTACAGCTCGCCCGAGCCGCCGGCGAACTCGGCGACCTCGCCCTGTTCGATCACGCCATCACCAGCGCGCGGCGACTGGTCGACGCCAAACCCGGCACAGGACTCACCAGCCTCCACGCCCTCCACGAAGTGCACCTGCGCGGGCTGGTCCACACACACCGACCCGACCTGGCCACCGACCTGCTCGATCGCCGCCGCATGTCCACCACCGCCATACCACCGCAATGGCAGGCGATCCTCCACGTCACCACCGGCGAAGTCCTCCTGGCCCGCGCCGACACATCCCAAGCCGAAACGGCGTTCCAGGCTGCCATCACCATCGCTGAGGAGCACCGCCTACCACACCAGATCCAGCGCACCTTCCGGGCCTGCACATCGCATCTCCCCGCTGTCGGAGAGCTCGCGCGCCAGGCGCTGGAAAGGCTCCGCATCCCCGAGACCAAGCCGGCCGGCAGCCAGGCCCCATAATCCGCATTGCGTTGGGCGCCGCGGCGATTTGCTGGTGAGCCGCCGACGGTGGTCAGCACGCCATCCAGGAGCAGCGCGGACAAGCCGTGTGCTGTGGCGGAGTAGACACCAGGTCGGCCGCACCTGGTTCGTTGACCCAACCGACCTCGGGTCCACTGCTGCGAGCCCGATCCGCTCGCCCGTACCAACAGGGCAAATCCCCGCCGTCGCGATCTAGGCAGACGCGCTATGGCCCCGCCAGAGCTCCTCCACGAGCGACCACACCTCGGTCATCCATGCAATCACTGCTGACCTCGGCCCATTATGGCCATCTACGCTTGGTTGACCCTGCGGGGCCAGCGGATGCCAATCGCCGTGCAGGTCCCCCTCATGAGGAACACCGAGCGACGAAGCCGGGTGGCGCGGGCGGCCACGGCAGCGGCGAAGTCGGCGAGGTCGAGGTCCGTCACGCCGGTGATGCTAGGGCCAGCACCGGCGTTGGGCTGATAGGGGCCTTGAGAAACACACACGGCACTGGTCACCCGCCTACCGCCTCGTTAGGGAACGTGTATGGCGCAATCAATGCCGCGGCGGCCGGTGCCCTGGGCCGCAGCCAGTCGCACCACTCCGACCGGTTACCGGGCCAAGTCCACCGAATCGACGTGCGCCACCAGCGCCAATCAACTCTTGGCCGAGGTTTGTCAGGCATTTTCCTTGTCGGGCAGGAGCTTGGAGCCTGTCAGGTACATGCGGAGGGCGGTGGCAGCCGCCACGGAGCTGACAAACTGCCAGTCCTTGGCCCTGTCGGGCCCGCCCAAGTCCGCGATACCCCGCAGGACCAACCACGGGACCCCTTCCTCGATGCATCCGGTCGCGAAGCCCGCGCCCTCCATCTCGGCGGCTCCGGTTCTTCGCGCCGGGCCGACGCGAGCCGCCCGGACTCGCATACTGCCGTCCTCGATGAGGTCGTCGGCGGCGATCACGGTCTTACGCAGAAGCCGCGGACGGTACTCCGCAGGGTCGAAGGTCTCCGGTATGCGGAGTGACGGTATCTGGGCGACCGCTCCGGCGATGTGCTCGGCGATCATCGGGTGCCAGCCTTGGCGCTCCGGAGAGAAGGTCGTCATCTCACGCCGTATCGACACGTCCGGCGTGAAGCTCGGCAGCTCGTGTTCATCTCCGTCCACGGTCACAATCTTCCGCCCATAGTCGATGACCTTGTCGGCGAACACCACATCACCGAGGCCGGCCTCTCTGTTCTGCCCTGCCGCCATACCGAGCAGGCAACACATCCGGACGGAGTACACCGAGAGAACGGTGTGCAGGAAGGCCGCCATCTGGGAGTTGCCGGCGTCTCCACACGTGGTCAACATTCCCTTCAGCGGCCGCCTCCCCGGGCGCTCCACCTGAACTTCGTAGAACGGCGCGCCTCGCCAGTCGTGGTCGGATTCGCGCATCAGGTCGACACCGAACGCCACCTTTGCGGCATCGAACTCTACGGGCTTGACGGTGACGACGGCGAAGTCGACCGCTCCTCGCAGGACCGAAAGCTCATCGAGGAGCCCGAAGATTTCGTGCTGCTCGGACGCACCGCCCACTCTTCGCGCACCGACGGTGGCGGCTGCATGCAGAAGGACACGCCGCCGGAAGCGTGGATCCATCCGACTCACCGACCATACGAGATCATCAAGCATGATCGACAGCACGTCGTCATCCCCTTCGTCCCGCAGCAGAGAGAGCAGAGCGAGAACGTCTTTCTCATTCGGGTTGCGACTCACCGCCGCACCGCCGATATCGATTCCGCCCACGTCCTCGGGCCGGGCACTACCGACGAGACTTCCAACTTTTCGCGTGGCTGCCATGAGTAAAGTGAGTGCCAGCTCCGTTTGTCTTGCGGAGCGAAGTCCACGAGCACACAGACCGCCGTCACGGAAAGGCCCTTCCCCTTTGCGATGGTTTCCATCGCTCGCATGGTGTGGCCATCGCGGACGAAGTCATCGACCAGAACGACCTCCCTGCGCGCCACCGACGCGAGTTCCTGACACCAGGGAAGAGCGTCGTCGAAAACGTCCGTCGCAGGCGTGCCGCTTGCAACGCTCTCGATCGTGTCGCGAGGAATGCGGACGACTCTGGCCCCACTCCAGAGCGACAGGAGTTGGGAGACCTTGCCGGAACCCCGTTCACCCTCGGGACAGACCAGCAACATGTCCTGCCCCACGGTTCTGCTCCGCTTTTGGATCGACATCCACAGCTTGTAAGCCAGCCAGTTGCCATAGAGTTCAAGCATCCGGGGTAGGTTGGGAACGACAGGTAATCCGCCCCTGCGCGGTTCGGGCACGTTGTCCTCTGGCTTTGTCCCGCACAGCCGCACTAGATCCCAGAACTCCCCCGTCGTGAGTGAATCGGTCAGCTCGGCATACCGCTTGGTCTCTCCGAAGACGGCAAGCCGGCAGGATCGTTCGGATTCCATTAGTTGCCGCACCGAGAGGAAGTAGTCGACCGTGTACGTCCTGCCGCCAGGACCCGCGATCCGACGGCTGCCATGCCGGGGCTCGCCTCCGTCCGCGCAGAGAACGGCGAGGATCGTCAACTGGTGAGGACCAAGTCGCTCCTCCAGAGTCCCGATCTTTCGTATCAGTGACTCGCCTCCGTGCAGGAGGGGAACCACGAGCAGTACCGAGCGACGCTGGAAGGCACTCACGTCGCGACTCGGGTCACTCCACTCGTCCACGGAGAGGATCGGTAGGTCGTCAGCCCGGATGCAGGTGCCACGCAGCGGCTCGGTCAGCCAACTTGAGGCCGATTCATGGTATGCGATGAGATCTGGGCGCCGGGCTGAATCGCCCACACCGATGTAGGCGTCGAGGAGTTCGCCGAGTTCGTCTGCAGCCTTCTGCGCGTCGAAGTAGTGACGGAGCACTCGGGTCTCCCCATCGAAGGCGTGCGGACGGAACCAGCCGAGCCGAGTAATCAGCTTCCGCTCGAAGCGGTCGATCGGGGCCGTTCGCAGCAACGCCAACGCAGACTGATAGTCGTCGTCGTCGATTTCGATCCACGACGATCGACCGTCGTCCGAAAGCAGAACGACCTTGCCCGACTCCAGGTACGACCCGAGCACCCGGCGCAGATCGTCGGAGTTCATCTGCTGGACTGGCAGCAACACTACAAGCCGGCGCGAGTTCCATGTGCCCGAAGCGAAGGTGGTCACGATCGCGGAGCAGATGTGGCCGACGGCCTTTGGCCGCAAGAACAACTCGGTGTTGATCTTCCTCGTACTGACCGACAGGTCCAGAATGCCGAGGTGCACGTCCGACGGAACGTCTTCGAGCGCTTGGAAGAGAGGCGCGTAGACGGATGCTTCGTCGGTGAGCGCGCTGGTCGCCTCCACCGTACGAAAGGGGCTGGTACTGGCCGTATAGGTCACACCACCGCCCATGACAAGGGCCGCGACCCGCTCGTAGAACGTCAGGCCCTGTTGACTGGGGTCCTCCCCGGAGCCGAGACCGAATCGGACCAAGCCGAAGCTACCGCGTGGCATGTCCGAGGCGCGCTTCCACGCGTCGTGTTCCGCTTCGTTCCTGAAAGGGAATCGTCAGGACGAGCAGGCTGCCAGGGAACGGGTGAATCTTGGACCATCGAAGAACGGGGAGCTCTCTTGCCTCATGCTCCTCCGCCCCGGCTCGCGGCGCGTCGAGCACCATTCGCAGACCACTCTGGTAGAGGTCGATACGTCCCCGGAAGGTGAGCGTCACTGCCTCGGCGAGCACGGTGAGCGGGGCCTCAACCGCCTCTCCGGAGGTTTCATAGCGAATTTCAGGCATTGGGGCGCCCCTCGTGTCAGTCGCCATAGCCAGCATCTCCGACGCCAATGCCGCCAACGAGGCATGCGTCCTTTCGGCCTGTGTTTCCCACCAAACCGAGATCTGGAGGCATGGCCCGAACTGGCTCCGGAGTCCGTAATGCGCGGCGACGAGCGCGGCACGTACACCATTCGACGTGGACGCCGCCATCAGGGCCTCGAGCACGATGGAACGAGCGACCTTTCCGCCGGAGTCCGCTAGATCCCGGTCCAATGCGGAGAGGACGTGCTTGGAGAGCCAGCGATGGGCGTACTGGACAGCTTCCACGTGCCGGCTTCGCTCGCCTAGTGTTAGCGTTTCCAACGGGAACTGGTTCGGCGGCAAGGTGGGCCGGACACTTGTCAGTGCCGACATGACGGAGGGCGTCGGTGACGCGAGCCGGAACAAGCTGTCGGGGGCAAGGACCTCGGAGAGGGGCTTCCCGAGAGCCTCCGCTAGTGCACCGGGAAAGCTGAAGCTGCGCAGGAAGTCCATCTGCTGAGTAGCGGCCGGTAGTCGCACAGACGTCCGCAGGTGGCCGTGCCGGCCCCGCTCGCGCAGCCGTGCCAGCAGGTAGACGAGACCGGCGGCGTCAATGAATCGAGACCTGGACAGGTCCAATCGGCAGTGAGACTCCGTGCTCCATGCCAGACCCTCGCAGTCCCACACTTGCTGCAAGTGGTCCACTGTCGCGTCGCCGGCGACCGCCACCACGTGGCTCCAGTTCGATGCCTCCTGCTGCACCTCGACTCTGCGGTGCAATGCAGTCAGAATCGTCCGGATCAATCCGCTTTCGATCACGGGTGTCATCACTCGGGCGGCCCCGAGAGCAAGTCTATCCATCCCTGGTGCGTGGTACGCGGTCAGAGGGCCCGCCGGCTTGCCGTTCATCGATCTACCACCCCACGGCATGACTCGAGATCGGAACTCGTCCACGTCGGCGACACTACACACGCGCACCGTTCCAAGGGGAGCGTGACACGGGTAACGTAGCAGCGTCGTCACGGCATGTGAAGCGCCTGGGACAGGTACGGTCCGCTCTACTTGCGACAGTGACCGGAAGGCTGACGGGCCTTAGCAAGTCACCCCCTAGCACCCCGCCCATTAGGGTGGCGGCAGGGATGCAACGCATAGCAGGTGCTCAATGACCCCGGCGGCGAGGAGATCGACTGTGAGCGCAGAAATCACGTCCGGTGCGCTACTCGTGGCCGAGTACGACCGGCTGAAAGAGGAACAAAAGACGCGAATCGGATTCCGCGACAACCTGCTCTACGCCACACTGGGCTCGATGGCCGCCGTGGTAGCGGCCGCATTGCAGAATCCCGGTCGGCCCTACCTGCTGCTTCTGCTGCCCCCCGTGTCTGTCGTGCTGGGTTGGACATACCTAGTGAACGACGAGAAGGTCTCGGCGATCAGCCACTACATCAGGGACACGCTCATTCCCGCACTCGAGTCGATGACCGCGACGACCGCGCCTGTCTTCGGATGGGAGTTCGCCCACCGCGCGGATCCACGCCGCAGAACTCGGAAGCTCCTCCAACTGATTGTCGATCTCATAGCGTTCTTCCTGGCACCGGTCGCCGCGATCATCGTCGTTTGGACGTCCGCCAAGGCATCGGCCTGGTCCGTGGCGATCTCCGCGGTCGAGGTCGTCGCGGTGACCGTGCTCGGCGCGCAGATGATCGCCTATGCAGAGCTTCGTCCACGTGGTCGTATGTGCGACTCTGGCGCTCCCAGGGACCGACCTAGGAACTCGACCGCCGAAGAGGTCACCGAGCGGAAAGCTCTGGTCAACCATCCCCGGTGAGATCGGAGTTCCGGAGAGTAGAACCCCGACGATGCCTTGAGGATGAAGCGCAGCGACCAAGGAGCGTCAGGCCCACGGTGACAGCGTCACGGGGGTGACGGCGAGTACGAGGCCAGCGAAGGCCCTCGCCCGGCTCGCTACAAATGGGTCCGCATCTCGCTACTGGCTATCAATCGGTTAATCGACCAGCTCTGCTGCACATCGGTTGGCAGCACGTGGTGGGTGACGACGACCGTCTGAAAGCCCGTCGTGCGCTCGGCGAGCAGCTGGAACATCCGGTGGGCGTGGATTGGATGGAAAGAGTCCATGAACTCGTCGATGAGCAGCCTCCCCGGCCACGCGGCGCAGCGTCGCCACGACCAGGTCCATCGCGTCGACGTCCGCGCCGGCGACCGTGAGCCGCTGCTCGGGGGACTGCCGTGGGGCGGGGATGAACCGCTCCGGCTGGCCGGCCGCGCCCTGCCACGCCTGATGGCCAGTCAGCATCGTCCCGTCGGCGGACAGCAGAACCGCGCTCGGCAACGCTGGCTCACCGTCGAACATCAGCGGCGCCCACGTGCCGTCAGGCCACGCCACTACCGCGGTGGTGCTGGCGCTGCCGCAGTCGATCGCCAGCCGCGCCTCCCCCGCTCGCATAGAGATGAGTCAAACACGAGGATCACCTTCACGTCACCCATGAATCACTCACCGCAAGGAGCATCGGCGCGTTATCCACAGGGCTGCGGAGGTTGTCCACAGCCTGTGTTCCGGCCCTGGCGCGCGACGGGCTGGGCGGCGAAGCCCGGGCAGGTCGGCGAGGCACCGCTCGGCTCCCGGCCACGGCCGCGTGAGGTGGAGCAGCGCCGGCCGCAGGGTGCACCGGCGGCCGGTCACTCCAACCGAGGGTTCACTCGCGGGACCAGCAATGTACGCGCTGCTGATCGCGTTAGTAAGATGCGAATGGCGATGCAAGCGATGTATCGAGCGCCGTCCCAGTACGTCACGGCGCCGCATACGTTGGTGCCTGATCGCACCCACCGCTGCGCCCCCCAGGTCTCGCCTTCGGAATTGTCCTTTGAGAAGTAAAGCCGTCGCCCCAGGCCTCGACCTTGCTGATGGCGTCGCGGCCGAGCCCGGCCCGGTACGCGTTCACCCAGCCCACCCATTGAGTGCGGTTGTCGAAGTTCTTCGAACCAGTAGTGGCTCGTATGCGGGCGCCGCGCCCGTAACCGGAGGTTCCCGTCCAGTTGCAGCCGGATACCCACTGGTCGGCGTATGCGGGACGGGCTCCCACACCATTCTTGCTTTCAGGCACCGCGAGGGCACCAAGCGCAACCGGCGACGGCGAGCGACACCGCCGACCGAGTTTCACCCACCTGTGGGTGGCCCCGCCAGGGGCCATGGGTTTCTTGGTTGGCATCGGCGTTCCAGATAGTAGGACACGGGTCCGCCCGCCGTCTTGATCAGATCAGAACATCACACTGCCGCACCACAACCCTCCACTGGCCAGACGCCCTCTCACTCATTTAGAACCGTCCAGCGCGGTCACGCCGGGCCGTAGCGACGCATTCCGTCGGCGTCGGTGGCCTTCAGCCGCCCCTGCGCCACAAGGAGGTCGAGGTGGGCGGCCGTCTCGGCGACGGCGAGCATCTGGTTGAACAGGTCCAGGTCGCCGAAGGACCGCTCGCGCCTGGTCCAGGTCAGCCGACCCGCCACCTCGTATGCGGTCATTCCGTCCTGCACGACCCCGCAAGCATGGTCCAGCCGCTCGGCGTGATGGTGCAGGAGCTCGTCGACACGCGCATGGACGCTCGGGCCGACCGGGCCGTGCGCCGGCAGCAGCCGCTGGTCAGGCAGCGACCGGACCAGGCGCAACGAATCCAGATAGTCCCCCAGCGGCAGCACCGCGGGCACCGACTCGAAGCCGATGGACGGCGTGATTTGGGGCAGAACGTGGTCGCCAGCGAACATCAGCTGTGCATCGTGATCGATGAAGACGACGTGCCCACGGGTATGCCCAGGGGTTGCCACTACCCGAAGTGTCCTGGTCGGTAACGCCACGTCGGTCCCACCGGCCAGCCAGTCATCCGGCCCCGTCCAGTCCGCCGGATCGTGCGGCACCAGTTCGGCCCGCGCGCGGAGCGCTTCGACGATCTCGCCCGCGCCGTGTCGAACCAGCGCCTGCCAGTGTTCGGTCATCGGTCGGTGGCTGGGAGTGGACAGCGCGAGGATGGCTGGCCGCTCGCCCTCGCCGAGGCTCACCGTCGTGCCGAACTCTCGCCGTACCGCCACCGCCATCGCATAATGGTCCCGGTGCACGTGCGTCACGAGAAAGCGCTGCACGTCCTCTACACCCGCGTCCAAGGCTGCCAGCGCTGCATCCAGCGCCTGTCTGGCCTCGGTGATGGCCCAGCCGGAATCGATCAGCACAAGACCGCCGTCGGCCGTCAGGGCGTACACGTTTACCGATCGCAGACCGTCGTGCGGTAAGGGCAAGGGAATGCGGTAGACCCCGGCGGCCACCTCGAACACGCCCGGGCGCGTCCAGTCTGACGTCACGTCATCGGTCTCGACCTGCATTGCTGCTGCGCCTGCCATCCGTCGTCCTCCGCCCAGAGCATGATCGATACGACTGTGTCACTTGCGCTTGCGGATCTCCTCGGCGGCCTGCGGGACGACCTTGAACAGGTCGCCGACCACGCCGAAGTCGGCCAGCTCGAAGATCGGCGCCTCGGCGTC
>NZ_JBIAIL010000035.1:0-77487 GCF_042871425.1 Micromonospora sp. NPDC005806 | reverse complement strand
CCACAGGGTGAACACCGAAACGCCTCGCAGCCCTCAAGCGCCGAACAACGTCCACACCGTCAACCTACGATCATCGACGATCCCTAATCAAATTGGTCAGCCTGCCCGCCGAACCGGAACCGCAGTCGTAGCCGGCCTACTGCTCGGACTCGACGCACTCGCCCTGCTGTTGGGCGGCGTCGGGGTGGTCGACCATCGGCCACAACCCGCCAAGATCAGCCCGAGCGGCGTCCAACCCGAGGGCAAGACCGAGGTCCGCAACTGCTCGTCGGTGAGCCCGTCGAGGATCGCCAGCGCACTGGCCGCTGGGCGTCGAGGAAGTGCTGCAGGGCGACACCTTCCGCGGCGTCACCTCACTGGGCGCACCGCGTTTGCCGCCTCCGGTGCTTGTGCTCCCGGCGCGCCCGGTCAAACTGCCGCCGACGTCTACTCGATCCGCCCCCTGGGCTCGCCGGTCATATTCCGTGCTGGGGCGTTCAACGTCGCGGTTCAGCGGGTGAGCGTGGCGAGGAAGTCGTCGATGAGTCGGGTCTGCGTCGCGGCCGGCAGCCGCTCGGGGTCGAACAGCGCCTGAACCACCAGGCCGTGGGTGAACGCCAGCACGCTCGTCGCGAGCTGACCGGAGTCACCGTCGGGAAGCTCGCCCAGCCGTTGGCCGTCCTCGATGGAGGTGCGCAGGCCTGCTCGAATGCGCTCGTAGCGAAGGCTCTGGGCGGCGAACAGGTCGGGGTCGGACAGGGCGACGTCCCAGGAGCCGACCCAGATCCGGTTCATCGCCGCGGCATCGGGGGTCAGCGGGAGGATGTTGAGCATCTGCGTGCGCAGCGCCGCCAGTCCGGGTGCGGGCGCAGCTTGGCGGGGGCGCTGCGCGGTGCGTACCTCGAGGATGTCGAGGGCGTGGGCGATCAGTTCGCGCTTGCCCGCGAAGTAGTGGGTGACCAGTCCGGTCGAGGAACCCAGGGCCGCCGCTACGGCGCGCATGGTGAGGCCGCCGAAGCCGTGCTCGGCCAGAACCTGCCAAACCGCCTCCGAGACGTCTTGGCGGCGGGAGTCGTGGTCGGTGCGTGCGGGGGTCATGGTCTGCTAGCGTACATGCCAAACGTTTGTTATGTACGGAGGTACGTGATGTTCGCGCTGCCCCTCGCCGACTCGGCCGTGCTGCGCCCGCTCGAGCCGTGGCATGCCGAAGAGTTCCTCTACCACCTGGACCGGGCACGCGAGCACATCCTGCCGTGGGTCTCGCCCGCCTTCGTCGCCCGCGACATCGGCGAGGCCCGCGCGGTACTGCAGCGTTACGCGGACAGGCGGGCCTCCGACGGCGGCGGCATCTGGGGCATCTGGCTGGAGGGGCGCCTGGTGGGCGGCGTCATGCTCGTCTCCTTCGACACCGCGCTGGGCGTCTGCGAAGCGGGCTGCTGGCTGGAGCCCGGCGCACAGGGCCGCGGGCTGATCACCCGCGCCGCAGAGCGGATCATCGACTGGGCCGTCGAAGAGCGCGGCATTGCTCGCGTCGAGTGGCGCACCAAATCGCGCAACGAGCGCAGCATCGCGGTCGCGCGGCGGCTGGGAATGAGCCGCGACGGAACGCTGCGTCAGGTCTACCCGGACGGAGCGGGCGGACGGATCAACCTTGAGATCTGGTCGGTGCTGGCCGACGAGTGGCGGGCCCGCCGTGCCGGCCGACCGGGTCTTCTCACCAGCAGGGGCAGCATGTCCGCTGACGTCAAGGCCGAGCTCGACGGCCTGATGGCCACCTTCCTGGGCGCCTTCGCCAACCCCGCCGGCACCAGGCCGAACGTCGAGGCGATCTACGAGGTGTTCATTCCCGAAGGGATGATCATCAACAACGACGGCGCGACCCCGACGGTCTACGACCTGAGCCAGTTCGTCGAACCTCGCGAGAAGATCCTCACCGACGGGACGCTGACCGAGTTCCGGGAATGGGAGACCTCGGAGTCCACCCAGATCTACGGCTCGATCGCCCACCGGTTCAGCGAGTACCGCAAGTCCGGCTACCTCAACGGCGAGTGGTTCGAGGGCCGGGGCGTGAAGACCACCCAGTTCGTCAAAACCCCGTCGGGCTGGAAATTGAGCTCGCTGTCCTGGAACGACGAGCCCGCCCTCGGGCCTGCCACGACCGGTGCGTGAGCGGGACCGAGCGCGGCCACGACGACCTCCTGCTGTGCCGCGGCACAGCAGGAGGTTTCAGAATCCGATGGCTTCGCGGAGCAGCAGGACGGTGCCGCGCCCGGGGTGGGGTTCTGCGTTGAGGATGAGCAGGCGGTTGATGGCGCTGGGCTGCCCGTAGGCCACCTGGGCGCGGGCGCTTTCCAGCGGGAGGGCGTGGTCTTCGACGCGGCGTAGCGCGGTGTTCAGGTCGGGTACCACCTTCTGCGCCCCGACGATCCAGATCGCGCGGGTGGCGCCGCCGGCGTAGGCGGGTAGTTGGCTTCCGCTGGCCGAGGCGACCACGAGGGAGCCGGTTTCGGTGAGCGCGGCGACGCTGCCCACGACGACGTCGGGGCTGGCGGCCAGCCGCCGGATGTCGTCGGCGCGGGTGACGCGGTCCATGGCCAGGACGCGTGGCTTGACGGCCTGGTATCGCCCGCTGGTGTTGATGTCCGCATCGATGCCGGACAGGCGGAGGGTCTCGCTGGCCGCGGTGAACACGCTGGCGTCCTCGGGTATCAGATCCTTGATGCGGGTACGCGCGGCAGCGGCGTCGTCGAGGATCTCGACGGTGAAACCGTGTGCCGTCAGCGCGATGGCCGCCCGCTCCAGGCGCTGCGCGGGCGCCGGGTCGGCGAACAGGGTTGCCGGAATCGGGGTGGTCATGGTGCCTCCTGGGCTGGTCGTGGTGTGGGGGGTCGTAGCGTGCAGGTGAGTGGTCACCGCCTTCCTTCCGCCGCCGGGCGGGGGGCCGAGCCCGCCAGTGGAGTGGTGTCGAGGTACCTGACCTCGTAGACCCGCTCGGTGAACTTCCAGCCGTCCGGGGTGCGCTGGTAGCGGTCGTGGTAGATGGCGTAGTTCAGCCCCTGGCGGCCGTCGCGGGTGCGCGCGAGCTCCTGGATGTAGGCACGGCCGGTCGCGGTGTCGCCGTCAAGCTGGATCGTGCCGGGGTGCGTGGTCTGCACGAAGAAGTCCCACTGGTCCTGCAGCCGCTCGCCCCCGGCGCGGATCTCCTCCCGGCCGACCAGCTCGACGGGGATGTTGGGCATCCGCAGCGCGCCGTCCGGCGTGAACAGCGACGCGAGGCGGGCGCGATCGCGCATCATGGCCGCGTCGGTGAACTCGCCGCGCAGCGCCTCGATCTCGACGCGATCGGCGATGGCCTGGAAGTCATTCATCGGTTTCCTGTTCGCTGGATGGTGTGTTCGTCTCAGCAGTCCGACGACGGAACCGCCGGGAATGTGAGGCGACGCGCCCACCTCACAGTTCGGTGCGCTGTCTCGTCGAACTGGTGAGGGCAGATGCGAGCAAGGGAGCCGGCGGCGCCATGACCACCCGAACCGAGTCAGGACACGGCCGGCCCGATCCCGGCCTGAGCGCGATCATGAGCGAGCGGCGTCGGCTGATCAATCTCGCCTACCGGCTCCTCGGCTCCCTGGCCGATGCAGAGGACGCCGTCCAAGAGACCTACGCCCGCTGGTACGCCATGTCCCGGCCGCAGCAGGACGCCATCGAATCCCCCGGCGCCTGGCTGACGACGGTCGCCAGCCGCATCTGCCTCGACCTGCTCGGCTCGGCACGGGTTCGGCGGGAGCGCTACGTGGGCGAGTGGATCCCCGAGCCGCTGCCCGAACCCACGGAGTGGATCAGCGGTCGGCCGGGCAGTGCCACGGCCGACCCGGCCGACCGAGTCACCCTCGATGAGTCGATCAGCATGGCCTTCCTCGTCGTGCTCGAATCGATGACCCCGGCCGAACGCGTCGCGTTCACCCTGCACGATGTTTTTCGCTACTCCTTCGCCGAGGTGGCCGAGATCGTCGGCCGTACGCCGGCGGCGTGTCGCCAGCTGGCCTCGTCAGCCCGCCGCCGCATCCGGGGGTCACAGGCTCCCGCGACCCCGACCGCCCAGCGCGCCGTCATCGTCAGAGACTTCAAGCAGGCATGGGAGGCCAAGGACATCGACGCTCTCCTCGGCCTCCTCGACCCCGACGCCACGGCGACCGGCGACGGCGGCGGCATCGTCAGCGCCCAGCTCCGCCCAGTCGAAGGCGCCGAGCAGATCGCGCGCTTCTTCGTCGGCCTCGCCGACAGGGCAACCAACGTGACGATCCTGGAGCGTACGGTCAACGGTCAGCCCGGTCTGGTCGCTCAGCTGGACGGCGTCACCGTGGCGGTGTACGCGTTCCACGTCGCAGCCGGCCGGATCAAGCACGTCTGGGCAATCCTCAACCCCGACAAGATCCGGCCCTGGACGACAGGCTGATCGGGGCCCGGGCAGGTGCTGTCGGTCCTGGCCGGGCCCCTCATGTCAGCGGTGCGTGCGGCGGGTGTTCAGCACGATGGCGGTGGCGATCAGCCCGGCGCCGACCAGCCCGGTCGAGCCGAGGCGATCGCCGAGGAACAGCGTGGCCAGGAGCGTGGCGACGAGTGGTTCCAGCAGCGCGATCAGCGCTGCCGTACTGGCTGGGGTGGTGCGCAGGCCCCGGAAGTACAGGGCGTACGCCACCGCGGTCGGTGCGGTGCCCAGCAGGAGCAGCAACCCCACGGACGCCGGGGTCGGGACGAAGCCCATCCCGGATGTCACGGTGGCCGCGGGGGCGAGCACGGCCGCGCCGATCGCGAAGCTCACGCCGGTGGCGGTGAGGTCGTCGAGACCGGCGACGGGTCGGGTTCCGATGAAGGTGATGGTGGCGAAGCCTGCTGCCGACAGCAACGCGAGTCCGGCTCCGGTGAGCGCGTTCGTGGTGGTGATGCCGCCGGCCGGCGTGCCGACGAGCAGGGCCAGACCGCTGACGGCCAGCGCCACCGTGGCGAGCGTCGCCGCGCTGACCCGCCGCCGTCCGGCGATCCATTCAGCCGACAGGACCAGGGCTGGCGACGCGCCGATGGTGAGCAGGGTGGCGAGGCTGACATTGGTCAGTGACACCGCGGCGAAGAAGCAGGCCTGGAAAACCGCGGCGAGCAGTCCGTTCACGACCAGCCGGGCCCAGGCGTGCCGGCGGCGTGGCAGCGGTTGCCGGGTCAGGCAGAGCCAGAGGATGACTAGCATGCCGCCGGCGGCGAGTCGGTAGGCGGCCACGGCCAGCGGTGACAGCCCCGTCTCGTGGGCGAGGAGGCTGCCGGTGGGGCCACCGGTGCCCCACAGCACGCCGGCGAGGACAAGCGACCACAGGCCGGTGGAGCATCGGGCGGTGGCCGCCGGGTGTTCGGAGACAAGCATGAGGAAATCGCTCCTGCGACGAGAGGAAGTGGGGTCGCGGAAGCGGGGCGTACTGGACTCAGCGATCGGTGATCCGCGCGTCCAGCCGACACAGGCTGGACACGATGCGCAGAGGCGCCCCGCTCAGGAGCGCGGCGGGGTGATGATGTCGAAGGTCCGGCCCATGAGCCGATCCTATTCACGGCAGTTGGACGACACGAACCCGTTTTCGCGGGCGCTGTGCTCGACAACACGGCGCTCGGTCATCACACGCCGGACCGGTACACCGTCTACAGGGGTGAGACCTGCTGGAAGGGACCGAAGCCATGAGAGTTCTGTTCGCCGGCGCCTCGGGTGCCGTCGGTACGCCGCTCACCCGCCAACTCATCGCCGCCGGCCACCAGGTCGTCGGCATCAGCCGCAGCCGGACCAACGCCGAGCGGCTGCGCAAGGCCGGTGCCGAGGCCGTGGTGGCCGACGTGCTGGACCGCGAGAACCTGCTCGCCGCCGTACGGGGCGTGCGGGCCGACACGGTCGTGCACGAGTTGACCGCGTTGGGCACCACGAAGATGCGGGAGGCGCTGCAGGGCACGAACAGCCTGCGTACCACCGGAACCGCCAACCTCCTCGCGGCCGCCCGGGCGGTCGGCGCCCACCGGTTCCTCACCCAGTCGATCGTGCTCGGGTACGGGTACCGCGACCACGGCCCGCACGTGATCACCGAGGACGACCCGTTCGCCGAACCCGCGAGCGGCCAACTCGGCACCGCCGTCGCGGCCATCCGCTCCACCGAGGAGCAGGTGTTCTCGGCCGACGAGATCGAGGGCATCGCGCTGCGCTACGGATTCTTCTACGGCCAGGACAGCATGACGCGCATGCTCGTCAACCTGGTGCGCAAGCGCCGGTTGCCGGTGCCCTCGTCCGGCGGTTTCGCCAACTTCATCTACCTGGAGGACGCCGCCGTGGCCACCGTGGCCGCGTTGGAGAAGGGGCGCGCGGGGCAGGCGTACAACATCGTCGACGACGAGCCGGTGCGGTGGGGGGACTACCTGGACACGCTCGCGGCCGAGCTGGGGGCGCGCCGGCCGTGGCGGGTCCCGAGCTGGCTGCTGCGGGCCATCCCGTACGTCCACGCGATGATGACCACCTCGATGCGCGTCTCCAACGCCAAGGCCAAGCGCGAGCTGGGCTGGGCTCCGGCGGTGTCGACCTACCGCGAGGGCATCCCGCTGGTGGCGAAGGCGATCCGCTGAGGCCTGCCGGCGGCTCGCCGCGCTCGCTGCCGCTTCGGCAACCGTCCGGCCGGGCTCCGATCGTCGCCCTGGACAGGATGTTCAGGATCGGTCATCATCGGCGGTCATGGCCCAGACGACGGCTGACCCCACCGAGCGCGGCGAGCTGTCCGGCGAAATCCTCGCCGTGGCGAAGCGGCTGGCCGACCTGATCGGCGCGCTACCCAGCGCCGACATCCCCATCCCCGGCGCGGAGTGGACCGTCGCCGAGGCGGCGGCACATCTGGCGATGGCCAACGAACTCATGGCGACGATCGCCGCCGGCCGAACGGCGACGCACGGGGATGGGACGAAGGCCGGACTGGCCGTCGCGAACGCCCAGGCGCTGAGCGAGGACGGTGAGCGCGACCCCGCCGTCCTCGCGCAGCGGATCGCCGGACAGGCCGCCGCGTTCCTCGAGGCGGCGCGGGCCCGCCCCGCCGCCGAGATCGTCGACACGCCCATGGGCCCGATGCCGCTGGGGGTGTTCGGCTGCTATCTGCTCGCGCACATGCTGAGCCACGGCACCGCGATCGCCGCCGCTCTCCGGCAGCCGCCGATCGTGCGGCCGCGGCACGTCGAACTGATCCTGCCGTTCATCCACACCACGATGCCCCGCCTCGTCGACCAGGCCGCCGTGCGGGGCCTGAGCGCGTGCTACGAGCTGCGGCTAGGCGGCATCTCCCGGTTCTGGGTGCGCTTCATCGACGGGTTGGCCACGGTCAGCGACACGGCGCCGGGGCGGGTCGACTGCATCATCTCGGTCGACCCGGTGTCGTTCTTCCTGTTGAGTTCAGGACTGAGCGGCCAGTGGCCGTTGATCGCGCGCGGGAAGCTGCGGGCGTGGGGCCGTAAGCCGTGGCTCGCCTTCCGCTTCCTCAGCTTCTTCGCCATCCCCTGACGCCATGACCTGACCCTCCACCAGGGGTGCGGTGTGGACGGCTGACCGACGGCGTTTGTCGGTGGGCGGAGAACTCATGTCCGAAGTCGCTGGACGGCGCGATAATACTGAGTATTATACCCGGTATGCTGACGCTGGGTGGTGGCTCATGAGCATTCGGCACGCGCTGCTGGCGCTGCTGGCGGAAGGATCCAAGTACGGCCTGCAACTCCGGCAGGAGTTCGAGGAACGCACCGGTGAGGTCTGGCCGCTCAACGTCGGGCAGGTCTACACGACGCTGCAGCGCCTCGAGCGCGAAGGGCACGTGGCGTCCGACGAGACCGAGCGCGACGGTGCGCAGCGACGGTTCCGGATCACCGCCGGCGGCAAGCAGGAACTGGACCGGTGGTTACGCACCCCGCCCGGCGCCACGCCGCCACCGCGCGACGAGCTCGTCATCAAGGTGCAGGTGGCGCTGCGCCTGCCCGGCGTCGACGTACGGGAGATCCTGCAGGTTCACCGCCGGCGCCTCGTCGAGGAAATGCAGCGGTACACCCACCTCAAGGCGGACGCGGACCCCGACGACATCGCCCTCGGCCTCGTCGTCGACGCGGAGCTGTTCCG
The DNA here is from genome assembly GCF_042871425.1 of Micromonospora sp. NPDC005806. Lineage (NCBI taxonomy): Bacteria > Bacillati > Actinomycetota > Actinomycetes > Micromonosporales > Micromonosporaceae > Micromonospora > Micromonospora sp. NPDC005806. Next base: position 69,344 of record NZ_JBIAIL010000035.1, on the reverse strand, counting down.
GCTCGAGGCGGTCGTCCGCTGGCTCGACGCGGCCGACGCCCGGCTGCGCCGCCTACCGGCCACGCCCGCAGCGGCCGCCGACGCGGCACCGAGCGACCGGGCCCGACCGGCCGGCCCCGCCGGCACGGAACCGACCGAATCCGCGCCGACACGCGAGGGGGCCCGTCGATGAGCGCCGTGCTGAGCATGCGCCAGGTGTCCAAGGTGTACGGCGCGGGCCACGCCGCCGTCCACGCGTTGCGGCGGGTGGACCTCGCCGTGCACGGCGGCGAGCTGGTGGCGATCATGGGGCCGAGCGGCTCCGGCAAGAGCACCCTGCTGACGATCGCCGGCAGCCTCGAGGAGCCCACCGACGGTGCGGTGCTGGTCTGCGGTGACGACGTGTCGACCATGTCCGCCGACGCACGGGCCCGGATGCGCCGCCGCTCCATCGGCTTCGTCTTCCAGGACCTGAACCTGCTCGCCGGGCTGTCCGCCGTCGAGAACGTGGCGCTGCCGCTCGAACTCGACGGCGTCGGCGCGCGGGCCGCCCGCACCGAAGGCATGCGCGTACTGAAGGAGTTGGGGCTGGCCGAGCGGGCCGCGCACTACCCCGACGACCTGTCCGGCGGCGAACGCCAGCGGGTCGCGATCGCCCGGGCGGTGGTCGGCGAGCGGCGACTGCTGCTCGCCGACGAGCCCACCGGCGCGCTGGACTCGGCCAACGGCGAGGCGGTCATGCGCATGCTGCGCGCCGCCTGCAAGCGCGGGATCGCCGGAGTAATGGTGACCCACGACGCGCAGCTCGCGTCCTGGGCCGACCGGGTCGTGTTCCTTCGGGACGGTCGCGTCGTCGACCAGACCGCGCCGGCGGTCGGCCCGGACACCCTGCTGGCCGGGGACGTGGCGTCGTGACGTCGACCATGGCCCCGCCGACGACTCCCCGGCCGGCGCCCCGCCGGGCCTCGGGCGGCGGCCTGCCGGCCCGCCGGGCCGTGATCCGGTGGGCGGTACGCCTGTTCCGCCGCGAGTGGCGCCAACAGGTGCTCACGCTCGCGCTACTCACGGTCGCCGTCATTGGAGCCACCTTCGCCGTCTCGGCGACCTACAACATGGCCTCGTCGAGCGACGCGACGTTCGGCCGCGCCGACCACCGGATACAGCTGGAGGGCGGCGCCCCAGCCGTGCTCGACTCGCGGCTCGCCGCCGCACGGAGCTGGTTCGGCACGATCGACGCGATCGGTCACCGCTACGTGGACGTGCCGGGCCTGTTCGACCCGGTCGACGTCCGGGCGCAGCACCCCGATGGCGCGTACGGCGCACCGATGCTGGCCGTGCGGCAGGGGCGCTACCCGGCCGGCGCCGGCGAAATCGCGGTCACCGACGGGGTGGCACACACGTTGCGGACCGGACTCGGCCGGCGGATCAGCTTCGACCGCCACGACCGGCTGGTCGTCGGGATCGTGGAGAACCCCAAGGACTTCGCCGACGAGTTCGCCCTCGTCGACCCGGCGCACGCCGACCCGCCGCAGACCGTCACCGTCCTCGTCGCCGGGGACCGGGCCTCCCTGGAGGCGTTCCGCGACACCATCGACGGTCCCCTCATGCGCGAGTCACGGCCCGGCACGACCCGTACCGTCATCGCCGCCATCACCCTCGCGCTGGCCACCGTCGGTCTGCTGCTGGTGTCGCTCGTCGCCGCGGCCGGGTTCATCGTGGTGGCGCAACGCCGGCTGCGCCAACTCGGCATGCTCGCCGCGATGGGCGCCACCCGCCGGCACCTGCGGCTGGTGATGCTGGCCAACGGCACCGTCGTCGGCGCGATCGCGGCGGTGCTCGGCACCACCATCGGCGTCGCCGCCTGGCTGGCCGTGGCCGGGAAGGTGGAGACGGCAGCCGGACACCGCATCGACCGGTTCGACCTGCCCTGGCCGACGCTCGCCGCGGAGCTGGTGCTGGCCGTGGCGACCGCCACCGCCGCCGCATGGTGGCCGGCGCGGGCCATCGCGCGTACCCCGATCATGAGCGCGCTGTCGGCGCGGCCGCCGCGGCCCCGCCCGGCCCGGCGCACCGCGCTGGTCGCCGTGGTCCTGCTCGCCGCCGGTGTCACCTGCCTGGTGCTGTCCGACGGCAAGAACCCGCCGCTGATCAGCGCGGGCACCGTCGCCACGGCGGTCGGGGTGCTCTTCGTCGGGCCGACGGCGATCCGACTGCTGGCCGCGGCGCGCGGCGGGATGCCGGTGGCTGTCCGGCTGGCGTTGACCGACCTGGTCCGTTACCAGGCCCGGGCGGGCGCGGCGCTCGCCGCGATCAGTCTGGCCCTGGGGATTTCGGTGGCGGTCGTCGCCGGCTCCGCCGCCGCCGATTACCAGGCCAAGCACTCGGCCTGGCTGGACAATCTGGCCGAGGGCCAGCTCCTGGTCCGCATCGGCCGACCCAGCCCGGTGATCCCGGTACGCACCCCGGCAGAGCTGGCCGGCCTGCAGGCCCAGATCGACGCGATCGCCGGCAAGCTCGGCACGCCGACCGTGACCCCGCTCGACAGGCCGGTGGTCGCGGACACCGAGCCGGGCCCGAACGGCGGCCAGCCCGGCCATCCGGCCGTCGAGATCGGCACGCCGGTTGCCGACGGCCAGGAGATGACGTCGGACCCCCTCTACGTGGCCACTCCGGAACTGCTCCGGCTCTACCGGATCGACCCCGCGGCGGTCGCCGCCGACACCGAGGTGCTCACCGTCCGCACCGGGGCACTCGAACTGGTGAACATCCCCGAGCGCCGCGTCTACCCGAAGACCCAGGTCCTCCCGGGCACCCGGTACTCCTCGATGCCGAACTCGCTGGTCACCGCGAGCATGATGTCCCGCCACGGCTGGCAGCCGGCGCTGGTCGGCTGGCTCGTCGAGGCGAATCATCCGCTCACCAAGCAGGAGCTGACCACCGTGCAGAACCTCGCCGCGAGCGGCGGCCTCACCGTCGAATCCCGGCGGGAGCGGGCCTCGCTCACATCGCTGCGGACCGGGGCGGTCGCCGCCGGCGCGCTGCTCGCCCTCGGCATCCTGGCCATGACCGTCGGCCTCATCCGCGGCGAGGCGGCCGGTGACCTCCGCACCCTGGCCGCGACCGGCGCACCCAGGCGGGTCCGGCGCACCCTGACCGCCACGACCGCCGGTGCGCTCGCGTTCCTCGGCGCCCTCCTCGGCCTGGCTGGTGCGTACGCCGGGCTGGTCAGCGTGCTGCACCGCGACGTCGATGCGCTCACCGACGTACCGGTCGCGCACCTGGCGGCGACGACGGTCGGCCTGCCGGTGCTCGCGGCGGTCGCCGGCTGGGTGCTCGCGGGCCGTGACCCGGGATCGTTGAGCCGCCGCCGGCTGGACTAGTGCGGTGTCCACTAACGTTCACCGGGTTTCCGGTGGTTGTTGTGGCTCCTCGCCGTGTGGGCGAGCGACTCCCCATCCGCTGGTGGTGGGGCGGGCCTGCGCGGGCCAACTGATCCTCGCGCCGCCGTGGTCGGGCGGCGGGGGTCACGTCGGGACCGGCCGGCACCGGGGAGGTGTCGGCCGGCTCGACGGTGCGTGACCACCTCCGGCACCCGGATGGGTGCGGGGGTGGTGGGTCCGCCGCCCGGGGTGCGGGTGGCGATGATGGCGGCCGCGACCAGGTCACGGTGCCCGGAAAATGCGCAGTGCGGGCAGAACAGGGTTCGCCCGCGGGGTTTCGGTACCCGCCGCTGGCAGGCGGGGCAGGTGGAGGACGTGCCACGCTCGTCGACGGGGTGCACGGTGATGCCGGCCAGGACGGCTTTGTCGGTGAGGACCTTCAGGAGCCGGCCGATCTGCCACTGCCGCAGCCGCAGGTTGTGCCGCCGCCCCGCCGGCAGGTCCAGCACGCCGCGCGGGTCGCCGACGTGTAGGACACCGATCCGCTCGCGTACTGCCCAGGTGACAACCTGGCGGGCGGCTTCGTGTTGGGCCTGCCGGACCCGGCGCCGGTGCCGGCCCTCCACCAGGCGCGCCCGCCGCCGGTACTTGCGCCACCGCCGTGAACCCCGCTGTCCCGGTTTCGGCGCCCGCTCGGCCACCGCCCGGCGGCGGGCTTTGGTGTCGGCCAGGTGCATGCGGTGTTCGGCGCGGATCGCCCGCCCCGACACCAACAACCCCGCACCGTCCGGGCCGGCCACCGCATACGGGTGGATGATCCCCAGGTCCACGCCGGCCACCCTGGCCGGGTCGGGTTCCTCACCGGGCGGGTAGGCCGCGACCGGGACTTCGGCGGTCACGTCCAGGAACAGCCGACCGCCCTCACACACCAGGGTGACCGAGCGGACCTGCCCGAGCGGATACGGCAGCTCCCGCGCCGACCTGACCCACAACGGTGGCGCGCCCTTCGCCATCGGGATCCGGACCCGGCGTCCATCGATGTCGAACGTGCCGTGATACCAGCGCACCGGCATCAACGCGCGCCGCCGACGCGGGAACCTGGCCGACAACTCACCGTCGTTGCGGCGTTTCGCCGCCGCGAACCAGGCATCGGAGAACCGGCGTAACACCGACCGGGCCCCCGTGCTGTCCAACTCGCCGAAGGTGCCCGGCCCCGAGGCCGCCAACTCCCGACACAACTCCTGATAACCCACAAGGGGTGCGTCGTGGCGGCGCCGCCGCCAGGTGTTGATCTCCAACACGCACGCCCAGACGTCACCGGCCGAGCGCAGCAGCCCGAAACACCGCCGCCGCTGCCCCGACGTCACCCGCAACGCCAAACGCGCGGTGCGGTACACCACCCGGGGCGTAGAGGAATCGCGACGACGAGGCACAAACGACACCCAACACCATCGGTACGACACATTCGCTCGCCCGTCAACCCGGCGAACGTTACTGGACACCGCACTAGCTGCCCGAATCCGCCTCGCCGGTCGGTCGGGCGGGCCACGACAGCCCGATCGTCAAGCGATGATGTTCAGTTCGGTCAGCGCGTCGTCGGGAAGGGTCAGCGCGGCAGCGGAGACGTTCTCGCGGAGGTGCGAAACGGATGAGGTGCCGGGGATGAGCAGGATGTTCGGGGAACGCTGCAGCAGCCACGCCAGCGCGACCGCCATCGGGGTGACGCCGAGGCGGGTGGCGACCGCGTTCAGCTCTTCGGACTGCAGCGGGGAGAAGCCGCCGAGCGGGAAGTAGGGCACGTAGGCGATGCCCAGCACCGCGAGCGAGTCGACGAGGGCGTCGTCGTCCCGGTTGGCGATGTTGTAGAAGTTCTGCACGCACACGACCGGCGCGATGGACTGCGCCTCGGCAATCTGCTCGGCGTTGACCGTGCTGAGCCCGAGATGCTTGATCAGCCCCTCCTGCTGCAGCTGCGCGAGGACCGTGAACGGCTCGGCGATGGAGCCGGGGGTGGGGCGGTCGAACCCGCCGACGCGCAGGTTGACGACGTCGAGCACGTCGAGTGCGAGGCGATCCAGGTTGTCGTGCACGGCCTGGCGTAGCTGCTCCGGGGCCAGCGCCTGCGGCCAGTTGCCGTCGGCGTCCCGCAGTGCCCCAACCTTGGTCACGATGTGCAGCTCGTCCGGATACGGGTGCAGCGCCTCTTTGATGATCTCGTTGGTGACGTACGGGCCGTAGAAGTCGGCCGTGTCGATGTGGTTGATCCCCAGGTCGACGGCCTCGCGCAGCACGGCGACGGCGGCGTCGCGGTCGGCCGGTGGACCGAAGACGTGCGGGCCGGCCAACTGCATCGCGCCGTACCCCATCCGGGTGACCGTCAGATCCCCCATGCTGAACGTCCCGCCTGGAAGGCTGGTCGACGTCATGCGAATTCCTCTCCCTGTCGTCGCAAATCCGCGGGTTTCCCGCCGGCCCGGCCACCAAACCCTGGCGGCGTCGGCTGTGGTGGTCTGGCCCTCGCGGACAGCGCGGGCGGCTCGGTCGTCAGCGCGAGCGTTGGTCGGTCGACGGCTGAGCCGTCAGCCGGGGTTCCACAATCTCCGGCAGCTCGGCGCCGCAGAGCGCGCAGATGTAGTCGTCGTCGCGGACGACGTTGCGCTCGCCGCAGTCAAGGCAGCGCCGGAAGACGACGGCCGCGGTGAAGCCTGCCGGGCGGCCGATACCCGCCCGATCGAGGGCGGCCGCCACCGCCGCCCATGAGGTGGGACCGGGGCAGTAGCCGGTGGACTGGTTGCTCACCTCGGTCACGACCCAGCCGTCCCGCTCGCCAGCGAAGGCGATCTCCCCCGCGCCGAGGACCTCCCCACCGCCGGCGCAGGCGACGTGCTCGCTGCGTCTCGGCGCGAGGCGCAGCGTGCCGCCAGGGTCGATGACGTAGGTGAACGGCTCGTCACGGTCGCGCGGATCGGCGGCCGCCAGGTAGGCGTCGAGATCGACCGGTGATCGGATGGGCCAGCCCTCGGGAGCGCCGACGACCGACGCCCGCACGTCCGCCGGGCCGACGTACCGGTATCGACGCCCCGCTACTACCACGGCACCGACCGTACGCCCATGCGGCCGCCACCGTGGACAACCGCACCGGTCCGGCCGCTACACGTTCGCGGCGACGTACTTGGTCTCCAGGTACTCCTCGATGCCCTCGCGGCCACCCTCTCGTCCGACCCCGGACTGCTTCATTCCGCCGAACGGGGCTGCCGGGTTGGACACGATGCCCTGGTTGAGGCCGACCATCCCGAACTCCAGCCCCTCGACCACTCGGAAGCTGCGCCGCATGTCGGAGGTGTACACGTAGGCGGCGAGGCCGTACTGGGTGGAGTTCGCGATCGCCAGCGCCTCCTGTTCGGTCGAGAACGACGCGATGGGTGCGATGGGACCGAAGATCTCGTCGGTGAATACGCGGGCCCCCGGGTCCACGTCAGCGATGACGGTGGGCTGGAAGTAGTAGCCGCTCTCTTCGAGGGCGTTGCCGCCCGCGAGCACCCGACCGCCGCGCTGAGCCGCGTCGGCGACGAACGCCCCCATGTTGTCGCGTGCTTTCGCGGTGATCAGCGGGCCGACCTGGACGCCGGGTTCGGTGCCGCGGCCGACCTTCAGCGCGCTCATCCGTTCGGCCAGGCGTTGGGCGAAGTCGGCCGCGACGGACTCCGCGACGAGGAACCGGTTCGCGGCCGTGCAGGCTTCCCCGATGTTCCGCATCTTCGCGATCATCGCTCCCTCGACGGCCGCGTCCAGGTCGGCGTCGTCGAAGACGATGAACGGTGCGTTGCCGCCGAGTTCCATCGACACGCGGAGCACCTGCTGGGCCGACTGGGCGATGAGGGTGCGACCGACCTCCGTCGACCCGGTGAACGACATCTTGCGCAGCCGCGGGTCGGTGATCAGCGGTGCGGTCGCCGCACCCGCCGCGGACGTGGTGATCACGTTCAGCACACCGTCGGGCAGGCCGCTGTCGGACAGGATCTCGGCCAGCGCGAGCATCGAGAGTGGCGTCTCACGGGCCGGCTTGACGACCATGGTGCACCCGGCGGCGATCGCGGGCCCGATCTTGCGCGTACCCATCGCCATCGGAAAGTTCCACGGCGTGATCAGCAGGCACGGCCCGACCGGCTGCTTCATCACCATCAGCCGGCCCTGCCCGTTCGGCGCGACGGCGTAGCGCCCGTCGATCCGCACGGCCTCCTCGGAGAACCAGCGCAGGAACTCCGCCGCGTAGACGATCTCCGCCTTCGACTCGGCGAGCGGCTTACCCATCTCGAGGGTCATCAGCAGGGCCAGCTCGTCAGCCCGGGCGATCAGCTGCTCGAACGCGCGCCGGAGGATCTCCGAGCGCTCCCGCGGCGGGCAACTGGCCCAACTCGCCTGGGCTGCGGCGGCCGCGTCGAGCGCGGCCAGCGCATCGGCCGGCCCCGCATCCGCCACGCGGCACAGCACCTCACCGGTCGACGGGTCGTACACCGGCAACTGGCGCCCACCCGTCGCCGGCCGCCACCGCCCGGCGATCAGGAGCTCCTTCCGCACCGCCCCGACGACTGCCCGCTCGTCTTCCGTCGAGGGGTTGAGGAAGCTGCGTGCGCCCTCTTCGATGGCCGACCGACTCACTTCGTCCTCCGTGTCGCTTGTCAGATACGCGGGGACAGCGGCCGCTCCACCGCTTCCCAGTCGCTCGCCCGGTAGCCGGCGGTGAGCCCGCCGTCGCACATCACGACCGAGCCGGTCATGTACGAGGCGTCGTCGCTGAGCAGGAAGCAGGCCACCGCCGCCATCTCCGCCGGCTCACCCGGACGGTCGAGCGGAATGCGGGTCCGGTGCTTGCTCCAGATCGCGACGTCGTCCACCTCGGCCACGGTCGCCCGGGTGCGGACCCAACCGGGCGCGAGGGCGTTGACCCGGATGCCGTACCGGGCCAGGTCGACGGCGAGCGACCGGGCGAGCGCCATGACGGCACCCTTGGACGTGTTGTAGATGATCTGCCCCTCCTCCCCGAGGAGGGAGGCGGTCGACGCGGTCAGGACCATCGCCCCGCCCCCGCGCCGGCTCATGTGCCGGGCGACGGCGGTCGTCACGGCGTACTGGCCGCGGGTGTTGACCCGCATCACCCGGTCGAAGTCCTCGATCGGGGAGTCGAGCACGTCCTCCCAGATGCCGATGCCGGCGTTGCTCGCCAGCAGGTCGACCCCGCCGAACGCGTCGCACGCCGCCTGCAGGGCCCGCTCGGCGGTGTCGGCGTCACCGACGTCGCCGGTGACCGTGACGACCTGCGCCCCGGACTCGGCGCGCAGCTTCTCCGCCACTTCCTTCAGGTGGACCTCGTCCTGCGGCGCGGCGAGCAGGCACAGGGATGCCCCCTCGGCCGCGAGCCGCTCGGCGATGGCCGCGCCGATGCCGTTGCTGGCGCCGGTGACCAGGGCGTTCTTACCTTCGAATCGCATGATGTCCGCCTCCCGAGCGTCGGGGCTAGAGGATCTCTTCGCCGAGGTTCGCGTAGACGCCAGCGGTGCGGAGCACGACGGGCGCCGTCACGTCCTGCAGCTCGGTGGCGATCTCGTCCAGGTGTCCGTAGTCCGGCAGGCCCCACACGGCGATGCAGCGCGGGTCGGGACCGAGGTGGCCGACGCGGTCGGCGACGACATGCAGCTGCAGTGCCGGGTGCGCGGCCGCGCGCTTGTCGAAGAACTCGGACACCTCCTCCGCCGTGACGCCGGGGGCGAAATCGAGGAACTCGGCGTAGTAGGGACCGACCCGGCCGGCGACCGGCTCAAGCAACGGCCGGTAGAAGCCCGCGCGGTCCAGCCGGCCGACCACCTCCATGGGCTTCTCGAACGCGTCGGCCTCGCCGGACTGGAAGGCCCGCTCCCACTCCCCCAGCAGCTCAAGACCCGCGTTGCGGTTCAGCCATACGGCGAGGTACTCCGGCTCCGGACCGATCCGCCAGGTCCGTCCCAGGTTCAGCACCAGCTCGTCGTCGCCGTACTGCTTGGCCCACCCCGTCTGCCCGGCGCCGGCGATCGCGTGGAAGTGCTCAATGGAGATGCCCGGACGACGGGAGATGTATTCGATGTAGACGATCATGTGGCAGCGCCTCCTGCTCTGCGCTCGGGGATGCGGTCAGTCGGTGAGGACGTGCACAGGGTGGTCGGGGAGGACGACGCGTACGGTGTCGCCGACGTCGTGCGTCAGCGGCCCGCCGCCCACCGGCTCCTGTACGCGCAGAGTCGTGCCGCCCAGGTCGACGTGGAACTGCACGCAGGATCCGAGGAACGCGATGTCCGAGATCGTGCCGGCGAGGCCGTCGTCGGCAGCCGTCGACAGCCGAAGGAGCTCGGGACGTACCACCAGGGTCGCGTTGCGCTGCGGCAGCGTCTGCCGCAGCCGCAGGCGCTGCCCGGTCTCGACGACCTTGACCTCGGTGCCGTCCCCCGCGTTGTCGAGGGCCTCGACGGCCATCAGGTTCGCGTCACCGACGAAACCGGAGACGAACTTGGTGGCCGAGCGGTGGTAGACCTCCGCGGGCGTGCCGATCTGCTCGATGCGGCCCGCGTTCATCACCACGACCCGGTTCGACAGCGACATGGCCTCCTGCTGGTCGTGGGTGACGTAGACGAAGGTCGTGCCCGTCTCCCGGTGGATGCGCCGCAGCTCGGCCTGCATGGTGATCCGGACCTTCTGGTCCAGCGCCGAGAGCGGCTCGTCGAGCAGCAGCACCTTCGGGCGCTTCACCAGCGCCCGGGCCAGGCTGATCCGCTGCGACTGGCCGCCGCTGAGCTGCGTCGCGCGTCGGTCGGCGAGGTCCGAGAGCCCGACCAGCTCCAGCGCTTCCCGCACGCGTCGCTCGATGTCCTGCTTGCCGACCTTGTCGATCCGCAGCCCGAAGGCGACGTTGTCGAAGACCGACAGGTGCGGAAAGAGCAGGTAGCGCTGGAAGACGATGTTGACCGGGCGGCGGTGCGGTGGCACGTCGGTGATGTCCTTGCCGGCCAGGACCACGCGGCCGCGGTCCGGCCGTTCGAACCCGCCGATGATGCGCAGCATCGTGGTCTTGCCGCACCCGCTCGGACCCAGCAGCGACAGGATCTCGCCGTCGTGGACCTCGAGGTCGACGCCGTGCAGGATCGGTACCTTGCCGAAGCTCTTGGTGATGCCCGTCAGGCTGAGAACGGTATTCACGAGGCCTTGACTCCCTTTCGTGCAGCCCTGCCCGCCCGTGCCACGACGGCGATCACGACGCCGGACAGGAAGGTGACGAGCAGGAGGAGGGTCGCGAACGCGTTGATCGACGGGTCGATCGCGCGGCGCATCGCGGAGTAGATGACGAGCGGCACCGTGCTCTGGGGGCCGATGACGAAGAAGGTGATGAAGAATTCGTCGAAGCTCAGGACGAAGGCGAGCATGCCGCCGGCGATGAGCACCGGCCACGTCATCGGCAGCGTGACCCTCGTGAACCTCAGCAGTGACGACGCGCCCAGGTCGGCCGCCAGCTCGTCGTACTGCGGGTCGATCCGGTCGAGCACGGACTGGGCGACGAGCAGGAAGTACGGGAACGTGTAGACGACGTGCGCGGCGGCCACGGTCCACAGCGACAGCTCGATGTCGAGCTTGGCGAACCAGGCCAGCAGCGACAACCCGAGGAACAGGCCGGGCAGCGTGATGGGCGCGAAGAACAGCACCGCGAGCCACGGGCGGAGCCGGTGGGGCACGTGGGTCAGCCCGAACGCCGCCAGCGTGCCCAGCACGGTGGTGACGATCGCGCTGGCCACCGCCACGATCAGGCTGTTGCGCAGGGCCGAGGTGTAGGTCCCGTCGGTCAGCACCGCCTCGTACCAGCGCAGCGAGAAGCCCTTGATCGGGAGGTTGAGGGTGCTGCTGGCGTTGAACGAGAACAGCACGACGACCGCGATCGGCAGGTACAGGAAGGCCAGGACTAGGGCCAGGTAGAGACCCGGCGCCCGGCGCCGGCTGCGCAGAAGACTCATGGCGCTCATCCCTTGATCACCACGGAGTTCAGGCCCAGCGCGCGCAGGACGCCGGTCACGACGGCATAGGCGAACATGAACAGCAGCAGCACGATGATCGAGGTCGCCGCGCCGAGCGGGTAGTTGCCGAACTGCGTGAACTGCTGCGAGATCTGCAGGCCGACCATGTTCCCGTCCGTTCCGCCGAGGAACTGCGGGGTGACGTAGTCGCTGGCGGCCAGCACGAAGGTGTAGAGGAAGCCGGAGGCCGCCGCTGGCGCCACCAGCGGCAGGACCACTCGGCGCCACCGCTGCACCCGACCGGCGCCGAGGTCGGCGGCCAGGTCGAAGAAGTCGCCGGGGATGTTGCGGAACGCGGCGTAGGCGACGAGGGCGACGTACGGCACGAAGATGTGCACGAGCGCGGCGACGACGGCTGGCTTCGAGAACAGCAGCGAGCCGTCCCGCGGGGCCAGCCCGATCGGGTCGAGGAGCTGCGTGAGCAGCCCGTTGTTGCCGAGGATCACCCGCCACGCGTAGATCCGGACGAGGTAGCTGGTGAACATCGAGAACACGACGAGCGCCAGCAGCGGGTATTCCAGGCGCCCGGCGCGGTAGCGGATCGCGTAGGCGAGCGGCACCCCGAGCGCCAGGCTCAGGACCGCGGTGACGAACCCGATCTCGAGGGCGTTCAGCGTGAGCCGACGGGTCAGTTCCGAGCCGACGGCCGAGGTGAAGTTCGACAGGGTGGCGGTGCTCGTCACCTCGTAGAACCCGCCCTGCAGGAAGGCGTAGACGGTGAACACCAGGAAGGGAGCGACCAGGAGGAAGCCCAGGACGACAACCGCCGGCAGGGTCAGCAGCCACCCTCGGCGACGAGCCGGTGCGGGGGGCGGTGCGGCGGCGACGTCCGCTTGTGGCGGGGCGACCGCGACGGCCATCAGGCGCCGCCCTGGATGTTCGACCACTCGCTGAGCCACTCCTCGTGCTGCACGATCCCGGACCGCCCCTTGTCGGGGAAGCCGAAGACCGGGGCGCGGGTGAAGAACTCGTCGAGGTTGTCGTAGGGGTAGAGCTTCTGCTGCTTGGCGGGCAGCAACTTGACCGCCTCGGGCGAGGTCACGCCCGTGCCGAGCGCCACCGCGGTCTCCGCCTGCACCTCCGGCGAGAGGGCCTCGTTGACCCACGCGTACGTGGTGTCGCGGTTGCGGGTCGTCTTGGGCACCGCCCACGCGTCGCAGGAGGTGTAGGTGCCCTCCTTCGGGATGATGCTCTCCACCTTGGCGCCCTTGTCGCCGGCCCAGAGCGCGACCGTCGACCAGCCGGCGAAGGAGGCGATCACCTCACCGCTGACCAGCTGGTTGGTGAGGTCACCGAAGGACGGCGCGAACCCCTTGATCTGTCCGCGGAAGCGGCGGAGCAGGTCGACGATCTGCTTGAACTGGTCCTGCGTGTAGTTCGGGACGTCGAAGCCGAGGATCCGGCCGCCGAGGGTGAACGCGGCGGTCGCGTCCGGGACCCAGCCGATCTTGCCCTTGAACTCGGGCTTCAGCAGGTCGAGCCACGACTCGGGCTTCGGCATGCGGTCGGTGCGGTAGTCGAGCGTGGTGGCGCTCCAGAACATCGGGATGCCCCACTGCTTGCCCTCGATGTTCCAGAACTTCGCCGCGGCGTCACCCTCGCGGAAGAACGGGAAGAGCTTCGCGGCGTTCGGAATGTGCGCCAGGTCGAGCGGCTCGATGATCTCCAACGGCTGCTTGGAGTACAGGGGTCCGTACGCCTGGTAATAGGTGATGAGGTCGTAGCCGACGCTGGAGCCGGACTTGATCTTCGCGAGGATGTCGTCGCTCGTCGAGATGTAGGTGGGGTTGACCTTGACGCTCTTGGCGCCCTGCCACGCCTTCATCTTCTGCGATCCGGTGAGGTCGTAGCCCTCCCAGGACAGGAAGTTCAGCGCGCCACCGACCTTGTCACCCACCGCGGGCACCGCTGCGGACTTCCCGTCGCCGCAGGCGGCCAGGAGGGTCGGCGCGGACACGGCGAGCGCGGCGAGCAGTCCTCCCCGGCGCAGCAGACCACGGCGAGTCAGACCCTGCGCGTTCATCGGCATCTCAGCCATGTGTATCTCCTGTCACACATCGACTCGGTGGCAGTACTGTTCCACCGCACGGACGCGATGTCCATAGGGCGGTACAAACTTTCTTGCCGTCGCACCTCCGCCACCAGGCGTGGATCCCGACAGTCCGCTCCAGATGCGGCGGGCGCATCCCTACGACCTGCAATAGCTCGGCTACGACACGTCGGAAGCGAATATGCACTGTGGTCTTCCCAGCGGTCACGCCGCTCCGCTATAGTCCCGCTCTACGGTCAGCCTGACCGCTACGCGGGACGAAGGGGAGACTTCATGCCGCCGGTGAATGTGCTCAGCAAGGCCGACCGGGTGCTGGAACTGCTCGCCGACCAGGGCGAGATGCCGATCGCCGCGCTCATCGAAGCGCTGGAAGAGCCGCGTACGAGTGTGTACCGCCTCCTCGAGAGCATGCAGGAACTCGGGTGGGTGGAGCCAGGTGCGCGGCGGGGGCAGTACCGGCTCGGGCTCAAGGTGTTCCGGCTGGGTGCGGCGGTTGCTCGGCGGTTCGACGAGCGCCAGGCGGCACTTCCCGTCATGGAGCGGCTGCACGAGCAGACCGGCGAAACGGTCTTCCTGTGCGTACGTCAGGGGCTCGAGGCGGTGTGCATCGAGCGCATCGACGGCGCGCGGGTCCAGATTCTCGAGCTCAGGCTCGGCGGCCGGCTGCCGCTGCACGTCGGCGGCGCACCGCGGGCCCTCCTCGCCTTCGGGGGCGAATCCCTCTGGGACGAGTACCTGTTCCGCGCGGCGCTCACCACCTACACCGGCAAGACCCTGAACACCCCGGAGCTGGTGCGGCAGTCCCTCGCGGCGGACGCGAACGCGGGAATCGTCATCAGCGACGAGGACGTGACCCTCGGCATCGCGTCGATCGCCGCTCCCGTCTTCAACCACACCGGCAAGGTCAGCGCCGCGCTGTCCCTGGCCGGCGTATCCCCCGTGCTGCTCGGCGAGAACCGGCAGCGACACGTGTCGATGGTGCGGGAGGCGGCCGCCGAGGTCTCCCGCTCGCTCGGCCACTCCAGTTAGGAGAACCGCTTTGTCTGACGGCCCAACCCCCGTCGTACGCCGTGAGCAGGGACGCGAGTTCCTCGCACTCGGGGCGCCGGTCTACCGACTGGTGCATCCGAAGACCGTGGGCTCCGTCGGGGTCGGCGTTTCGCTGTGCGTCATGCAGCCGGGGCAGGAGGTCCGCCGCCACCGGCACGACTACGAAGAGGCCTACTACGTCGTACGCGGCACCGGCCTGATGTATCTCGAGGACCACGAGCCCATCCGCCTCGAGCCCGGGCTGTCCGTCTACATCGCCGCGAACCGCGTGCACGGGCAGGTCAACGACGGCTCGGAAACGCTCGAAATCGTGTGCTCCCTGTCGCCTCCCCCCGTCGAGGGACAGGTTCCGGAATTCGTGGAGGAGAACCAGTGAGTGCAGCAGCCGACGACGGCGAGCTGATCGCCCGCATCAAGGAGAAGGCGCTCTTCGCCCGCGAGGAGACGGTGCGCCTGACCGGCATCGCGAAGACCGGGCACTACGCCTCGGCCTTCTCGTGCGCCGAGATCCTCGCGACGCTCTACTACGGCGAGATCATGCGGCTGAAGCCGGGCGAGCCGCAGTGGCAGGAACGCGACCGCTTCCTCTTCGGCAAGGGCCACGCGGCGATCGCGCTCTACCCGTTCCTCGCCGAGTACGGCTTCTTCGACAAGTCCGTGCTCGACGAGTACACCCGCCTCGGCAACCCGCTCGGCGACCACCCGGACATGCGCAAGGTGCCGGGCATCGACTTCAGCTCCGGCTCGCTCGGCCACGCCCTGTCCGCGGGCCTCGGCATGGCCCTCGGCGGCCGGCTCAACAACCTCGACTACAACGTCTTCGTCCTGCTCGGGGACGGCGAGCAGCACGAGGGCCAGGTGTGGGAGGCGGCGCTGTCCGCGGCCCACCACCGCACCGGCAACCTCATCGCGATCGTCGACCGCAACGAGTACAGCCTCGACGGCAAGGTCGACGACGTCATCGGCATCGAACCGGTGCTCGACAAGTGGCAGGCGTTCGGCTGGAACACCATCGACATCGACGGCCACGACGTGCCGCAGGTGCTGCAGGCGCTGCGCCAGGCGACCGCCGCCAGCCACGAGGGCAAGCCGACCGTGATCGTGGCCCACACCGTCAAGGGCAAGGGCATCCCCTACATGGAGACGCAGTTCGGCTGGCACCTCGGCTACCTGCACCCCGACGACGAGAAACTCGCCCTCGCGCACCTGAGGAGCAACGCGTGACCACCACCGAGCCCGAGCTGCACCCCGACTCCTGGCACCTGCTCATGCTGCTGGACCAGGCGCCCGGGTTCGCCGCCATCTCGCAGGCCCTCATCGAGCTGACCGACGAGGGACACCCGATCGCGGTTGCCACCGCGGACCTGAAGTACTCCAACGGCCTGGTGCGCTTCCAGGAGAAGCACCCCGAGCGGTTCCTGCAGTTCGGCATCTCCGAGCAGAACATGGTGTCGGCGTCGGCCGGCCTGGCCACCACCGGCGTGCTGCCGTACACCGCGACGTTCGCATCGTTCCTGGCGCTGCTGTGCTGCGAGCAGATCCGCACCGACCTGGCCTACTGC
The DNA here is from genome assembly GCF_042871425.1 of Micromonospora sp. NPDC005806. Lineage (NCBI taxonomy): Bacteria > Bacillati > Actinomycetota > Actinomycetes > Micromonosporales > Micromonosporaceae > Micromonospora > Micromonospora sp. NPDC005806. Next base: position 53,233 of record NZ_JBIAIL010000035.1, on the reverse strand, counting down.
AACCAGCCGGTCCGCCTGATCGGCCACCACGCCGGCATCAGCCTCGGCTTCTACGGCACCTCGCACCACGCCACCGAGGACCTGGCCATCATGCGCAGCATGGCCAACATGACCGTGGTCGCTCCGTCGGACCCGGCCCAGTTCCACGCGGCGATCCGCGCCACGGTGAACCACCCCGGACCGATCTACTTCCGCGCCAGCCGCGGCCGCGACCCGATCATCTACGAGGACGGCTGCGAGTTCGAGCTGGGCCGCGCCATCAAGCACGGGGACGGCAGCGACCTGATGCTCATCGCCACCGGGTCGTCGGTGCACCCGACGCTGGCGGCGGCCGAGCTGCTCCGCGCCAAGGGCATCTCGGTCGGCGTGCTCGACATGCACACCGTGAAGCCGCTGGACCGCGACGCCGTGCTGGCGGCGGCGCGGGCGCGTCGGCTCATGACCGTCGAGGAGCACAACGTGCTCGGCGGGCTGGGCGGCGCCGTCGCCGAGGTGCTCACCGAGGAGGGGGTAGCCACCAAGCTGCACCGGCACGGCATCAAGGACGAGTACAGCCTGATCGGGCCGCCGACCCACCTCTACCGGCACTACGAGCTGGATGCCGAGGGCATCGCGCAGGTCGCGCTGCGCTTCCTGGACGCGTGAACGGAAGGATTGATCAGTCATGAGGGCGGTTGTCTTCACCGGGGCGGGCGGCAACGAGGTCATCGACCTCGTCGAGCGGCCGGACCCGGTACCGACCGGCAACGACGTTCGGGTCCGCGTCCGCTACGCCGGAATGAACCCGGCCGACGCGCAGCAGCGCACCGGCATCTACCCGGCCCCGCCGGGCAGCCCCGCGGACATTCCCGGGCTCGAGGTGTCGGGCGTCGTCGAGGCCATCGGTGACGCGGTCACCACGTGGCAGCCCGGCGACCGGGTGTTCGGCCTCGTGGGTGGCGGCGGCCTCGCCGACCGGGTGATCGTCAACGAGCGGCACCTGGCCCGCGTGCCGGACTCGCTGTCCGACGCCGACGCCGCGGCGGCGCCGGAGGCGTACATGACCGCGCACGACGCGATCCGGTCGCAGGCCGGGCTGCAGATGGGCGAAACCCTCCTGGTGCACGGGGCCGCCGGTGGCGTCGGAAGCGCCGCCGTGCAGATCGGCCTCGCGGCCGGTGCGCGGGTCATCGGCGTGGTGCGCAGCGAGTCGTCGTACCAGGCGGTGAAGGAGCTCGGCGCAGAGGTCGTCCAGGACGCCACCTTCGCGACCGAGGTCGCCGAACTCACCGGCGGTCGAGGGGCCGACGTCATCCTGGAGCTGGTGGGTGCCCCCCACTTCCCGGGGAACCTCGACGCGGTCGCCGTCCGGGGGCGGATCATCATCGTCGGCGTCGGCGCCGGCAGCGAGGTGCAGATCCCGCTGCTGCGGCTCATGCAGAAGCGGACGCGCGTGCAGGGCACCGTCCTGCGCGCCCGGCCCATCGAGCAGAAGGCGGAAGCCGTCCGCGCCTTCGAACGGGAGGTCCTGCCCGCGCTCGCGAGCGGACGGGTCCGGCCGGTCATCGACCAGATCTTCCCGGCCGAGCAGGTGACGTCGGCCTTCGAGCGGCTCGAGGGTAAGGGCAAGGTCGGCAAGATCCTGCTGGACTTCGGCGCCTGAGCACGGAACTGCCCGCTCCGCACGCCTGATGCCGCGGAGCGGGCAGCCAGCCCGCTACTGCGTATCGACGGTCTGAGCCCGCTCCCCCGCGTCGACGACCGAAGCCTGGCGCGGTAGGGCCAAGCTCACCGGCTCGGTCAACCTCCGCCAGAGGAACTCCAGCGTCAGCGCCGAGATGAACGCGCGCTGCTCGTTGTTCGCGGCGGCACCATGCCCGCCTTCGACGTTCTCGTAGTAGGACACGTCGTGGCCGTGCTCGCGCAGCCGGGCTGCCATCTTGCGGGCGTGCCCCGGATGCACCCGGTCGTCGCGGGTCGAGGTGATGAACAGGACCGGCGGATACCGCGCCCCACCGCGGATGTTGTGGTACGGCGAATACTCCCGCAGGTAGGCCCAGTCCTCCGCCCGGTCCGGGTCGCCGTACTCGGCCATCCACGAGGCACCGGCCAGCAGCCGGTGATAGCGCCGCATGTCCAGCACCGGCACGTGCGCGACGACGGCGCCGAAGAGCGACGGGTAGCGGGTCAGCATCACCCCCATCAACAGCCCGCCGTTGCTGCCACCCTCGATGCCGAGCTGCGCCGGCGTGGTGACCCCCCGCTCGACCAGGTCGGCCGCCACCGCGGCGAAGTCCTCGTACGCCCGCGGCCGGTTCTCCCGCAGCGCCGCGCGGTGCCATTCCGGGCCGTACTCCCCACCGCCCCGGATGTTCGCCACAACGTACGTACCGCCGCGGGCCAGCCAGCCCCGGCCGGTGACCCCGCTGTAGTAGGGGGTCTGGGAGATCTCGTACCCGCCGTACCCGGTGAGCAGCGTCGCCCGGCTGGGCGCGTCCCCCTCCCCCACCACGAAGTACGGCACCCGCGTACCGTCGGCCGAGGTGGCGAAGAACTGGCGTACCGCCAAGCCCTGGCCGTCGAAGAACGCCGGCGCCCGCTTGAGGATCTCGACCGAGCCGCCGACCTGCCCGAGCCGCAGCGTCGCCGGTTGGAGGAACCCTTCCGAGGCGAGCAGATAGTCATCGCCGAGGTCCGGGTCCGTGTCCACGATCCAGCTGTGAGCGTCCGCCGACACCCCGGCGAGCGGCTCCCGCCGCCAGCCCGTCTCGCCCGGCGTCAGCACCTCCAACCGGCTCCGCACATCGGCGAGGGTGGCCAGGATCAGCTGGTTCCGGGTCCATACGTAACCGTCGAGCGCCGTGCGGGCGTCGGGCTGGAAGAGCACCGCCATCTCCCGCGCACCGGCGAGGAACGCGTCGAAGCGGGTCGCCAGCAGGGCACCGGCCGGATAGGTCGCCTCACCCAGCGTCCATGGCGAGCGCAGCCGGATCACCAGCCACTCCCGGTGCACGTCCCACTGGGCGTCCTCCGGCACGGCAATCCGGATCCGCTCGCCCGCCTCCGTCAGCAGGAAGTGCTCGCTGCGGTAGAAGTCCAGGATGCGGCCCACAAAGTCGCGCTCGAACCCGGGCGTCCGGTCGTGCGAGGCGTACACCACCAGGTCGTCCGCGCGGCCCTCGCAGACGATCTCGGCCTCGGACAATGGCGTGCCTCGCCGCCATCGCTTGGCGATACGCGCATACCCCGACGTGGTCAGCGAACCAGGCCCGAAGTCGGTGGCCACGTAGATGTGGTCGGCGTCGATCCAGCAGACGCCGCTCTTGGCCTCGGGAAGCCGGAAGCCGTCCTCGACGAAGGTCCGGCGGACGAGGTCGAACTCGCGGACCACCACCGCATCCGCGCCGCCTCGGGACAGGCTGATCAGGCAGCGTCGATAATCGGCCCGCAGCACCGTCACGTCGCTCCAGACCCAGTTCTCACCCTCTTCGGCGGCCAACGCATCGACGTCGAGCAGCACGTCCCACTCGGGCTCCGGCCGGCGGTACTGGTCGAGGGTGGTGCGGCGCCAGAGTCCGCGGGGATGTGCGGCGTCCTGCCAGAAGTTGTAGTAATGGCGATCCCCGCGCCATCCCGGGTAGGGAATGCGATCGTCGGCGTCGAGCACCTGCCGGATCTCGGTCCGCAGGGCGGCGAACCGCTCGCCCTCGGTCAGCGCGGCCACGGTTTCCGCGTTGCGGTCCCGCACCCACCTGTCGGCGTCCGCACCATCAAGATCTTCCAGCTCGAGGTACGGGTCGTCGCCCTCATCGCTCACGGTCGCCACCTTCGCAACTATCCCCGACGAGTGCCCGCAGCCATGTCGGCATGGCGACTCAGGCTGCCCAACTCCAGGCAACAGCCAGCTGCGCGGACGCCGCGAGAATGCCCGAACCTCGCCCTGACCTGCGGGAACCGGCACTAGCCTGGGTTGAGCGAGGAGGTACGGCGCGCTTCCCTCCGCTAGCCGACCATGTCGATCATGGGGGTGGCCATGCGCGGGCCGAGACGTGGCCGGGTCTGGGCGGCCGGGCTGTGGCTACGCCAGCGGCGGCGCAGGTGGCGCACCCGACGGGAACGCCGGACCGAGCGGAGCCTCCGCCGGCGGACGGACCACCGGCCCGACCACCGGATGACCTGGCGGCACCACCACGGGCTGCGCTGGGCGATCATCGCCACCGCCACGATCCTCGTGGCGTGGACCATCTACTCGCTGGTGCTGACCGTCCTCGACGCCGAGCCCGGTTTCCTGCCGATGTCGCGCTGGTGCGCGGGCCAGCCGCCGAGGTCGTACTACTGCGGGCAGGTGGAGGGCTTCGTCAAGGGCCCGCTGATCGTGGGACTCGGCCTCGCGGTGTTCATCTTCTGGCGGTATCTCCGGGTCCGCCGCTGGTACGACCGCAACGCCCTAGTCAACCGCCAGATGGTGATCCCCACCGCCGAACGCGACATCAGCGGCGTCCACGTGGTCGGCCGGGACGAACTGTGCGAACTGATGATCCAACGGCTTCGCGACGAGCACCACCGCCGTCCGCTGATGCTGGTGGGCGGCATCGGCACCGGCAAGACGGCGACTCTGGTCCGCCTCGCGGAGCTGCTGATGGCCACCGACGTCGTACCGATCGGGGTCGACCTGCGCACCGTCACCGCGCCGGAGCAGCTGAACTTCCACCAGCTCGCCCAGGCACAGTTCGAGCGCACCATCGACACCCAACTGCACGCCACCGGCGAGGCGGACAAGGTGTGGCGGCGGCTCTGGCTGGAGAACCGCATCGTCGTGCTCGCCGACGGCCTGGAGGAGGTCCTCGCCGACACCGCCCAGCTCGCCGACCGGGACAGCCTGCTGCGAGAGGCCATCCGGGGCGCGGTCCGCGAGCGGCTCCCGCTGGTGGTCGCGTCGCGCCCCGCTGATCCGCTGCGCGGGCTGGACGCGCTGCTGCTGCAACTGGAGCCGCTCGCCCAGGGCGCCGCCCTGGAGTACGTGCAAAGCCGCAGCCGCCGCTCGGACGGACAGCGGTCGGACCGGATCACCGGGCTGGTCAAGGCCGCCGACGTGGCCGAATCACCGTTCTACCTGCGCGTCATCGGCCAGCTATACGAGGTCGACCACCTCGACCGCGTAGAGCCCGCCGGGCAGGGCAGATCCGCGCTGCGCTGGAGTCTGCTGGAGGAGTGGTACGAGGCCACCCTCGCCGGGGACCTGTACGAGGACTACGGCATGCCGCCGACCGAACGGTCCGACGCCATCGAGGTGCTCTCCGCGCTCGCCTGTTTAGGGCTACGCGACAACCAGCAGTCGGTGAGGACCACCGCACTCCGCGGCGCCGATGGCACGCCGGACGCCGGCCGCCAGTGGATCCTGGCCGAACTCCGGGCCCGGTTGCACAAGCTCAGCGCCGACAACCCGCAGGACATCGGGCTCGCCGAGACCACCGGGGACGCGCTCAACATCGTGGTGAAACGGCAGGACGGGGTGCGCTTCCAGCACGGGGTGATCCAGGCGTACCTCGGCGCGCGCTTCCTCGCCGCCGCCCTGCGCGACGACGCCTTCCTCGAACGGGCCTTCACCCGCAACCACGGCCCGGGACGGGAGCTGCTCGCGGCCCTCCCCCTCTACAGCCGCAGCGGCGGGGTGTTCGAACGGCTGGACGGGCGGCGGATGCCGCCCTCCGCAGGCGGAAAGCTGCACCGCCTCGGTGACGCGGTCCGGCAGACCGTGCGCATCCGTTCGAGCGCCGAGGACGCGACGGTCACCCGGAACCGGTCGGTCAGCCTCGTCCAGCGGCTCTGCGCGGAGGCGACCCGGACGCGGAACCGCACCCGGGCCCTGGAGATGTTCACGACCGCGCTGGAGATGGACGCGGCCACCGGGCACCCGCTCCACCGGAAACTCGCCGACGCGATCCGCAGCGCCTGGCCCACCTACCAGGGGGACGGCTCGGTCACCGACCGCCCGCTCGAAGACGCCAAGATCGCCCTCGTGCTCCGGTACGGCGACGCCGCCCGGCAGCTCGGAAACCGGCCCCCGGAGGTCGGCGGGCCCCGGGGCCAGCAGCCCGAGCCGCAGTATCGGCAGCTGTTCCAGATGATGGCCGAGGAGACCTCCTACCTGCCCCGCCTGGCGGCCGCCAGGGAGATCGCCAGCGGCGGCGACGCGGCCGTCCGCGCGCTGCACGACCTGCTCGACGAGCCGCCAGAGATGGCCGACACGCTGGGCCGGGAACGCCTGGAGGACCTACGGACCTGGATCGCCCCGTCGCTGTTCCTCTTCGCCGAGGGTGCGGACGCCCCCGGCGAACCGGACTGGCGGGGCGTGGCCCGGGAGACCCTGCGGCGGTGGGTGCACCGCCTGGCCACCGACGCGACGGACGGGGCCCGCGTCTACGAGCTCACGCTCGCGCAGGGATTCCGGCTGGCGGCCAACTGCCGCACGTACCCGGTGCACCGCAGCATCCTGATCGAGGAGGCCGAGAAGGCGCTGCGGTACTCCCGGTTCTGGTACTCGCACCTGGTGCTCCTCCAGGCACTCACCCTGCTGGCCCTGCCCCGGGATCCCAGCGAGACGTTGCGCGAGCGGGGTCGCGGTTCGGACCCACGCGGGCTGGTCACCTTCTGGACCTCGATCGCCGGCGGCGGGCACCGCGCCCCGCAGCCCGGCAGCGGTACGGCCCACCCGCTCGTCCTCGAGGTCGCGGACCTGTGCGTCGAGGCGCTCACCGACCGCCATCCGGAACGGTACTGCTGGGTGGACGAGCGGGAGATCGTCGGACGGGTCGGAGCGGCCAGCCCGCAGCCCGGCGTCCGCCGGATGCAGGACTCCTGGCTGCCGCCGTCGCACGGCTGGGCCGTCCTGGAACCGCGCGCCCAACGGCTGCTGGCCGACGTGATGCTGCTGCTCAACCTCGCCGACCGGGGACAGGACAACGCCGAGCGGGCGCGCCGGCTCAGCCGGGCCAGCCGGGCCGAACTGCCCCCGTGCCTCACCATCGACCGCAGCGCGATGCGGGTCACCCTCAGCCGCCGCCAGGCCCACGACGTCCAACCCGGCTCCACCTGCATCGACGACTGCCCGTTCCGGCTGTGCCCGCTGCCGCCGAAGGGAGACGAGCTGCCGTACCAAATGGACGAGGCGTTCTGCGCCCACCAGATCGATCTGGTCGGGCACTGGTTCCGCGCGCCGGGGCGGGCGGACTGGCAGGCGGTGAACCGGGAGGAGCTGCGGACGTTCTGGCGAGAGATGTCCGAGCGGATGGCGCCCGCCTGGCGGAAGTGACGATCAGCCGCGCCGGTCGTCAGCGTAGACGCTGGTCGGTCGGCGGCTGGGCCGTCAGCCGGGGTTCCACAACCTCCGGCAGCTCAGCGCCGCAGAGCGCGCAGATGTAGTCGTCGTCGCGGACGACGTTGCGCTCGCCGCAGTCAAGGCAGCGCCGGAAGACGACGGCCGCGGTGAAGCCTGCCGGGCGGCCGATACCCGCCCGATCGAGAGCGGCCGCCACCGGCGCCCATGAGGTGGGACCGGGGCAGTAGCCGGTGGACTGGTTGCTCACCTCGGTCACGACCCAGTCGTCCCGCTCGCCAGCGAAGGCGATCTCCCCCGCGCCGAGGACCTCCCCACCGCCGGCGCAGGCGACGTGCTCGCTGCGTCTCGGCGCGAGGCGCAGCGTGCCGCCAGGGTCGATGACGTAGGTGAACGGCTCGTCACGGTCGCGCGGATCGGCGGCCGCCAGGTAGGCGTCGAGATCGACCGGTGATCGGATGGGCCAGCCCTCGGGAGCGCCGACGACCGACGCCCGCACGTCCGCCGGGCCGACGTACCGGTATCGACGCCCCGCCCCTACGCCCGTGCGGCCGCCGCCGTGGACAACCGCACCGGTCTGGCAGCCCAGACGTGGCCTCCGGCGGATCCCATCACCGGGGCATGGCCCTGTTCGGTCAACTCCGCGCGGTGAGGTCGTTCTCGACCGGGTCACGGCGGCCGACATCGCCGCGACCCACGTCGGTAGCTGGTCGCGATCGAACCTCGCGCTCGGGATGGCGAGGGTGATCGCGCCTCCGGCGCTCCGGAGGCACCGCGGCCACCACGCCGAGGGCGGTCAACCCGGGGCCACCGAGTCCGCGTACGAGCTCGCGGTTGAGGCCGCCAACACTCGCGGGGGCTGTCGCCGACGGAGATCGCGGGGTGCCTGCACCTGATCGCGGCACAAGGTGCGCGAATACATGAGCAGGTGTTCGAGAGGGTTCGGGTGTGCAGCCGGGGTGAGCTGGTGGCGAAGATTCTTCGAGCGCTACCTGCCGCCCTCCATGGCGAGCCTATGAAATAGTCGGCAAGTTTCGCTCGTTCAACACCACAACATGTCAGGCACCAGGTGTGCCATAGGGAGGGCGGCTGAGGAATGGAGGGCACCGGTGTGAGTGACGAGGTGGACGACGCGCGGTATCCCTCCCCGGCTGTCCTCAGTGACCTGCTGGCTCAGCACGGGTTCGACCCGGACAACCTCGTCCAGATGATCGACATGGCTGCAGTCGGCATCACGGTGCGGTGGTGGCGGAACACCGTGGTGGAGGATTGGCACGCCGGCCGTGACATCGGTGCTCTCTCGGACGCAGACATGTACCGGATCAACACCCACACGACGGCGAAGGTCCGCGACCGGCTGAGGACATGGTGCCGCCAACAAGGCGTCCACACCATGAGCGAGATCGCGGACGCTGACCGCGACTCCCTGGAAGCCGTCGTCTACAACCTCTACCGCTGGCTCACCAACCCGAAGCGCCGGCTCATCACCGGGCTCACGATCTACGAGGTGGTGGCCCGCACCCTCGCCAACGCTCGGGCTCACCCCGACGGGGACGTGCCAGACGACGTCACGCCGGACACGGAGATCACCGCCTACCGCGAGCAGGTGAACATGGCGGCGGGTTACCTATTGGTGTGCATGGACGAGCACGATCCCCGGTCGGTGTTCTACACGCCGGCCGTCGCCAGCACCACGTGGGCAACTGGCTGGTGGTGCACGCCGGGCTACCCGTCCCACGTCGCTGCGGTCTTCGCTGCGCTGAACAATCCCGATCACGAGTTCTGGAGGGGGAAGCCGCTGCCTCCTCCACCGGCGGGCACCGACCTCGCAAAGGTCCAGAAGCTCATGGTCAACCGGCCGTGGACGGTGTCCGAGGAGGTTTGCGAGTGGCTGATAAACGAGGTAGGTGAGCACTACATCCGCGACTGAAAAACCACGTGCTCGCCGGAGCGCAGTTCTGCGACCGGGCACCCAACGACTAAAGCACATCGACCGGCTCTATGGCGGCTGATCCCGGCCGCTGCAGGCGCCGCGCACGGCCGTGGCGAACAAGCCCTGGCCGTGGGCGGCATGTGAAGGTGCGACCGCCCGTCGTACGGGGCCGGTGCACCCGGTGCTGAGTACGGACGTGGCCGCTGCTGCAGCTCTCATCAATGACAACGGTCAGTTCCCGCTGCGGTACGGATCCGGTCCACGCACCCCTGCCCGGCGGCGGCCGGCCGCGGTGTCCCGCCCGGTCGCCTGCAGCGAGGTCTGGCCGGCGGCCAGGGTGGTGCCCCAGGTGGTCGAGGTGCGCACCACGCAGCCGAGCCGGTCGAGCACGACCTCCACGCCGGTGCCGGACGGGGTCGACGAGGCGAGTTCGGGGGTGAACTCGACGACGTCGCCGGGGAGGGTGCACTGCGTCTGGTCGGCTAGCGCGGCACAGCCGGCGGGCACGACCGGCGGGTGGTTGATGAACTCCAGCGGCAGGCTGGCGTCGGTCTGTCGGTTCCGTACGCTGCCCGACCAGGTCAGCTTCCCTGTCAGGGCGCGGTTGCTGTTGGCGCCGACGACGAAGTTGACCTCTGCCGGGTCGGTGGTGGGCTCGCTGAGCAGCTTCCCGCCAAACAGCCCCAGCCCGACAGGGTCGCCGGGGTATAGCTGGCTGGCAGTGAAGGTGAAGAACGACGCGTTGACCCCGGCCAGGGCGCCGGAGGCGTGGACGAGTTCGGTAGTCTTCTCGACCTGGCTCAAGTTCGGGCCGTACGCAGCCTTCAGGTGCCCGCGGGCCTGGCTCGGGTCGATGGTGAGCACGTTGACCACCCACGGTCCCCGCGTGGTGGTGTCGATCTGACCGGTCGGCGCCGGCTCGCCGCCCCGCTCGATCCGGGTCAGCGTGACGCCGTCGGCCAGGGCGCGGCTGGTGAGTACCTCCGTCAGGTCGGCGCCGCCGAGCGGAAGCGTGTCGCCGGCGGCCTCGGCGCGGGCCCCCGGAACGACACAGAGAGTCACCGCGCGGCCAGCGCAGCCGCCGTGATCGCCCCGGTACGGCGGAAGCGGGACAGGCCAGGATTAGAAGCAGTCATGCAGGTGACCTTGGCGGCACCAGCGAACCAGGGCCCGACAACAATTGACACCAAGTCAAATCGTGGCAAAAGGCCTTGCCCGGGGGATGCCGTTGTGAGCGACACCGACAAGCCAATCGGCTACTGCCTCAAGCACCTGCACAACCTGATCGAGGAGCAGTTCGACGCGACGCTGGCGACCTCGGCCTCGACCGTCGGCATTGGCAGATCCTGAACGTGCTATCCGGCGCGACGTGCAGCCACTACGACATGGAGCAGGCGCTCGAACCGTTCTGGCCGGATGACGTACACCAACTCGATGCAGCACTCGAGAATCTCCGGTTGGCTGGCCACCGATAGGCAAATTCGGGGCAACGCAAGGACCACAACGACGGGCATGTTCGCGAGTCGGTACGTCTGAAACCTTCCGCTAACACACTGGTCCTAGATTGGGGAGGGGGCGAACAGCTGCGCCGTGCGGAAACCTCGATCACGGGACTGATGCCTACCGTGGGAGCAAGTCACTCGGGGCTCCGCGTTGTTCGGGGACAAGCGGGCGCCTACCGTTGTCGAGGGACAGCGATCGGGCCACGGGTTGGTGCTGGAGGAGGCGGAGCCAGCCTCTGTCAGCCATCTCGCGAGTACAGGGCAACCTCAACTGCTGGCGGACCTGGACCAGGAGATGCACCATCCGTTCCAGATCCTGGTATGTGGCGGCACCGCTGACCCAACCCGCGATCTCGCCCTTGTTTTCGCCGAGTGGCACAATGCGCAGGTGGCCTAAGCGCCAGTGCTGCTCCTCCGGCGATTTATCGTCATGGAGTTCGTAATACTGAATTAACAACTCGACTGGAAGGAGGTCTTCGATTTCCACGATTGCAAATTGAGAATCTCGCCTAAGGGGATCGAACTCGACCGGCAGCAGGAGCCTCTGAAGGCCGTTCCTGCCGGCGAGATCATATGCGTCCCGGCCAGGTATGTCATAGTCAAAGAGGCCGAGCGCAGGAATACCTTCGCGGTGCAGGTTCTGTACCCGACGTACAACCTCTGTGCCCCCTCCCCCCCGCCCGCGCGCTGCTGCCTCCACCGTAAGACCATCGAGCAGCCGCCACCCCTTCCACTCATTAGCCAGGCGTGCGGCGCTGTGTAGGTATGACTCATCCGTGTCGCCCTCTACAACGAGTACCGCATTGGTGGGCGCTACATGCGCTACAGCGACTCGTTCTCGTGCGAGCCGAAGCAGCAGAGGGGCGATATCGGCGTATGAAATTGAGCGTTGAAGACGGCCTGCTACGAGGTCTCCACTACTTTCTAGTAGGCCTATAACGTCGGTCAGCACTCGCTGAAGCGACCAGGCGCCGTCTGGATATGGCCCCTCCGAGAGCGCCCTGACCGCTAACTCATCGCACGAGCGGGCCAAGTCGTCGCCCCTCGGGCCAACGAGCTGTTGCCAAATAGTACTCGCGATCAGTAACAGTTCGTCGGGACGCTGCTCAAGCGGCGGAATGGGTAAGTAATAGTCACCCTCTTCTGAAAGGTGCGCCGATATATCGACTGAGATCTGATTGGCGGTAAGAAGCAATCCAAGGCAGCCGCGGCGCTTCTCCACTAGCTTCCGCAGGGTTCGGGGAGGTATCCGATCGCAGTCGTCGACCAGCACCAGCGCCTCAAGTTGCCCGCGGGCCATCCGCTCCATAGTTGCGCCATGCTCCCCCTTGGGTTGAAGCTGCCGATATTGGACTCCGAGTTCGGCAAAAGCAGCCATGGCAGCCGCCACAACTGTGGATTTGCCGCTACCCTTCGGTCCGTGAAGGAGTACACATCGCCGCTGGCCACTCGAAAGATCCTCGAGCAGGTCACACACTTGCCGCAGCTCGGGGCTGGCCGCAACAACCGGGATAGGAACTCCCTGAGTACCATAGTCGCGGAGCCAACTGCCTCTTTGTTGGTATCGCTGCGCCCAGTCGGCCTGCCTCATGACGCAGGGGCATTTCGACGTCGAGGCATCATGGCTGGCGACGGGGTGGGGGGACCAGCTTGCCTGGGTATTGACGGCTCCGAGCTGGGAGCATCACTCCGGTCCCTCCGCACTCGGTGCGATGCCAAACCATCGGTCCGTCGGCTCCAGGGAAGCAGGCCTCGGTAATTAAGGCCGACAAACGCCGAGATTTCACTGCCGACCTGGAGATCAGCCTCTGAACCCAGAATAGCCAAGGGGATACGGATTTCCGTCAGCAGTTGGGGCAAATAACAGATCCAGTTATCGGCCTGGCGTCGGCGCGCAATGGCGCGGTATGACCTAGGTACACCATTATCGTCGGCCAAGACCGCTAGACAGCCGACGCGGCGCCGGCTGCCGGACGAATTTGACTCAAGGACAGCCACCTGCGCCAGCGCGGCGTGAGGTTCATCAAGCTGAAACAGGGCCCAGGCAAGGCAGAAGATTACAAACGCGTTGTCTTCGTCCTCAGGGAAATTGCGTCGAGCATGAAGGATTAGGCTCCACTCTTTCCACTCTTGCCGTGAACAGTGGGCGAAGACGGGATCCGCTCCCCCAACCTGGCCCTCAGGCAGATGCGCATCCATCCAGAGATGATGAGCAAGCGCCATAGCTTCTCGGCTTCGCCAGACAGCATTATCGAGACCAAGTAGCGAGGCGAGGCCCTCAGCCGCAGCCGCAGGCGAGTGAGCCTTCCGCGTCGTCGGGGAGTAGACGCGTCTTCTGATGATCTGGCAGTGGCCCGTGAAATCGCCCTGCTTGCGCATCTCCAGGGCCATTTCAGCACTAATCTCGTGCCGTCCCTCGAGCTCAGCCAGCTGGATTCGGCGTTGACGGAAGCGTTGAACCTGCCGAGGCTCAAGAGGTTCTTCAACGGCAGTTTCGAGTATCGAGGACATTTGGGCGAGCAGGCGCGCGCGCTCAACGTTCGAAAGGCCTGGCATCTGTTCTAGAACATCTCGCAGACTCCAGAAGCTGATATCAAGAGGGAAAAAGCTCGCCCTGCCGAGAGCGCGGGTGCGGCCGACGTAAAGACTTACCCTCTCTAGCTCTTCCTCGATGGCTAGCCGAAGGCCGCGTTGCTCGTCGTTGTCAGAATGCACATCGTTCAGCTGGCCTAGGCGACGCAGGTGAGCACCGACTGCATACCCATGTACGGCGGCGCGAGTGGTCAGCACGTTCAGCAGCTCGGCGTTGCGCGCGTCCGTCGCGCGGCGACTCAGTAAGACATCTTCTGCTTGATCGAGCACATCAACTGCAAGCGCGATGTATCCAAGTGAGGCACCGTGGTCCCCGTCGCGGTCAGCGAGTAGGCGTAGTGCCTGGGCCTCGAGCAGCAGCAATTTAGGGATGCGAACCTGCAGGTCCTGTCTGATGTTTCGGAGGATCCGGGCTAGCAGGGATAAGCTATCCGGGCTGGAGTAAGCGTCCGCATGTTCTCCCCGCGGTCCGATCGTTTGCAAAATTTCTATACAAAAGTCCTGACCTTGGTCGTCGCCGGGATAGTTACTTTCACTCCAACGCACAGCCTGCACGAGTAATTCGATTAGCTTCAGCTGATCCGGCGGCGAGGGCCTAACGCTTCCGAGCGCCAAACGAGCGAGCTCCGGATGATCGGTGTTAAGCGTAACAGTACCGTATTCGTCCACCATTTCGTTCAACAATTCGGACTCGCCGAGGCTTCGGCTGAACGCCGGATACCGGCGGACGAAGTCCGCTCCCAGAGCACGCAGAAGCAGGTCCACCGAGATTGGACGGTGGAGCCGGGCGCAGACCAGGCACAGGTCGAGGGCATCGCGTGTGTAGTCTGAGTGATCGAACGGTGAACCCAACCGGTTATCCTGCCGTCCGGCAAATTCCATGTTCGGAAAGAGCTGACGCGCCGCCGCTCGCAGCTGTTCCTGGAACCTGCTGTCCCCACCATTACTGCCGCTATCGGTCGCCCGGGCTGCAAGATCCAACGCGCGAGCGAGGCGGTCATATGCCTCGCCGACCCTTAGTCGGACGTTGCCCCTAGTGTCGGGCAGCAAGAAATACAGCAGCAGCAGGAAGTAGGGCTCGCGCATGCGGGTTGGGGTCAAGCCCTCCGAAAGTTCACCACGTTCATTCAGGTATCTGCGAAAACCTTCGATCTCCCGACCCGCGAGACGACGTCCAACGCTAACGGACGTAAAGTCCGGCTCCTTGCCGCCCGATTTACGGGGATCAACGTTGGGATCAACGGTCTGCGGGGCGACGCGGGCCGAGCCAACGACCACGGCATTGCGCCCTGCCGCCGCCAACATCTCCGCTAACTGTGAGTACTGCAGGTTGTCTAGGTCGTCAATTAGCAACGCGACGCCTGGGGCGCCCTTCTCTTCCAATAGACGACACACCCGCTCCAGCGCTTCCGACTTGACGCGACCAGCGGTTGGTGCCACATAGACCACGACGTGTCCCCGCCGACGCAGATGCACAGCGAGCCAATGGATTAGGCGGCTCTTGCCGGAAGCTGGCGGACCAGTCAGGAGGATAGGGCGTCGCGAGTAGTAGACGGTATACTTTTCACGAGCGTCAGAGGGATTAACGGCACCGATCCCGGTGAGGGCTTCCTCCACTCTCTCCGCAAATCGCCCCGCAATCTCCCGCTCAAACAGGTAGCCACGGACGACACCGGTCCAGTCTGGTGGTCGCTGTACACCCCGCAAAAAAAAGCGAAAGGCCGCACGGTCTTCGTCTGGCAGCAGCGGCGGAGGCGGTGCCACCGCAGCGTCGTCGAGAATCACTGCGGCCTGCGACATACTGCGCCATTCCTGAGCAGAGAGGACAATCTGCTTTAAGTCACCGGGACGGCCGAATGAAATGATGTGGTCGTCTGGCGACAACAAAGCGTCTTGCGCTGCTACAAGCTTCTCGCCTGCAGCACCCGCTGCCCCGCGCACCAGGAACTCTGCCAGGGTGCCTTCGTGAACGGTGAGCGTATCGCCGAAATCTGGGGAGGCCGCAGGGTCGGCGGAGCCTTCGTGGCCGAGAAACCAGTGAACTGAACCGGGTGGCAGCGAACTACATGCAAGTGCGAGGAGTTCCATCGGTAGCCAGTCGTCCTCGCCGACGCCTGCGACGACCAGACACCCGCGAGAGGCGAGGAACGGCACCTGCTGCAGGATGGGGCCGACATCAAAGGCCTGCCGCTGGCGGAGCGCAGCCCGTGTAAGTGGTGGGAGATGCGCGGGGACCTGCTCGTCTGCGGAGCCAAACAACCGAACGATGGTCAACGCGGCAGGGTTGACGGAAGCTGTAAGCGACGTGGCCTGTGACGGATTCAGCACCCGTATGCGTCGACCTGCTCTGCCGCCAGCACGGGCAAATGCCTCGACGGGTACGGGATCGACGGCTGAGGCAATGACTAAGCTCCACGGGCAGCTGGCGACCTGGAGTAGTTCTTCGTCCGGGGCCTGCCGACTGAAAGCACGGCGAACGTCCTCAACTCGACTGGCCGTACCAAGCTCCTGTAGCTGCTCTGGCAGGCTTCCCTGCTGCTCCGTGCCAGAAAGGGCGGCGATATCCCGGATCAGGTTATCGACTAGGCCTGCAGTGTGACCCTGGCCGAGGAGGAGCACCGCACGGCCATCGGCAATACACCCCAGTAGCGCTTCTTCGTCGGCTCGTAGCATCGTCGGAGCTACACTGCCGGATTCGCCGGGGTTGCTCACAACCACACCATCCATCCGATGCGACGCTGGTGCGCCAAGGGTACCGGGCGCGAAGGGATCGAGCGACCCCTCGAGAGAGCCCGTGTCCCGAAAGGACTTAGCCGGTCATTTGCCGTTGGCAGAAGCGGTCCGGCGATGTTGAGAGTCCCGCGACCTATGTAGACCCCTGACGCCTCTTGCGCCCACCGGATTTGCCCATTGTCCTCCCTGATCTGGATCGCGGAGGCGACGTCGAGGGCCGGCTCACCTTATGATCGGAGATCGGGCCATGAACGCCCACAGAGGCCTCACCCGGAAATTTGCGGGCCGCATGGTCCGCCGCAGCCGTTGGCCTTCTACCACCGATACTCGCGGACAAGCAGACGGTGCTGCGCTGTCCGAAGTGTTGCGTAGCTGGCCAAACTGCTCGTGTAGCACCGGCAAGTCCCGATCGCCTGTCAGGTGATGCCGGAGGTCTCTGCGGCAGGTTCGCGGTGCAGCCGACGTAGGCCACCATGCCGCGGTCGAGGACACTTGCACGCCGGGCGAGCGAGGGTGGTGCCCTCCATCGCATACGGCCGGGGGGCGTGAAGGCGACCAGAAGGTCTTCGGTGTCGCGCACTTGCGGACGCTACCGGTGTCTGCCCTCCCCCGCGGTCCCGCACGATCCGGGGTGCCCGTCGCGTAGGTAGCAGCGCCGGCCGCCATCGAGCCTGGAGTCGCACCAGACGCGGTGGCGGAGGTGCTGCGCGTCCTCTTCGCTGAGGGTGGTCTCGCCGAAGTCGACGGCGGTGACGTGGCCGAGGGAGTCGCGTAGCGCGACGGCCAGGGCGGCTGCGGTGTCTAGGCTGTTCAGCATGGTGGGCAAGTGGATGATCCAGCGGGGTGCGGTCACCGTCGCCACCGGCCATTGAGTAACCAGTCTGGATCGGTGTAGCGGCAGCCGGTGTGGCGGGACCGCCACTGGCGCAGGGCCTGGCGGATGCGTTCGGCCTCGGCGTTCGCGGTGGTCACCTCGCGGTGCAGGCGATCGAGTTCGTCGGCGAGCTGGTTGAGGTAGGCGTGGACCTGGTCGGGGTCGAGGCCACGCCACCGGGTGTCGAAGAATGCGGCGCGGATCTGGTGCGGTTGCAGGCGTTCCCCGGTCACGTAAATCATGGCCGCATCGCTGTCTGTTCGGAGACCAAGGCCTCGATCTCGCGCTCGCTCAGACCGCGACGGATCAGGACGCGTCGGCCCCAGCGGTGCAGGCGGCAGGGGTGCGGGGCGCGGTCGTTGCGGCAGCGGGGGCCGTCGGGCCACTGCTCGGCGGCGTGCACGGTGATGGCCTTGACGGCGAAGGTGAGGTCTTCGGCGGTGACGTACGGCGGTAGGGGTAGTTCACCAAGGATGTCGTCGATCGAGTCCATGTCCCTCCCTTGTCGGTTGGTTGCGGCGCCGAGGCGGGCGGGGACGGTCGGTACGACCGCGCGTCCGTACCGACCGGAGCCCGGCACCCACCCCGGGCCTGCCTGTTACTCCCACCGCTTGGTCGCGGCCCGGGAGTCCTCTCTTCTGCTCGTGCCGCCGTCGATGCAACGGCTGTCGCGGGAAGCTAGTGAGCGTCGGAGCAGCGCGCTGGCCAGCGCACACCCGGGTCATCCGCCTGGTCGAGGCGAGTTGCTGCTCCGACGAAGGATCCACCACAGTGCCTAGCTGGGGCGTTTCCTCGCCTTCGCACTTTACCGGCGTTACTGGTAAAGTCAACGTTGCTCTTGAAGTCCTCCCGGCTACCGTGATCAGATGTGTGGGCCTAGCTGGGAGTACCTCGCATGCCCGCACCACGAAAGTTCGAGCCGCATTACCGGCGGATCATCGCCGACATCAGGGAGCGTGTCGCCTCAGGCGAGTGGCCTCCCGGTCACAAGCTGCCGTCCACGAAGGCACTCGCCGAGATGTACGAGGTCGGCAGCCAGTCGACCGTCCGCCAGGCCATCACAATCCTCATCGAGACGGGTGAGCTCTATGGCCACCAGGGACTCGGCGTATTCGTGGCAGAGCCACGACAGGCGCGGCAGTAGTGAGCGCCTACGCCCAGGGAAGCTCGTCCGAAAGATCGGGAGTTGCCTTCGATGAGCTAGCCCAAGCAGATCTGGTTCTTGACGGCTACTACTACAGCAAGCGCGTCGGCAATCTGGGTGGCGAGCCAGTGGCCCGGATCATTCCAGGCACCGGAAACCAAGGCGGATTTCGGCCAGCCAGGGCGAACGAGTCTGGGCCAGTTAGATTAGTGGCGCTCCATTCCTCCGGGCGAGACCCGGATTGGCCGGTCTCCGGGTTCCTGCAAACGCCAGCCGCGGGGCGAGAGGATCACGATCCCCTTTGGTAGGTGGATTCGCTCATCGTCTGCAGTTGGCGGCATTGCATGAAGCAGTGCCTGCAGGCTTACACCCAGCGTTCCTTGAGGGCGAACAGTCGCTGCGAGTCCGCCCGTGCGCGCATCTCGTCGATGATGCCCGCTGGGGTTGCGTCACCGGTACGCGCCGGATCGCTCGGCGACAGCGGCACGTACCAGCTTCGCCGCCTCCTCGGTAGCGGTGTGCTCCCAGAGCCGGACCACCTGCCAGCCGGACTCGTACAGCGCCTGGTCAACCGCGCTGTCGCGCGCTTGATTCCGGTCAATCTTTTGATGCCAGTAGCCGCTTGGATCGCTCGGCATGCGGCCATGCTGGGGGCATCCATGCCAGAAACAACCGTCGAGGAACACGGCCACACGCGTCCGGGTGAAGACGACGTCCGGGCGAACGGTCCGGCCCGGGACGCTCACCTTCAGGTTCACGCGATAGCGCAGGCCGGCAGCGAACAGCGCCCGCCGCAGCGCGAGCTCTGGCTTGGTTCCGGTGCTGCGGTTGGCCTTCATCGTCTTGGTAGCCGACGAGGGCGGTGGCGTGGGCAGCAGCGGCACCGGAGGGCTAACCTTCGTCGGTCGTCTCGGGGGTGAGGACCGGAACTAGGTAGTGCTGTCCGATCCACCGCACAACATCGACCACGACGGCGTCGCCGAAGCCGAACAGCTGCTGATTAGGGGTGCCCGCCACCAGTTTGTAGTCGCCGGCACCCATAAGCCGCGCGTACTCCTTAGGTGTCATCCAGCGAACCCGGGGCTCGCGGCGCATGCCGACCTCAACGAGCGCCTGCTTGCTGGAGCCGCCGCCGGTCGTGCGCAGGCATCCCGCGATGGCGTCGCGGCGCAGCTCCCACATGGAGATGCCCTGCCGGGTGCGGCGATAGGCGGACCGGTAGGAAATGGTGTCCCCATCGCGCAGCGCCTCGAATCGGATGCGTTGCCCATGGCTGAGCGAGTCGACGAAGGCCTCCACCCGCTTCGCATCCCACCACGCGCTTGCCGGGACGTCCTGATCTACCACCCCGCTGAGGTCCTTGGGGCCTTCCGGAAGCGGCGGCAGATCCAGGTAGTGCATGTCGTAGGTGTTGCTATGCCGCTCGTGCAGGGCGGTCACCCAGGCCGGGCGCACGTCGCTACGGGCTGGGACACCGACGTGGGAGTTCTTTGGCAGCTTGTCCTTGGAAATGCCGACGATGAACATGCGCGGCCGCGACTGCGGGACGAAATGCTTGGCGTCGATCGCGAGCACGTCGAGGGAATAGCCCAGCTGGGAAAGCCTCTCGAAGGCGCGTTCGATGTCTTTACCGCCGTGGCTGGTGGCGAATCCGTGCACGTTTTCCAGCAGTACAACCGACGGGCGCAGCGGCATACCTTCTAAGATCCGCGCGAATTCGAAGAACATTCCCGACTGGGCGCCGTCGAGGCCGAGTCGATTGCCCGCGAGCGACAGGTCGATGCAAGGGAAGCTGCTTGTTGCCAGGTCTACTCCGGGTGGCAGGTCCGTCGCTTCGATCTTGCGGATGTCTGCGACCTTGAAGTGCTTGTCAGCGTCCGGGTAGTTCTCGCGGTAGGCGTTGAACTTGGCCCGCTTGATGTCGTTGGCCCAGACGACCTGGACGCCCAGCGGCTCGAGGGCGGTTCGCACCAGCCCGATGCCGGCGAAGAACTCCGCCGCCCGGATGGCCGTACCTTCCACGCGTCCTCCTCGGTCGATAGTCGCTGGGCAGCCTATAGGGGCGCGCGGTCGACGATGCGCGCCACCCCGGTGGGAGGTTTGATCATCTGTTCTGCCGAGTCAGGCCGTCTGGGCGGCGGAGGTGTCCACCTGAATCTGGTGTTCAGGGTCAGCTCATGATATCGCCGATGACTCCATAACGTCCGAATTGTGGCTGAATGCTCGAAAGTCAAGTCCGTGGCTGAGGAACTTGCCGAATATCGTCAGCCTCCAGCAAATCGGTTGCGTCGAGAACGGTCATTGTTCAGAGCGTGGTCCGTCCCTTACACTTTGGGACCCAATTCCGCCGATACGGAAGCGACAGCTGGTCAGCACATGCAACGTCAGCCGGTAGATCGATGGAAGATCTACAGCGCCTTCAACCGAGCCATTGCAGACGTTTTCTTCACCCCGGACATGGCGGGACTCCCGGTCTACCTGGACTTCGACGAGGACACCCTCGCTCGCATCGGGCATCGGCTGAAACTGCCCACCGACAAGGTGTGGGACTCCCTGGCACGCTCGGTCATCGGCGTGCTGTCGCTGCACACGCGCTACAGCGACATCTTCGGCCTGACCCTGCAGCGCACCCGCGAGTGGCTGCGCCGGTGGCAGCAGACCCGACGCGACGAGCGGATGGACCTGCCGGCCCCGCCTGTATTGACCCTCCTCGCGGTCTTCAGCATGGCCGCGGAGCGCATGGGCAGCGACGTCACCATGGCGGCGAGCAACTACTTCGGCCCCCTCTCTCAGCTGCTGCGGCTGGAGGACCCCCAGCAGAAGGAGCGTCTGGCCACCCAGTACCGGCAGCACGTCGAGCTGTTCTGGAACGTGCTCGGGCTGTGGCTGACCGGCTTGGACGGCATGCTCGGGCTGCCCTCCGCGGTGGCCCTGTCGCACCGCTACGTCGGGTTGTCGATGTCACAGGCCCTGGTCCGCGAGCACGACCGCGGCAAGCTGCCCCGGTTCTTCGCCACGTACGGCCTAGACCCTGGCCGGGAGGTCACGCCGCGCGAAATCGAGCCGTACCTCGACGACTGGATGAAGCGCACGCCGCCGCCGATCAGCCGGAACCTGGCCACCCTCTGGGCCCGGCAGCCTGCCGCCCGCGAGCGGATCGCCAGCGTCGTCGCGCTCGAGCTGCAGACCTGGGACGGCAACGACCGGGATGCCGCGCCCCGATCGCAAGCGGCCGGTGCGCGCGGCGGCGAAGCCCGGCTGGTCGCCCTCATCCGCTCCAACCTGTTCGGCCGAAAGGTCGAGTTCAGCCTCGTGGTCAAGCTGCCCGGCCACGACGAGCCGCGGCACCTTCAGATCGCCAGCGCGGTCGGTGACCAGCAGCCGGTCCTCGACTTCATGCCCGGCGTCAACGGCTGGCACCGCCTGCACCGCCCAGCGGACCTGGCCCAGACCTCCATCCTCGACGGCGTCCTGCGCCTGACCGACATCGACGGCGGAGCACCCGTCGTGCGCCGTCCGCGCCAGGTGCTGCCGATGCGCAAGGACGAGGCGCTCGGGCAATTTCTTGAAGTCGAGCGGTTGCAGCTCGCCGAGGACGGCATCGTCTTCGCGTTCGACGGGCTGGCCGACGAGGTCGACGCCGTGCTCGCTCAGGTCGCCCGCCCTGGCTACCGGCGGGTCCCTGGAGGCCAGGAAGGCGTGCCTCCGAACTGGACGCTGTTCGCCGACGTTCAGGTGCTGGGGCTACTTTCGCCCGAAGCCCGCGCCAAGCTGCGTGACGACCTCAACGTGCTGCAGCCCTCGGTCTCATCGCAACTCACCCTCGCCGGAGGGATGAAGCTGCCCGGCCGGATGCGCAAGTACGCCGCCCAGGCGCCCCCGGAGCTGCGCGCCGTGGCCGTGGGTGCAGACCACATCAAGCTAGAGATCATCCGCAAGGACACCGGCGCGCTCGGCGCCCTCGACGACGCCACGCCGATCGTCCTCGACCAGGTGATCGCCGCCTGCGAGTCGGACGGCGCCGCCCTGGTGTTCCCGCTCGCCGACATGGACCTCGCCGAGGGCGACTACGAGGCCCTGCTCTTCGTCAACAGGACGAAGGACGCCACCCAGCGGCTGCCCTTCTTCCTGCGCTCCGGCGACTACGTCGACCTGGCGCTGTGGGCACGTGCGACCCGGCTCGCCTACTTGCCTGGGACCCAGCACGGGCGGGGCGTGCTCAGCGCGGACGCGTACGCCGAGGAGTCGGCGGCGGTGGTCGACGGCGTAGTCGTTATCGGCGGGGACGCCGCGCCGCGCCGGCCGGTGCCGCAGGTCCTTTGGTGGACCGAGCCGCGGCCGCCCGCGGGCGCGGCCCTGCCTGCGACGACGCTCGCCGCGCCCGACCCGAGCTCGTGCCTGGTCACCCGAGCGCACTATTGGGATCTGCCGTACGCCGGGGGCAAGGCGCTGGCCGTCGAGGGCACCTGCCGTCGCTGCGGCCTGGTCAAGCGCTTCCCGAACACCCCCTGGGCGGCCGAGGCCCAGAAGAAGGCGCGTGACAAGCTCGAATCTCGCTACCACGTGGACGTGCACCAGGTAGCCCCCGTGCAGCCGGACAAGCTGACCTGGGACATCGGCCTGGACGCGCTGATGCACGCCGGCGGGGGAGGATACTCATCCTTCGAGCGCACCGCCTTGCAGATCGAGGGCTCGCTGCTGTTCGTCCACGTCTTCGCCCGTACGCTCGAATCCCTCGGCCACGTGCAGATCCGGCGCGACCCGCGGAGCCTCGAGCCGCTCGACTGGGAGATTGCCCCGTCCGCGCTGGCCGAGCTCGTCGATGGCTCGTACCTGTTGGTCGGCTACTGGCCCGCCGGGTACGTGAACACGGTCGAGGACTGGATCGCCGGCACGCCGGGTCGCCTTAACGTGCAACCCGACCCGGAAGGCCCGAGCCGGCGGGTGCTGCGCGGGCTGACCGCCGACCAGGTTCACGCGCTGGCCGCCGAGCTCGAGGTCACGGTCGCGGCACGGCCGGCGGCGGCGATCCTCGGCGCTGCGCCCGGGCTCAGCGAGGTGCTGGCCGCGCTGCCCCGGGTGAGCATGCCGGGGGCACGCAGCGTTCAGCAGTTCCATCTCGGCTCGGCCGCTTGGGTGACGCAGCCCCGGCCGGACGAGCCCGGCGCGTACGCGCTGGAGTCCTTCGGCAGGACGTACGTGTTCCGCGACGCCGAGGACGTGGCCGCCGGCACCGCACGCATCGGTGCCGCGAACCTGGTCAAGCACATCGCCGCCCTGCAGGCTGGCCGCCCGCTGCTGGCCTACCGCGCCGCGGAACGCGCCCTCGACGTCCCGCTGGGCGCCGACTTGCCGGGGCTGTACGGCCGCGCCGCGGTGCTCTGTGTCGGCCGCCCGCCCCGCGGGCTCGGCCCCCTGCGGGTGCTGCGCTATCACGGCGTGCCCGCCGAGATCGCCGAGATGCTGACCGCCCGCCTCACCAGCTGATCCACCCAACCGCACCGAGACGAGGACCGTCATGTCGCAGAACGGCGCCGCCACGCCGAGGCCGCGTTTCCCGACGCCGACGCAGGTCTACCGGGAGCTGCAGGACGCGTACCTGCGATACTTCGACACGGCGTACTGGCTGCGCGACAAGCCGCTGCGCGACGAGCGCCGGCAGCTGTTGGAGGCGCCCGGGCTGCTGTTCACAGACGTGCTGCTCGAACCGGTGGTCCCCTACGACGCCGATTACCCGCTGTCGGAGGCGGCGCAGCAAGCCGGCCTGGACCCGGTCGCGGCACGCATCGTCGGCGATGCGCTGTTCGGCGATTTCGTAAAGCCGGGACAGCAGATGATGCTGCGCCGCCATCAGGCCGAGGCGCTCATCCGGTCGCTTAGCGCCGCTGATGGCGAGCCCCGCAACGTGGTCGTCACCTCTGGCACGGGCTCGGGCAAGACCGAGTCCTTCCTGCTCCCCGTGCTCGCCCGGCTGGTACAGGAGGCGCTCAACTGGGCCAAGCAGCCGGAGCCGGTCCGCTGGTGGGAAGCCGCAGGCAACGTCCTAAGCTGGCGGCCGCTGCGCGGCCCGGAGACCCGGCCGGCGGCGCTGCGCACCGTCGTGCTTTACCCCACGAACGCGCTGGTCGAGGACCAGGTCTCCCGGCTGCGCCGCGCGCTGCGCCGGATCGCGGAGACCGGCGAGGTGCCGCCGCTTTGGTTCGGCCGCTACACCGGTGCCACCCCAGGATCCGGCGAGCTGCCCGGACCTAAGGACAAGGACAAGGTGCATGAGGCCGCCGCAGAGATCAACAGCGCCGCCCAGGACTTCCAGCAGCTGGCCAAGGCGTACGAGGACGGCCCGGACCGCCGCGCCGTAGAGCAGATGCTCGCCCAGTTCGCCGATCCTCGGCAGGTGGAGATGACGACCCGCTGGGACATGGTTGCGTCGCCGCCCGACCTGATGGTCACCAACTACTCCATGCTCAACGCGATGCTGATGCGCGACATCGAACAGCCGATGTTCGCTGCCACAGCGGATTGGCTCGCCGCCGACGAGAACAATAAATTCACCATCGTCATCGACGAGATGCACCTATACCGCGGCACGCAGGGCAGCGAGGTCGCGATGGTGGTCCGCAACCTGCTGTCGCGGCTCAGGCTGGACGCGGACTCCCCGCAGCTGCGATGCCTGGCCACCAGCGCCTCGCTCACCGACGACGACAACGGCCGCGGCTACCTGGAGGAGTTCTTCGGCGTCGACCGGTCCAGCTTCTTCGTCACGGCCGGCACGCCCCGTACCATCCCCGAACGCAAGCCGCTGTCACGCACCGCGTTCGAGGAACAGGCCAAGACTCTGCCCGCTGGCGGGACCGACCGCGCGGCTGCGCTTAGCGCCTTGGCCGCCGAGCACCGACTCTCCGAAGCCGTCGCCGCCGCGTGCCGCGCCGACGCCGGCGCGCCGATGCGCGCGAGCCGGCTGCCCGACATTGAGCGGCGCCTCTTCGACGAGCCGCCGGCCACCCCCGATGGCGTCACAAGCGAGGCGTTCGACCTCGTGCTGGAAGCCGGAGCGGAAGCTTGGAGCGACCCGGCCACGATCCCGCTGCGCGCCCACATGTTCGTACGCCCGGCAAGCGGGCTGTGGGCCTGCGCCAATCGGGCCTGCACTGAGGTGCGGCCGGAGCACGCGTACGCAGATCGGAAGATCGGCCGGTTGTACAGCCGGCCGGCCACGACGTGCCCTTGCGGCGGGCGGGTTCTCGAGCTGCTGTACTGCTTCGACTGCGGCGAGGTCAGCCTCGGCGGCTACGTCATCGACCGCGTCCCCAACAGCGTCCCGCCGATGGTTGCCCTCGGCTCGCTGGCCGACAAGATTCCCTCGGATCAGACCCGCCCGGTCAACCGCCGCTCGCACGGCGAATACATCTGGTACTGGCCAGAGCCGGAGAAGCCAGCCGAGGGCAAGCCGTGGAACCACAAGCTCGAGGGCCTGGGTGCCAAGGGACGCCAGATCAGCTTTTCGTTCGCCCAGGCGCGGCTGGATCCGACCTCGGGGCTGATCGTGGAGGACGACCAGGACCCGACCGGGTATGTCCTGCGGGTCAGCCCGATGGGAGAGACCAGGGCCAAGGCACCCGCACTGCCGGAGAAGTGTCCGCGCTGCGGCACCCAGAACGTCAACAACGACCCGCAGAAGTTCTGGCGCGGTATCGTGCGGTCGCCGATCCGGGGACACCGCGCTGGGCAGTCGCAGTCGATCCAGCTCTACCTTGCTCAGCTGTTCCGCAGCATGGGCACGACCCCCGCCGATTCGCGCACCATTCTGTTCACCGACAGTCGTGACGACGCCGCCCGCACCGCGGCCGGTGTCGCCAAGAACCACCACCGCGACCTCGTACGCCAGCTCATCCGGCACGAGCTGGAGCAGCCCGCGGCCGACGCGGTCGACGCCGTGCTGGGGATGCTCACCGGAACGCCGACGCCGGAGGGGCAGGCAGCGTTCGTCACAATGCAGGGCGAACATCCTGAGCTGTTCCAGGCGCTGATGAAGAAGGCGGCGCTGGGCGTCGCCCCGCCCGAGACGGAAGCGTTGATTGCGGCGTACCGGACGAGCAAGGCAACAGCCCAGCTGCCGTGGTCGGTCGCGGCCACCCGGCTCGAGAAGGCCATGTTGCAGCGCGGCATCCACCCCGCCGGCCCCGGCACTTCGATGCAGAAGTGGCAGGGGGAGCCCTGGTACCGGGTGTACGACCCGCCGCAGCCAGGCCTCTGGAGACCCCTGCACCCCGAGATGCAGATGAAGGGCTATGAGCGGTACCGCCGGGAGCTGGCCACGACGATGGCCGAGGCGGTGTTCGACCGCGCCGCCCGCGACCTGGAGTCCACCGGCCTGGTAATGGTCGACCCGCGCAACCCGCGGCTGGACGATGCCGGCGTCCCTGAGGATGTCGCGCTGCAGATCCTCCGCTCGGTGATCAGGGTCCTCGGCATTCAGGGGCGCTATGCTGGCAACAAGTATTTCTCGCCTGCGTTCGACATCCCGGCTTCCGTGAAGCGCTACCTGAAGGCGGTCGCCGAACGACACGGCCTGGCCGGCTCGGGCGTCCTGGAGACCTGGGTGACACGCGAGATCGGCGGCCGGGTGGCCCCGGAGTGGGGGCTGCGCGTCGACAGCGTGGAAGCGCCGTTCCTGTTGACCAAAGCTGGCACAGAGGTCTGGTTCTGCCGCCGGTGCAGCTACCGGCACCTGCACCCCTCGGCTGGGGTATGCGCCGCCCGTGGCTGCCACCACCCCAATCTTGAGCGGCGCGAGGCCGGCGACCAGGAGAAGGACTACTACGCGTGGCTCGCCGAGCTGGAGCCGCGCCGGATGGCCGTTGCCGAGCTGACCGGCCAGACGAAGCCCCTGGCGGTCCAGCGGCAGCGCCAACGCTGGTTTAAGGAGGCACTGCTCAAGGAGCCGCTAGAGAACAAGCTAACGACGCCGCTGGACGTGCTCAGCGTTACCACCACGATGGAAGTCGGCGTCGACATCGGCTCGCTGCGCTCGACGGTCATGGCTAACATGCCGCCGCAGCGGTTCAACTACCAGCAGCGCGTCGGCCGGGCCGGGCGTCAGGGACAGCCGTACTCGTACGCCCTCACTGTCGCCCGCTCCCGCACCCACGACGACTACTACTTCAACGCCACCGAGCGGATGACCGGCGACATCCCGCCGCAGCCGTTCCTCGACCTGGAACGGACCCGCATCGCCCGCCGCGTCGTGGCGGCCGAGCTGCTGCGCCGGGCCTTCGCAGTGTGCCTGCCCAAGCCGGCGCGCTCCCGTGAAAGCATTCACGGCATCTTCGGCGTCCGCGACCAGTGGGCCGACACCTATCGGCCGCAGATCGAGCTGTGGCTCGACCAAGCGCCCGACGTGCCGGAGGTCATCGCCGCGCTGACCGTGCGCACCGGCATGACCGCGGCGGAGACCGCGGAGCTGGAACGCTGGGCCCGCCACGACCTCGTGACGGACATCGACGCCGCCCTCGACAACCCGTTCTACCAGCAGAACGAACTGAGCGAGGTGCTGGCCAACGCTGGCGTCCTGCCGATGTTTGGCTTTCCCACCCGCGTCCGCAACCTCTATAAGGGCTACCCGAAGGACAAGCGCGACCTCACCGACCTGGTCGTGTCCGACAGGTCCCTGGACATGGCGGTGGCCAGCTTCGTGCCCGGCGCGGAGGTCGTCCGCGACGGCGAGATCCACACGGCCGTGGGCTTCGCCGCGTACGAAGTTAAGGGGCCCCGGGTGCTGCCCGTCGACCCGCTGGGCAAGCCCATCGACATCACCAAGTGCCAGAACTGCGGCCGTACGTCGGTCGGGGTGGACGCCGGAGCGTGCCCGGCCTGCCAGGGGGAGCTCACCACATTCGTGATGTTCCAGCCGCTCGGCTTCCGCACCGACTACCACGCTCGCGACTACGACGTCGACGGCGAGACTGTGGCCGTCATGGGTTTCCCGGAGCTGGGCGTCGCCTCGAACCCCGACCGCTCCGCCACGGTGGAGGGCCTGCGCGTCGACGTGTATGAGCTGGCCGACATCCTGCGCATCAACGACAATCTGGGCCGGCTGTTCGCGATGGAGGAGGCGGCCGGCCGGTCGATCGTCGTCCGGGACAGCTCGCTTTACGGCAACGACGTCAAGCTTCCCAACACCCAGGGACACCGCATCGACGCCGCGATCGGCGAGGTTCGCAAGACCGACGTGCTGGTCGTGACCGCCGATCACCTGGACATTCCCGGCGGCATCGTGCCGACCGATCCGGCCGTGCTGCCCGCCGGCCTGCCGGCGATGTGGTCGTTCGCAGAGGTGCTGCGCCGGGGCGTGCAAGCCGAGTTGGACATCGACCCCAACGAGCTGTCGGCGGGCCTGCACCCGGCCCGGATCGGCGACGACCAGGTGCACCGGGTCTTCCTAGCCGACACCCTCGAGAACGGTGCCGGGTACGCGACCCTGCTCGGCGATCCCCAGTTCTTCGCCAAGGTGCTGGCAAGCGCCATCGACGACCTGGGCGCGATGTGGCGGAGCCGGCGCCACGCCGAGGAGTGCACCGCGTCGTGCCCGGATTGCCTACGCTCCTTCGACAACCAGCGCATCCATGGCGCACTGGACTGGCGGCTGGCCCTGGACATGGCCGAGCTGGGACTGGGCCGACCAATCAATTGGGAGCGCTGGCTGAGCCGCACCGGCCCGCTGGTCGCCGGCTTTATGAGCTCCTTCACCCCCGTGGGCATCCAGCACCATGAGGTCGAGGGCATCGCGGTGCTCGCTCACTCGGGCAGCCGCAAAGCCGTCATCCTGCGACACCCGCTATGGCGTCCCGAGCCGGAGCTGCGCACGCCGCGCCACGAGCTCGTCGCCACCTGGGTCACCGAGGAGCTCGGCTACCGGATCGAGCATGGCGACCTGTTCGAACTCGACCGCAATCCGATGCGGATTGCCCAGCGGCTGCTGATGGACTGACCGGGACCGTACGCGAGGGGAGGGCTGGAGACGGTGTTGCCGGAATACGCTGCGCCATGTCGCCACGCGGGGGCACCCCCGCCGGAGGTCGTGCACAAGGTGGACGACCTAATACAGAAGCTTGTCGCGGAGACCGACATCCTTGCCCGGTATGGGCTGACCGCCGAGGAGTACCGCGATGCCCTGCCGGCGACGATCGAAGCGATGCGCGGCAGCATGAGCGCAAGCAACGCTGGCCGCCGCCGGTTCCTGCTCGACATCCTGGAGGCGCTGCAGCAGGCGGGCCTGGTGGACAGCGTCACCAAGCCGCAGTACGGCGACGACACGGTGTACCGGCTCGCGGTCCCCGGGTTCGGTCACGTGGCGATCATTCAGAAGGGCTGCCCGGACGGGACACACAGCAGCATCCGCTGGTCGGTGCCAGACTGGGCGCGGGAGACGTACCTCTGGTGGCTGTGCGACAGCATGAAGGCCGAGCCCGGCGAGCATGTAGCCAAGGGCATCCAGCGCATGCGCAGTCGCCTCCTCGACCCGGCCGATCGTACGGTGGACGGCGTCATCTTCCACAACCACCTCTGTGGCACGCCCAAGCGCCTCTGTCCGAAACATGACCGAGCTGTGCAGATCGGCGCGCAACTGGTGCCCCCGCCCTGCGTCTACGTCACGCCCGACAGCGACACCCAGGCGACCGATCTGAACTGGGATGGCAGGCAGCAACGCGTCTTCCCAGGCATCCTGCTCAGCCTCTTCGGCATCGACGAGCAGGCCCTGCCGGCGTACGTCGGGCACGTCGG
Organism: Micromonospora sp. NPDC005806; assembly: GCF_042871425.1. Taxonomy (NCBI): domain Bacteria; kingdom Bacillati; phylum Actinomycetota; class Actinomycetes; order Micromonosporales; family Micromonosporaceae; genus Micromonospora; species Micromonospora sp. NPDC005806. Next base: position 23,359 of record NZ_JBIAIL010000035.1, on the reverse strand, counting down.
ATTTCAGCGCAGGAGCGGCCAAGTCCGCACCACAATTTCGGCTAGATTCGGCGTCGGCCGTTTCACCACGTACAGGAGATGATCCGCTTGCCCAATCCGATGCTGGACCAGGATCGTGTGGCATTGCTGCAGGCCCGCAAACCCGTCCGGCACGTGCTCCTTCCGGCCTGGCCACGCGAGCAGAAGGAGCTCCCGCAGGTCGAGGTCGAGGTCAGCTGGGTGCGCTTCTCCACGCTCAACCACCGCACGCAGGCCGAACAGCGCCGGGAGATCCACCTGGCCGGCCAGCCAGACCTGTTCACCGCTGACCCGCTGGGCCCGGCCGCCCAGGACGCGCAGTATCGAATCCTCACTGGCCAGGAGGGCTTCAAGGAGCTCAAGGAGGACCTGAAGGACCGCGGCCAGCAGGATCCAGCCATCATCACCGCCGAGGGCGTCCTCATCAACGGCAACCGGCGCACCGCCGCCCTCCGCTCGCTCTACCAGCACGACGACTGGCTCAAAGCGCGCTACGTCCAGTGCCTGCTCCTGCCGGACGACGCCCAGCCCGACGAGCTGGTCGACCTTGAGGCGGAGCTGCAAATCGCGCGCGACTTCAAGCAGGAGTACTCCTGGATCAACGAGGCGTTCCTCATCGAGGAGCTCTACGACCGCGAGGGCAAGGACTTCGGACGCGTCGCCCGGCGGATGCACAGCGACGTCGCGAAGGTGCGGGATCTGCACGAGAAGCTCCAGCAGGTGCACCAGCTGGTCGACCTGGCGAAGGGCGCGCGCCTGCACGTCGACTTCACCGACAACGAGTCGGCCTTCGCCGAGCTCGCCCGGCACATTCGGAACAAGCCGCCGGCCGAGGCCGACAGCGTGCGGTCGGCGTACTTTCTTGGCACCTTGGCCAACGTGGAGTACCGCAAGCTGCGGCACCTGCAACGCGCCGACGCGGCCGAGCTCATCCAGCGGGAGATCGAGCGCGACGCGGCGCTCAAGCCGGTGCTCGACGCCGCCCAGTCCGCCCCGGCTCCTGGTCCGAGCGACGACCTGCTGGACGACCTGCTCGGCGAAGACCCGCCCGCGCAGCCGCTGAACGAGCTGCTGGGTCTGGTCGCCGCCCGGACACCCGATGAGAGCCTGCCGCTCGGCGAGGGTGACAAGGTCTCCGCCCGCCAGGTGCTCAGCTCGTTGCGCAGCGCGATCACCGCCGTCGCCGACGAGGCCGCGGACGAAGCCGCGGACCAGTCGGCGGCCAAGGCGCCGCTCGTCCAGGCCGACAAGGTGATCAACAGCTTGAAACGGATCCGCAAGGATCTCCCGAAGGCCCGTGCCCAGACCGAGTGGGACGTGCACGCCTTCGCCCTCAAGATCGCCGAAATCGAGGGGCTGCTGGACGAGATCGAGGGCCGCCGGGCGTGATCGTCGCCGAGCTCTACCAGCAGGGCCGCCCGCTCGTCGTCGTCACCCGCCAGGCCCCGACAGTCGCCGGCGCCTGGGCCCGCCTGCAGGCCGCCATGTCCCGCGGCATCGTCGGCGGCACCGCTGACCGCATGGACGTGCGCGTCGATGTGTTTCTCGCCGAGCTGCCGGCGCTGCGCGAGGTCCGGACGATCTTCCACGAGCAGCACAAGCTCGGCCCGACCCTGCAGGAGCAGATACGCTCGCTTATCAGCGACCAGAAACGTCGCGAGGACGTCGCCGCCGGCACCCCGCACATGGCCGCCGATGCGCTCGCGGCCGAGCTCGCCGCCGCCGGCTTCCGCCGCGAGCTGCGCGGCTTCCAGCTGGAAAACCTCGCGCTAATCCAGCGGCTGCCGCATGGCGCCGACTTCTCCGTGCCTGGTGCGGGCAAGACCACGGTCGCGCTGGCGAACTACACGCTCGCTCGCGCCCGCGGCGAGGTCGAGCAGCTCCTTGTGATCGCGCCCCTCGCCGCCTTCGAAGCATGGCGGGAGGATGCCGCGGCCTGCTTCGAGCGCCCACCGCCCATCACCATCCACGCCGGAACCGCGTCGATCGACAGCGATGTCGAGGTGCTGCTTAGCAACTACAACCGCGTCGCCTCCGACTACGACCGCATCCGAGAGTACGTTGGCCGACGCCCCACCCACGTCATCCTCGACGAGGCGCACCGGGTCAAACGGGGCGCGCAGGGTGTGCACGGCCGCGCGGTGCTCGACCTCGCCTACGCCGCCCGGCGCCGCGACATTTTGACCGGCACCCCCGCGCCCCAGGGTGCCTTCGACCTGGTTGCCCTCATGCGCTTCCTCTACCCGGGGCAGGATCAGAAGATCCTGCCGGCCAGCGCCTACAACGAGCGCGCTGGCCGCGACGACGACGTGCTGAGCGAGACGAGCACGGCGATCCAGCGCTACTTCGTTCGCACGCCCAAGTCGCGCCTCGGCCTGCCCGGCACCACCTTCGACGTGGTAACCCGGGCGATGAGCCCGATCCAGCAGGCCATTTACGACGCTCTGCTGGGCCGCTACCGCGGCGACTTTGAGCTGGATCGCCCGGCTCGCCGGCAGTTCGACCGGCTCGGCCGGGTCGTTATGTACCTGCTGGAGGCTGCGACCAACCCGATGCTGCTGGTCGCCGGCTCCGACGACGCCGACGAGCGCGGATTCTTGCACCCGCCGCTCGCCCTGGACGGCAGCGAGCCGCTCGCCGAGCTGCTGGCCCGCTACCGCGCCTACGAGACGCCCTGGAAATACGAGCACGTCAAGGCGATGGCCGAGCAGGCGCGCGACCGCGGCGAGAAAGTCATCGTCTGGTCCACTTTCGTGCGCAACATCCGGTCGCTCGCCACCTATCTAAACGGCTGCCAGCCGGCCATCGTGCACGGGGGAGTGCCGATGCAGGACAGCGCTCCGGCCGGGGCGCTGACCCGCGAGGCCGAGCTGGATCGCTTCCGACACGACCCGGACTGTCACGTCCTGCTCGCCAACCCGGCTGCTTGCGGCGAGGGCGTCAGCTTGCACCACTGGTGCCACCACGCCATCTATCTCGACCGGACCTTCAACGCCGGCCATTTCCTGCAGAGCCAAGATCGCATCCACCGGCTCGGGCTCGGCGACCACGTGACAACCCGCTTCACGCTGCTGCTCAGCGAGGAGAGCATCGATGAGACCGTCAACGCTCGGCTGCGCGAGAAAATCGTCGCGCTGTCCGCGCTGATGAACGACCGAGGTTTGGTGCGCGTCGCTCTTCCCGAGCCGGACGAGGGCACGCCCGAACAGCCGGCAGTATCGGACGATATGCAGGCTGTCGTATCACATATCAAGGCACGGCTCGATGCTGCCTAAGCGGGGCACGGCATACGCCGTCCTGCTGCTCTGCCATGCCGTCCGCCTTGCGGCGCGCCGCGATGTCGCCGACTGGGTCCGCGCCGCGCGCGTCCACGGCACCTTCGTCGCGGCCGCCACCGACCTAACCACCCCCGCCGAGCACCTGCTGACCGCCGGGCTCGCCGAGCAGGCCGAGGCCATTGTGCTGGCGCCCCCGCTGGCCGGGATCGCCGGCATCGCCGACGGCGCGACGCTGCGCCACATCGCCCAGGTGCTGCTGACCGCCGACCCGCCCGCCTGGCTACGCATCGCGGTATCGCCCCAAGGGGTCGCCCGCCAGTACATCCCAACGGCCGATTTGCGCGCGCTGGAATGGCTCGATCCCGAGCTGGACGACATGCTCATTGATGTGTGCCGCGCGGTGAGCGGTCCCCGCGACGCCGAAGTCCGTAAACGCATCGGCGACGCCGCTGAGGCGGTGGTCCTAGCGGCGCTGCGAGCCGATGGCCGGCACCCGACCCATGTCGCGGCAATCTCCGACGCGTTCGGCTACGACATCGAGCTCGCCGGCCCCCCTAGGCTCCGCATTGAGGTCAAGGGGGGCAGTGCGAACAGCCGCGGCACCTTCCACCTGAGCCGGAACGAGTACGACAAGAGCCGGTCTTATGACGACGAATGGCTGCTGACTCAGGTTGTCTTCGCAAACGAGGCCTTCGTCGCACCCTGCCTCAAGCCCGCGCACATAATCGGCATCTTCGAGGTCAGTGCCCGATGGATTGAGTCGGCCGTACCGCCAGACACCACGGAGTTCGCCTGGACCGACTCGGCGATGATCACTCCGCCGCCCGAAGCATGGCGGCCCGCACCGTACGCCGTCGCCGACGTAATCCTGCCGGGCCTGGCCCGCTAGTCTAGTGGTACCTCAGTCCGGCATCAGCGTCGCAGCCGAGAAGAGACCACGCCGGAGGGGAGTACCGCTTGCGGCGCGGGCCGGGCAGTATGTGCATGTGGATCACGCACGCCTCGTCCCGATGCTCGAGATCATGCGCTACGCCCAGGGTGCCAATCGAGTCGAGGTCGAGCTAGACGGCTACCTCAACTATCACTTCGTGACGGCCGCGCCTGAAGCGGATGGCACTCCACGGTTGATGCTCGAAGCGGGTATCAACGCGGCAGCAATGGTGGACGCGCCTGACCGACGTCGCAGGCCGGTAATCAGCTTGCGGTCGAGTCCCTGGAAGGCAGGGCATGTCACCAACCCTTGGCATGACGAGTTCGACCTTGACCACGGCCACGTCCGCTATTACGGAGACCACAAACCGACCACGATCGGCCTTCCGGGTGCAACAGCAGGCAACCGCGCTTTGCTCGATGCATGGGCCCTCCACGCTGCCACCGACCCACACGAACGGCTTCAGGCCCCACCCCTGTTGATTTATCGAGCTATCACGGTTAACAGGGGCGGCCGCACTCTCGTGAAGGGTCACGTCGAGTTTTGCGGTGCGGCAATCATCGAACGGCTCGAACACGTCGTCCAACGTGACCCCGAGACCGGACGTAGCTTCCCGAATCTCGTGCTCGACCTGGCAGTCATAGATCTTGCGGACACGGGCGACGCCCTTGACATGCGTTGGATCGACGACCGCCGTCACCCAAAGCTCGACGCCGAGCAGGCAACGCGACACGCTCCCGCGTCCTGGCGGCGCTGGATCAGAGACGGCAGCGCCGCGATCCCTCGTGCGCGGCGCCGGGTCGTGTCCTCCCGGGTGCGGTCGGCGGAAGACCAGCGTCCGGCTGCAGGATCTGCAGAGGCCGACCTGCTGCAGCGTCTCTACAGACACTTTGAGGGACGCAAACATGCTTTCGAGCTACTGGCTGCTCGGGTTACTTCCCAGATCTTGGGCCGCTCCGGTGCTCGCTACCACGATGGCTGGCTAACTCGACCGGGCGGCGACGGCGGCGTCGACTTCGTTGGCCGGCTCGACGTCGGCACGGCCGCCAACAATCTTCCCCTGGTGATCCTCGGCCAAGCGAAATGCGTAACTCCCTCCTCATCGATTAGTCCCGACCAGGTTGCACGAGTTGTCGCCCGCCTACGACGCGGATGGATCGGAGTCTTCGTCACAACGGGAGCGTTCTCCCGGCAAGCTCAAGTCGAAGTTATAGAGGATCAATATCCACTTGTGCTTATCGATGGGAAGACCCTCGCCGAGCAGGTACTCCGCATGGCAGCCGCTGACCACAACGGAGACCTCGACACGCTCCTCAGTTCGATTACCGGAGACTACGACGTTGCCATCACCTACCGTCGCCCAGACGAAATCCTGCTGGGGTGACCTCATCAGCGGCCACCCGGACTGGAGCCGGATTCGTACGACCTTCACACGCTGATGGCCGCCGACCCCGTGGTCGAAGGCCACCAGTGTTCAAGCGATGAACCGCCTACTGGACGCCTACCCTCTCCTTGCTGTAGTTGCTGCCCTCACCGTCCGGCTTGTAGTTGCTCTCAACGTTGCCGGCGATGTCGATCGAGAACCAGTTGACCGTGGTGTCGCTGGTCACCGTGATGTTCTGGACCCCCTCACGCATGCCGGCCAGGGCCAGCTTGGGCGAGTTGAACGTCGGCCGGCTGCCATCGAGCGTGTAGTAGAGGTTCGCCGGCTCGCTGGTGCTGAAGGTGAACGCGGTGACACCCGCCTCCTGCTTGACGATCTGCAGCTTGGTCTGCGGTTGGATCTTGTCCGTCGCGTACGCCCGGGCCACCTCGAGGATGGCGATGTTGCCGTTGGCGAACTCCATCGCCTCCTCATGCCCCTCGGCGAACGGCGGCTGGAAACCGACCGCGCTGAACCGCCCGGTCGTCGGGTTGTAGATGTCCGCGCCGACCTCGAAGTCCCAGCCGATGATGCCCCGGTTGTACCAGTGCTCGTCGGCGCTGTTGCCGGCCGCCGAGTACAGCACGTCCGTCACTGGTCCGGTGCGGCCCGGCCAGATCGCCGTGCCCCGGTATTCCTGCACCCGGGAGAGGATGTAGTCCGAGGAGGTCCAGAAGTACGCCTCGGTGCCCTGGTCGACCCGCGGCAGCACCTCCCGCCCCTCGGCCTTGTAGGCCCCCGGCGGCCACATGAAGTACCCGCCGTAGGAGTGGGTGTTCATCGAGAGCTTGATGTTCGGGAAGTGGTCGACCAGCCAGACCTCGTTGCGCGCCTCCGGCTCGGACAGCTCGCCCGGGCCGGCGAAGGTCTCGCCGGTGCAGTTGGTCGCCGACGCGCCGACGTAGCCGTCGTAGACGGAACCGACCGAGAAGTTCCGGTTGATGTCCACGCCCCAGGAGTTGCGCCGGCCAGGGTCGCCGTTGGACGCCGGGCAGTAGTTGGTCATGTTCTTCCGCTGCATGTTGAAGTCGTGCATGCTGTAGTGCGCGCCGTCCGGGTTGACGACCGGCAGGATGAAGATGTCCAGGTCGTCGACGATCTTGCGGGTGTTCGGGTCCTGCGCGTAGTTGCGCAGCAGCCGCTCGGCCGACTCCACGCAGACCAGCGGGGTCACCCACTCCCGGGCGTGCTCCTGGCAGTAGAGGAAGACACCGACCTTCGAGCCGTCGCGGTGCTTGCCGACCCGCAGCGCCTTCATCTGGAACGGCTCGCGGGACACGCTCGCCGGCGCCTTCAGGTTGTCCGCCAGCTGGGTCACCGGTGCCGCGGCCACCACGCCCGTGCCGGCATTGCCCCGGTACGTACTGGCGGTGAGCAGCTTGGCCGCGTCGGCGTTGCCGTTGACCGCGGCGACGACCTGCGCCGCCGTGCTGGTGATCGCGCCGGAGCCGTTGGTGGCCAGGCTCACCGTGATGGCCTTGCCGGACACGCTCACCGTCAGCGGGGCGTTCGCCGTGGCCGGATTGACCAGCGACATGGTGACGTCGTTGCCGCCCTCAGAGCCGTACGCCGTCGAGGTGACGTAGACGATGCTCGCCGCGGCGGTGCCGAACTGCGCCTGCGCGTTGCGCCGGTAGCCGTTCGTCTTGTACGGCAGGTCGATCAGCTCGGTCAGCTTCGGGAACTCCGCGGCCAGCCCGGTGAACCGCGCGGTGACCTCCGTCGGGTCCATGTAGTGGTCGACGAAGTCCGACACGTACGGGTGCTCACCGGTGACCTTACGTGGGCTGCCCAGCCACTTCGCGACGTCGACCGTGACCGAGCCACCCTTGTTGCTGGTGATGGTGGCCCTGGCCGGTGCGGCGTTGATGGCGACCGGGTTGCTGAACCGGTGGTACATGTACTGGCCGGCGTCGGTGAACCGGGACATGGTGGCGGTGCCGCCGGAGCCGATCTCCGTGCCCGGCCCGCTGTCCCAGCTCGCCGTCAGCACCGTCGTCGAGTCGGTGCCGGCGCTCGACTTCACCTCGATGTTGAGGAAGAGCTGGTTGTCGAGGCTGGAGAACCATTCGTTCCGCAGCACGGTCAAGGTGTCGGTGCTGGCCGTCGCCGCCATCGCGGCGCGGATCGAGGCGGACCGCTCGGCCATGTTGTCCGCGTAGTCGCTCTGGTCGGAGATGGCGTCCTGCACGTCGAAGCCCTTGGCCCGCAGCGCCTGGCTCTCCTCCGGGCTGAGGATCGCGTGCACCTCGATGCCGTTGTCGACCGGCTTGACGTACTCGGCGAGGTCGACGCCGAGTTCGTTGAGGCGGTCGATGCCCGACTTGTCGGCGACGACGATGCGCATCAGGCCGACGCCGTTCTGTTCGCCCGTTGACGACCTGTCGGGCAGCACCGCGCTGTCCGGCGCTGAACTTGCCAGGCCGGGTGCGCTGACGGCGAGCGCCAGCGGTAGCACGAGCAGGGCCAACAGGCGGCGCGGTCCGTTGGATCTTCTTGTACTCCTCATGAGAGTCCTTCCGCGAGGCGATCCTGACGGCCGCGCAGTCGAGGCGGACGGACCCCGGCTGCCGCAGCTTCGCAAAGTGTGATCGCCGCCTCACCATCAGTCAAGATCGATGGGTGCAGGACAGGCGTTGGTCCCAGCCGCACGTCTTTCTTGGAGCGGTAGGGCGAACGGCCCATCAACGGCCCGCTGGCCCGCGCACACCGGGTCTGTGGGGTGACTGCTCGCCCTAGCGATTGCGCTCTGGTGCGACGCTTGCCACAGCGGCCTTCGGGAGAGCGGGCAGGGCCATGGAGCTTCGCAGGACTCGTTCCTTCCTGGTGTTTGGCATCGGGATGCTGGCGTTCGGTGTGTTCGTGCCGCTGTACAGCCGAGCTGACGACGCGTTCCCTTCGATCGCGGCGTTGATCACCGGTGCGCTGTTCCTGTCGATCGGCGGCGTGCTCTCCTTCTACGGGCTCCGGCCCTTCAGGCTCCACATCGGGCCCGAGGGGCTGACCGTGCGGCAGCCCGGGCTCAACCGGCTGGTGCCCTGGGCCGAGATCGACGCGATCATTCTCGACCAGCCGCTGCCGGTTCTTGCCGGCCGAAAGGCGCCATCCCCGTTGCTGTTGCTGGTGCCGTCCAGCGCTTCGACTCTCGATCGTCCACTGACTCACCGAAGTCCCGTCGATGACCGTCCCTGCCTGGTCCTGCTCGACCTGGACTTCATCCGGCAACCGGCGAGCAAGGTAGCGGCGGCCCTGGCCCGCTTCGGCGGCAGTCGCTTCACGGACTTTCGGCACCTGACCCGGCAACGTTTCGACTCGCCGGGCTTCACCCTTGTGCCGTACGGATATGACCCGGCCCGGGTGGATCGCCTGATCAAGCGGGGCCAGGCGGCGCTGACCTCGGACGTCGTGATGGCGCGCTACGGCGCGAAGGCAGACATTGAACGGGCCCCCAAGGCTCTTCCGGTCGTCGCGCACGGATACGACCGTGAGCAGGTCGACGCGTTCCTGGAAGAGCTCTCCGCTGCGCTGGCCCGTTGGGATGAGGACAAGCGGGAGGCCGGGTAGCAGGCATCAGGCCTCGACGGCCGATGAGGCGGTGACCGGGCGCCCAGCCGTCTCGGCCGGGTGCTCGAACGGTTGCGTCAGTGATTGTGGTGGTGGTGCGATCTGAGGTGCTTTGACGAGCCTGCCGTGCGGCATGTCTCAGTCATGTGATCCGGACAGCGGGAAGGGTCAGCCGGTGATCGTCAGCCCCACCGGCAGGCCCTGCCTCACCTCCAGGACTGCCCGCTCCCCCAACGGTCGCGACAGCTCGACGGTGGTGCTGCGCTGCGCTCCGACGGCCGGGCATGCCTCGTGTTCGGCGTGTCGGTACTCGATGATGATCACGACGACCGCCAGTTCCGACTCGGCCGCTTCGGCGCCGTAGTCGGCCCCGCACGGCTTGCTGCTGGGGCCGGGCGCGCCGGTGAAGGTGACGGTCAAATCCCGGCTCGTGGTCGTCGTGGTCGCCGACTCGATCGCCAGCCCTTCATGCGGATGATCGGCGCCCCGGGGCGGCGGGGTCACCCGGACGATGGCCGAGGGATCCACCGCCGCTCGCGCCAGCCGCACCGCCGTTCCGTCGAGGGTGTAGTCCCACGCCGGGACGGTCGCCGAGCCGCGGGTGGTCGGGACCGTCATCGTGGACAGGCGAGCGCCGGTGACCTTCAGCGGCGCGCAGCCGGAACAGTCGCCGGTACCCGCCGCGTGCAGCTGCGCCAACGCTGCGTCCGCCGAGATCAGCCGCACGTCCTGACTGGTGCCGTTGGCCCAGGCAATGGTCCCCGCCGATTTCGGCGCCGCCGGCAGCGTCGAGGCAGCCTGGACGAGGCCGGCCGACAGTGCCTGCTTGTAATCCCCATTCGCCGGCTCCCAGTCGCCGAGTTGGCGGGTCAGCTCCCCCACCGGCACGAAGGGCGCGCCGCCCGCAGCGCGAACCGCCTCGTCATACCGGGCCAGGGCCTCGCCCGCCTGCTGGCGTAACCCGTCGAGCCTGTCAACGGCTGGGCTGCTCCCAGCGGACCCACAACCGCCGAGCAGGGCCGCGACCATGATCCAGGGCAGCACGCGCCGCCGACGCATCCTCGCCGTCTCCACATCCTTGAGACGTCTCCACGCCGGTCAGGGTTGCACCTGAATCTTCCCGGCACGGCCCTTCACGGTCCCGCGTTGGCCCCGGGGCGGACGGCTGGGGGTACGGCTGTGCCACCGCAGCCTCCTCCGGCTCCGGCTCGCCCACGTTTGCGCAGCGGAGCCCGCTCGACGCACGCCCGCCGGCCGATGTGAGTAATCCTCTCCATTCACGGCAAAAGGTGCGTAGCCTTCGAGGTAAACGGTGCGAAACCCCAGGCGCCCAGCCGTCGAGGAGTGACGCGATGCGAAACGGAGTGTGGCTGCTGGCCGTGCGCGGCGTGGCCGCGATCGTGTTCGGGCTGCTGGCCGTGGCGTGGCCGTCGGCGACGGTGGTGGTCCTGACCACACTGTTCGGCGTCTACGCGCTGGCCACCGGGCTACTGCATCTGGGGGCGGGGCTCAGCCGCCGGCAGACCCCCGGGCTGCGAGGTCTGTTTCTGCTGACCGGGCTGACCGGAGTGCTGATCGCCGGGTTTACCTTCTTCTGGCCGTCGATCACCGCGTTCGCCTTGGCGGTGCTGGTCGGCCTCTGGGCAGTCGCCATCGGCGTACTGGACATCTGGGCGGCGGTCCGCTGGCGCGCCGCCCGGCTGCTCGCGGTGGTCGGGGTCGTGTCGGTGCTGGCCGGGCTGCTGATCCTGTTCCGCCCGGACGTCGGGACGGTGGTCATCGCGCAGGTGATCGGCGTCTACGCGATCGTGGCCGGCGTGGTGATGGTGGCGGCGGCATGGCAACGGGGCCGCTCTCCGGTCAGCGCGACTCGCGCGGCCGGCTGAGGCGCAGGCCGCCGGCCCGGCGGGGCGCCGGATCCGGCGGTGCCGCGATCGGCGCCGCGATGGCGGCCAGGATCCCGTCCCGTACGCGGCCCGGTGGCCCGTGCCGGTGACAACGTCCCGGAACCCGCCGCAGGTGGGCGCGGGCGTCCATAGCCTGGCAGGTGGGAGCACGTCGGGAAGCTGTCGGAGGGCATCGTGGCCAACGCGATCAGTGACGCTCTGCAGGGCGTCCGAGAAGTCGAGATCACCGTGACCGGCCGGAAGTCCGGACGGCAGATTACCCATCCGGTGTGGTTCGTACAGGAGGAAGACAGCGTGTTCCTGGTCCCGGTCACCGGGTCGAACAGCGACTGGTACAAGAACGTCCAACGGACCCCGATGATCCAGTTGGCCGCGAACGGCACCGCGTTGAGCTCGAGCGTCACCCCGATCACCGAGGCGGACCGGGTCAACCACGTGGTGGCGATGTTCCGTGACAAGTACGGGGCGGACCAGGTGGAGGCGTTCTACCCCAGGCGCGACGTGGCCGTCCAGGTCCCGCTCGGCTGACCCGGGACCGTCAGCGGATCGTCAGCGGGACCGGCAGGCCCTGCTGCACCTCGAGGACCGCCCGCTCCCCCAGCGGTCGCGCCAGTTCGACGGTGGCGCTGCGCCGCGCCCCGACGTCCGCGCACGACTCGTTGTCGGCGTGCCGGTGCTCGATGACGATCACGACGACGGCCAGGTCTGACTCGACCGGCTCGGTGCGGTAGTCGGCTCCGCAGGGCCGGCTGCCCGGGTCGGGGGCACCGGTGAAGGTGACGGTCAGCTCGCGGCCGGTGGTCGTCGTGGTCGCCGACTCGATCGCCAGCCCGCCGCTCGGCTGATAGGGGTCCCAGGACGGCGGCGTCACCTGGACCGCGGACGAGGCGGCCACCGCCGGCCGGGCTAGCCGCACCGCGCTCCCGTCGAGGGTGTACTCCCAGGCCGGGACGGTCGCGGCGCCGCGGGTGGTCGAAATCCTCATCGTGGTCAGGCGGGCACCGGTGACCCTCAGCGGCGCGCAGTCACCGCATTCGCCGGCGCCGGCCTGGCGCAGCTGCGCCAGCGCCTCGTCCGCCGAGATCAACGGTACGGACTGCTTGGTGCCGTTGGCCCAGACGAGGTTCCCGGTCGGCGTCGGCGCCGCGGGCAGCGCCCCGATGGCCTCGACGCGGCCGGCCCCCAGGCTCGCCTTGTAGATCCCGTTTGCCGGCTCCCAGTCGCCGAGCTGCCGGGTCAGCTCCCCCACCGGCACGAACCGGGCGGTGTCGCCCGCCTCGCGTACCGCCTGGTCGTAGCGGTCCAGCGCGGCGCGCGCCTGCTGGCGCAGCCTGTCAAGGTCGTCGCCGGCTGGACTCCCCCCGGCCGACCCGCACCCGCCGAGCAGAGCTGCGGCGGTGACCCAGGGCAGCCAACGCGGCCTCCTCTTTGTCTCCACGTCCCCGAGACTCATCCACGCCGGTCACGGTTGAAGCTCATCCGCCTACCGACTTCAGCTCGACGTGCACCTTTGATGGCGAGCCAGCTCTCCTCGGCATGCGAGTGCGCCCGTCGGCGCTCGGGTGTCATCGACTGTAACCAGGACGGCTGAGCACCAAGGCCGGCTGTCGTGCATGTGCTGGGACGGATACGTCAAGCACGTGGTGGGCTGGACATCGCCGGCAGCCGACCGCCGGCCTGTACCCCGTCGACTGATGCGCGACGCTCGTCCGCCAACGGATCTACGACAGTGGGCGCGCGGAAGGCGGCAGAGGAGGCCGCCGCAGTCGTCAGATTCTCCACACCAAGAAGATCACGAGTGGCCGTATGGCATACGCCCAGCAAGCCCGTCTCTCTTGAGGAAGGCGCACGCACTCAACTTCTCAAAATACTTTGTCCGCACGCGTCCGGACCGGTCCGGCCCGTTCGTCACTGTGGTGTAGCGATCAAGATGAGGAGAAAGGAGAGCCTGATGAAGTACCTGATGTTCGTGTGCACCGACCCGGAACCGGACACCGATAAAGAAAACAAACCCGACATCGACGTCTGGGTAGCCGAGAACGACGCCAACGGCCGCCGCTTGCAGGGCAACGTGCTGGCGCCGAAATCGTCGGCCACGACCGCCGACCTGACAACCACCGACATCGAACGCCGTGTCCCGCTGGAGCGGGACGACGAGAACCTGGAGAACCTGTGATGCAGACCGAAGCCGCCACCCTACTGTCCTATCTAGACGGTCAGCGCCGTCACATCACCGGAGCCCTGGAGGGCTTGAGCGACAAGGACCTGCGCCGCCCCGTGCTGCCGTCCGGGTGGAGCTGCCTCGGTCTGGTCAACCATCTCGCCCTCGACGTCGAGCGGTTCTGGTTCAACGCCGTCATCGCCGGCCAAACCTCGGTGATCGAAGCCTTGCCGCACACCGAAAACGTGTGGAACGTCGACCCGTCCGTATCGCCGGAGGATATCCTGAACCGGTATCGCACCTCCATCGACGCGGCCAACACGGTCATTCGCGAAACCCCGATGGACACCCCGCCCGCCTGGTGGCCGGCGAACAAGTTTGGCAGTTTCCGGCTGCACACCGCCCGCGAGATCATGCTGCATGTGATCACCGAAACCGCTTGCCACGCCGGTCATTTGGACGCCGTCCGGGAACTGATCGACGGAAAGCAGTGGATCGTGCACGGCAAGGCGTGAGCCTACGGCATGTCGCCTTTCGCGTGGTACCCCTCAAACAGCGGCCCACCATGGCGCGCCAGCAATCGCCGCCCGTAGTCCAGGATGGCGTCCGGGTTTCCCTGGACCGCAAGCCATTCGGCCGCCGTTCCGGGCGAAAACTCGCGCAGTTCCCGCAGGAGCCATTTGCCGGTGCGGGACCAGTGATCGTTGAGTTTCAGGGCCGCCTTACCCGCCATCCGCCAGGCGCCAGGCGAAAACTCCGATGACGGTTGTCTCCCCCTGATCGTTGGCGTGTTCCAGGTCGTCGAGCAGGTCGGTCAGCCCATACCGGACCCACCGGCGGTCCGCCTCCGTCAACGGGGGCGGACCGCCCGCAAGTAACTTGCCGCATCGCTCGGCCCAGGAACCGGGGTCGCCGACATGCGCGACACCGGTTGCCACCATGCGGTGCAGGCTCGGCTTACGCGACGCCAGCTCCTTTGCCAGGCACTCGTCCCAAGTCTGGATCGCTGTCGAGCCCGAGAACCACATGCCGGCCAAGTGCAGCGAGCACAGCCAGTGGTTAATCGACGAGGTGACGAACCTGAGACGTCCGCTGGATGGCTGCAGCACTGACACCAGCCCGGTCTCCGGCTCGGCGAGGTAGATGTAACCGGCGTGGTAGAGCTCGCTCCTGGTCCCGGCGAGGCGATACTTCCCATTCCTCAGCTCCGCTGCGAACAGAGTCATGTCGACCACCCCTTCCAACAGCGGCACGCCGCACGAAGTCAATGCCGCCGAGATCACCAACCCGCCGGAAGGCCAGCCGACCCGCACCACCGCAACACGGTCATCGGCACGTACGGGCGCCGGTCGCGCAGACGACCGTGACGCTGCGTAGCGTCCGCTCCGCGGCCCATCAGTGCGTTCAGCCGAGGGTGGGCCGCCCCTCGGCGATCTGTTCTTCCACCGGCTGACCGGACCAGGCCAGCCACGGATCCGGGCCGGACTTGGGCACGACCACAGGTCCGTTGCCTACCAACGAATCGTGTATGTCGCCTGACTCGATGAAGGCGCGGGACTGGTAGCCAACGGACCATGCGGTCTCGTGCTCTCGCCCACCGGTGATCACCCATTCACCGGTGCGGATCTTGTCACCGCGGTCAGCAAGGAAGGCGAATGCGATCTCGCGAGCCTCTCCATCGGTCATGCTCGTGACCCTAACGCTGGTACGACATGCAGGACCGAGCCAACGCGCTGTCATCGGCACGTCCGCGCGTCTGCCGGCAGGTTCGCCGTGACGCTGTGTGGTGGACGGACGGCGGATCGGCTCACCCGCCCGTGACGGCGGCCGAGCGCGGTCTGCCCGCGCCGTGGCCGTAGGGATATGGCCATTCCCTCTTTTGATCATGGAATGGGTGCGGCATCGTGCACGCGCCGCAAAATGGTTGGACGGTGTGACGGGCGGGCTGGTAGCTTCCGTCGCGCCGTGACACTGCCTGAGGAGGTGAGACCCGTGAACGTTTGTATCGATGTGGGTGCTCCCCTCGTCGTCACGGACCGGCTACTGACGTAGGTGTCGCCGGGAGCGCCCTCAACAATGGCGATCCCGAAAGGCACCAACTTATGAATCCTGTGGAATTCAGCCACGCCGTGCTGATCTCGCGCGTCGCACCCGGCCAATGGCATGCGCTGGAGGACGACCTCGTGGTCGGCCGCGGCGAGGCGTCGCGCCGGCCCGACGGGCGGATGTTCGTCAGCATCGACGCCTGGCACGGCGCGGCCTTCGACCGGCTGGCCGAGGCCATGCTGACGGCCCTGCGGAGGCCGCTGCACACGGTGGTCGACGAGGCCGACCTCGACCTGACCGCCCAGTGGCAGCGAGCCGGCTTCACGACGCGGCGCCGCGAGTGGGAGTACTCGGTGCCCACTGACCCACGCGCCACGGGCCTCGACTCGGCTCTGCCGCCGTCCGGCGTGACGATAAGGGCCTTCGGCAGTGCGGAGGAGGCTCCGCTACGCGCCCTGGACCGCACGATCCGCGACGAAGTCGAGGCCGGCCCTGGATGGCAGGACATGCCGGCCGAAGTATTGGCCCGCCCCGTGCTCGACCTGTCGAAATACGCCGTGGCGGCACAGTCCGGCCAATACCTGGGTTTGCTGCGGGTCGCGACGGTGACCCGGCTGCCACGCATAGGGCTGATCGCCGTCCGGGCCGACCGTCGACGCCGCGGCATCGCCCGGGCGCTGCTGGCACACACGCTGGGCGCGCTGCACCGCATCGGCAAGGAAACGGCATCGGCCGAGGTGACCGAATCCAACATGGCCGCCACGGCGCTGTTCGAGGGCATCGGTGCCTGGCGCACCGGCAGCAACCTCGAACTGGTCCTCCGCTGACCGCGAACGAGAGGAGGCGCTGACTATGGCAAGAACATCAAACGGCATCGAACTTGAGGGCACCGTCCTCGAATGCCTGCGCAACGCCACCTTCAGGGTGGAACTCCAGAACGGCCACAAGGTGCTGGCCCACATCAGCGGAAAAATCCGTAAGAACTACATCAAGATCCTTCCGTACGACCGGGTGCTCGTAGAGCTGAGCCCCTACGACCTGACCCGAGGCCGGATCGTCTTCCGCTACCGCAGCTAGCGCCGTTCCCGGCGGTGCGGGCAACCCGCCTCCGGGCCGATCGCCCGCACCGCTGGATCCGCCTTCAGCTGCCCACAAGCCGACTACGACAGCTGCGAATCGGCGCGCGGATCTTTGCGTGGCGCGCGGAGATTCATCACGTACAGGGCAGCGGTGACTGCCACCGGTGCATTCGCCTGCGGGTCTGGGGCGCTGGAAAGACGAGCCAGGCCCTCCAGGCGGACCTGCTGTCGGTCGCCTGGCCGGCACCGTGGGGGGCATGCGCGACCGACGGCGCCTACCCGGCATCGGCCGACGTGCGAGCCGTCATCAGCTACGCCCTGAAGCACGGATGGCAGCCTGAGAGACGGGGCGGAACGTTCGTGCTGTCCGAGCACGAGCATGCGTCCGGGTTCACCTTGCCCGATTTCCTTCTGACCGATCGGCTGCGTACGCCAGAGAGCGCGGATCCCACGCTTCGAGTAATCCGCGTCTACGAACGTCGTCATCGAGGATGACAATCTTCCGCGCATCGGCGCGACCCGCCGCCGACGCGATCCGCTTGCCGTAACGGGCTGCAGCGCGGGGTTCGCGGCAAAAGAGGATGCTGTTCAGTAGCGCCCGTTCGGTTCTGCTCCAAAGCAGTAGACGCCGGCATGAGCGGATCTTGTAACTTGCTTGCCCGGGATAGGGGCGTGTCGGCACCATGCGGTCGTGGGGTCGGACTGGATCTGGGAACTGCGGGTACCTGTGGCGGCCGGGCCGGCTCTTCGCCAGTTGTATGCACTGGCAGCCGAGCGGAACCTGCGCCCGCAGCGACCCGACGGGCTGATCAACCTGTTCACCAATACCGACGCCCACCTACGCACGGTCGAGGACCCCGACACGGCGCTCGCCGCGATGGCGACGGGCACAGAGCACGGCCAGTTCTGGACGAACGGCGACGTCGACATCTTCGTCAACTGGGAAGACGGGCGCCTCGTCTGGGCGCTGGACGGATGCTTCTGCTATCGCCGCCCGGTGCCCGAGGCGGACACCTTCCGCGAGCTGCACGGCCGCCTGACCGGCTTGTGGCTTGATGTCGCGCAGCGTCTGAACGCCGACGTCGGCCGAGTCCTCGACGAATGGTCGACTGATCAGATATGGGAATGGGGCATCCACGACGCCCAGCACCGGGCCGGTGGTTGGCCGGCTGAGCTCGGCTGGTGGACCTACCTCGGACCCGACTGCCGTCTGCCACCGCCACGGCTGCCCGAGGTCGCCACCCGCACGCGCCGACTCCCCAACGGCGCACTGCTGGTCACCCTCCTCGACGACCCGGCCGCCGTCGACCCGTTGCGTTACGAGGACATCCATAGCCGCTGGCTCCGGGCGACATGAGCTCCTCGGGGCAGCACCCTGTGAAAATGCCTCGGCCCAGCGCACGCACGGCGGCAGATCAGGATGTCGGCGGTGGTCGTCGGTGACGACAAGGCCCAAAGTCGGGTCGGCACATGTACGGCTGGGATAATCGTGGCCATGCGGTTGGAGTCGCGGTGACGGCTACGTCGGATCGTGGAGTGGTGCCGGTACAGGGTTCGTTGGCGGTCTATCCCGGTACGTTCGATCCGTTCACCCCGGGGCACCGCGACCTGGTGGCCCGTGCCCGGGTGATGTTCGACCAGATCATCGTGTTGCTGGCGGTGAACGCCGACAAGCGACCAACCGCCGAGGCCAGGACCAGGGCCGTACACGTGCGCGACGCCATACCGGCAGCCTGGGGCAATGTCGAGGTGGACACCTGGACCGGCCTGACCACCGCCTACTGCCTGCGCCGCGGCGCCACGGTCATCGTCCGCGGCCTACGTACGGCCGCGGACCTTCGCCACGAGTACCAGCTCGCTGCGATGAACGAGCAACTCGGCATTCAGACCGTCTGGTTGCCGTCCCGTCCGCAGCTGGCCGCCACTTCGTCCACGGTCGCACGCGCATACGGCTCGGCACAGTCGGCCCGTCCGTCGCTGAACGCTGAACGCTGAAGAGTAACGCCCGGGGGTACCGGACGGTGGCAACGCCTCGAGGTGGGATGCACTTCTCGGCACGTTCGGAGGCGAGTCAGCCCGGAGAACTGTCACCGAACGTAACGAGCACTTCGCGGCCATAAGCGGATGGTGTTCACCACGTAACGAGCTCGGCCAGTGCGGCGCTGGTCGCTTCGTCGGCCGGGAGGAATGCTTCCAGTCGCAGTTCGGCGATGGTGACGTCGGTGGCGGTGCCGAAGTGGGTGAGTGTGGTGATGAGCCGCAGTTCCCGGTTGTCCGGGTCGCTCGTGCGCAGGTGCAGCGGCACCGCGAACCCGAGGTGGTGTGGCGAGAGTTGCCGTGGCCGCGGGGGTGCCAGGTCGACGAGTTCCTCGGCGAGGCGCTGGAGCCGGTCGCTCGGGTTGCGGACGCTTTCGGCTTGGACGCTGTCGATGATGTGCCAGGCCCATTCGTCGAGGTTGACGATGCGGGGTGCGAGACCGCGGGGGTGCAGCAGGACTCGGGGGACGCTCACGGGTGGGGTGAGCAGGTGTGGGTCCACTCCGCGGGTGATCATGTGGAAGCCGGCGTTGGCGGAGATGAGGTCGCCGTGCCGGTCGACGATCACGGCCGGGTACGGCAGGTGGCCGTGCAGGACGCGTTCGAGGGCGGTTCGGACCGGTGCCAGTTGAGGGTCGTCCAGTTCGCGCTGTGGGTACGCGGGCGCGAATCCGGCGGTGAGGAGCAGTTCGTTGCGTTCGCGGATCGGCACCTCCAGCGTTTCGGCCAGCCGTATGATCATCGCCCGGCCGGGGGTTGAGCGTCCGCTCTCGATGAAGCTGACGTGCCGTTGCGTGGTGCCGGCGCGCACCGCCAGTTCGAGTTGGCTGACGCGGCGTCGGGTGCGCCATGTGCGCAACGCACCCGCGAGTCCGCCGCTCGCGGATTCGGTGATCATTCTTCCTGTGTACCGGGTGCCGCGCCGGTTGGCGATTCCCTCCGGGGAATTGTCGCGGCGCGTCCGGCGCAGAACAGTCGTGGTCACAACGATCATCCACGACCGAAGGATCACTATGGCTGACATCGACCTGAAGAACCTCACCGACCGCTACGTCGCGGTGTGGAGCGAACCCGACCCGGAACGTCGCCGCGCCGCCGTTCGCGAGCTCTGGTCCCCCGACGGGGTCCATGTCCTGCGGCCGCCTCAGGAAATGCGACAGGCCGCCGAGGGCCTGGGGTTCGATCGCCTCGTCTTGGAGGCGCGCGGGCATGACGAACTGGAGGTGCGGGTGACGCGCGCGTACGAGGAGTTCATCGCCCCGGGCACCTTCGTGTTCCGCTCCCGCGGGGATGCCGAGCGGCTCCACGACGTGGTCAAGTTTCGCTGGGAGATGGTGCCTCGCGACGGTGGCGACGTGGCCGGTGTCGGGCTGGAGATCCTCGTGCTCGACGCGGACGGGCGCATCGCCAGCGACTACCAGTTCATCGAGGGATGACCGCGATGACTGCGACGCTGCCCCCGTACGTGCGCAGCTACCATGTCAACAGCGGCGACGGCATCGATGGCCTGTCGCTGCGTACCCACGAACCGCGCACGCCAGGTATCGGCGAGGTCGCAGTCGCGGTCCACGCCGTCTCGCTCAGCTTCCGCGAACTGCTGGTGCTGCGGGGGCAGTACGTGCTGCCGGTCAAACCGGACGTCATCCCCGTCTCCGACGGTGTCGGGCAGGTCATCGCCGTGGGGCCAGGTGTCCAGCGGGTGCGACCGGGTGACCGGGTCACCGCCCGCTGTTCCCGCAATGGCTGGACGGCCCCCTGAAACCGTCATACCTGCCACAACTGGGAGGCTCCCTCGACGGCATGCTCACCGAACTCGCCGTCCTGCCGGAGCAAGCCCTCGTCCCGGTCCCCGAACACCTCTCCGACGCCGAAGCCGCGACGCTGCCGTGCGCTGCGGTCACCGCGTGGAACGCGCTGACCGGGGACGGTCCTGGGATCCAGCCCGGGCACACGGTGCTGACCACCGGCTCGGGCGGCGTATCACTGTTCGCGGTACAACTGGCCAAGCTTCTCGGGGCGAGAGTGATCGCCACGACCGGCCAGGCGGAAAAGGAGCAGCGCCTTCGTGACCTAGCTAGGCGCTGACGAGGTCGTCAACTATCGCGCCGTTCCCGACTGGCACACCGCGGTCCGCGACATCACCGGCGGGCGAGGGGTCGACCGGGTCGTCGACACTGCCGGAACATTGGAGCAGTCACTGAAGTCGCTTGCCATCAACGGGCACGTCGCGTTCGTAGGGTCCCTCTCCGGTGACTGGCCACCACTCGACCCTCGCCTGCTGTTCGGTGTCGCCGCGACGGTCCGGGCGTTGGCAGTCGGAAGTCACGCCCAGTTCACCAAGCTGAACGAGATCATCACCGCGCACCAGCTTCGGCCCGTCATCGACCGAGTGTTCCCGTTCGAGGAAGCCGGCGCGGCGTTCCGGCACTACGAGTCGGCCAGCCCGTTCGGAAAGGTCATCATCGAAATCCGATAACCGGTGTGTGTGGCGGCGGAATCCGCCGCGCACGCTCATCGGCAGTTGAGTTAGCTGAGAGGTGGGCGAGTTCACGACGAAGCCCAGATCGGCCTCGCAGCGCGTGCCGGCGAAGGCGCTGCTGGCGTGGCCGTCCACCTTGGCGGCTCGATTGTCAACTCCGGCTGAAATTGGCTCTGGCACGAATTCCGTGATCGGCCGGAGTCGATGGTCACGTCTCGGTGAGGACGCGCTTGCGCAGCAGGTCGAGCTTGGCTCGGCCGCACACATCTGCCGTTTGGTCATTTTGATGCGGTTGACGTTGCCTTCGACGGCGCCGCCGCACAGCATGAACGCCGTCCTCACATCGGGGGCCGGTATACGTTCGGTGGGCAAGTATCGTGTCCGGCTACGTCAGCCAGGGACGCGGGTGCGCCGGCTTCCGAGCGCCGTGCCGAGGGCCGCGCCGGTAGCGGTACCCGCCGTCCATTCGAAGATCATGCCGAGGAGGAACTCCGGACGCAGCACGTCGAGGATCGCGGCTTGCCACGTCGGCGGCACGGCGTCGCCAGTGCTCAAGTAACCGGCGTGCTGGTTCGCCCAGACCACGGCCTCGGGGAGGCTGACCGCGAGCACCGCGACCAGGGCGGCGAGCCCGGCCAGTGCTCCGGTGCGCAGCCCGGCGCCGAAGGATCGGTTGCGCCAGGCCGTGGTGAGCGCGACGGCCAGCAGGAGGGGCATCGGGAGGAACACCCAGAAGCCGAGTATGCCGCCGCGGTCGTGCGCCAGCGACCAGCGCGAGGCGGCCAACGTGGCACCTGCCACGACGACCGCCGTCCCTGCGGCCAGCAGCCATGCGCCGTGCGGCAGCGCGGACCGCAACGCGGCCCGTACCCCGCCGAGGGCGAACCTGCGGCGCTCGGCTGGCGGGTCGATCGCCGCGAGCTCGGCCCGCAGCGCGGCACCCCAGGCGGACCGGTTGTCGGGCAGGTCGGCGGTGGCCAGGTCGAGCAGGACCTGCCAGACGTCGCGTGCCGCATGCTGACGGCCCGCAGTGCGGGTGCCGAGCGCGGCTCCGAGGACGGGCCACGGCATGTTCCAGGCCAGCGCGACCAGGAGGACGTCGAACGGTATCAGCAGGTCGCCGTCGCCGAGGTTCGCGACGACCGGGAACACGCCGGGCTCGGCCAGATAGGCGGCGCGCAGCGGCAGGTACGCGGCCGCGGTGCCGACGACGACGGCGGTGAGGGCGAGCAGCCCGGCGACGGTGCCGGCCCCGAATCCGCGAGCGCGGGACACGGCGGCCGCAGCTGCGCCGACGAACGCGGCGCACCCGAGGGCCGCGAGCACTCCGAGCATCATGGACAGCAGCACCACGTCGAAGCCCCAGCGCGGGCCGTTGGTGACCGTGGCGAGGTACAGGCGCTCCAGGCCGGCGGTGAGCAGCGCGGCGGCTGCGGCGACGGCGATCAGTCCCGGCCACACCGGGCGTCTGGTGCCGTCTCGCCACGCGGCGCGGGCGCGGGCGGCGAGCGTGCGCGCACCGCCCCGGCGTAAGGCGTCACGCAGCCGGACCGCGAGCACCACGATCGCGAGCAGGGGCACCGGTAGGAGCAGCACCAGGATGAAGAGGAAAGCGAGCATCGAGGGCCTCCGAACGGCAGGGGCGGGTCGGGGTCGAGCGGTCGAAGCTCAGGTGGTCCCAGGCGCGAGCCGAGCCGCGCCCGGGGCGGGTGCGCCGTCCCCGGCACGTGCCGTCGCGGCGACGGCGCGCGCGAGTTCGGCGCCCGCGGTGCTGAGCCGGTACAGGTGCCGGGCCGGCCGCCCGCGCGGCGGGTCGGTCTCCCAGGAGGTCTCCACGTGTCCCCGCTCGGCGAGGCGGATCAGGATCGGGTAGACGGTGCCCGCCTTCAGGTCGAGGACGCGGCACAGGTCGTAGCCGTGGCTCCAGCCCTTGCCTGCCTCTGCGAGGGCGGTGAGTACGGCCGCGGTCTGCGGGGAGGGATGTCGGGTGCGGACCATGACGCTATAGTCTACCTAGATAGACTTATGCGCAAGACCCATTCCTTGATATGCATTGCGCCCCGGCTGACCGCTGGATGGCGAGCCGCTGAACCTCCCGCCATGATCAGGATAGCGGTGGTCGACTAGGCCCAAGATCGAGAAGCGAACGCACGCTCATCGGCACGACCGGGTGCCGGAGATCCGGTTGTCGTGACGCTGCGTAGCGCGCGGATGCGGCAGTGAGCGTGCATCGCCGCCGAGGTCTCGCGGACGCCTGGAGGTACGTGACGATATTGGTGCTGTCTCGGCGTAGGTTCCCCAGGTGACTGTGTACGACATCGCCGCCAAGCTGCCTTCCATAGGCGTGCTGCGGGACCGCTGCAAGGCACTCGCCACGCTGGAGTGCATCCTCGACGGTGGTGAGCCCTACTACGCCTACACCTGCGCCTGGGGTGA
>NZ_JBIAIL010000034.1:0-78260 GCF_042871425.1 Micromonospora sp. NPDC005806 | reverse complement strand
CACCGCGCACCCCGCCACGACGTCGGCAAAACCCTCCACCGCGCCCGCACCCAAGCCGACCAGCAAAAACGCAAAGGTTAAAAAACAAGACTAGCTGATCAGGCGACGCTCCCAGGCCCAGGCGGCGATCTCCACCCGGTTACGGGCGCCGAGTTTGGTCTGCACGCTGCCCAGGTGGCTCTTGACCGTGCCGACCGAGATGAACAGCCGGGCCGCGATCTCCGCGTTGGTCAGGCCCCGGGCGGTCAACCGGACCACGTCCAGTTCCCGGGGCGACAGGCCGGGGTCGTCGGCCGGCGCGGCGGCGGCCGGTGGTGCGAGCTGTTGCAGCAGTCGTACGGTGATCGAGGGGCTGATCAGCGTGTCCCCGGAGACGGCCGCCCGGACCGCCTCGACCAGCAGCGCGGGGCCGGAGTCCTTGAGCAGGAACCCGCAGGCGCCGTTGCGGAGCGCGGTGTGTACGTACTCGTCGTGGTCGAACGTGGTCACCACGACCACCCGGAGCGGATCGGCGACCTCGGGGCCGGCGAGCAGCCGCAGCGCCGCGAGCCCGTCCAGCCGGGGCATGCGGATGTCCAGCAGGGCCACGTCGGGGCGGAGCCGGCGGGCCAACTCGACCGCCTCGACGCCGTCGGCGGCTTCGCCGACCACCTCCATGTCCGGCTGCGCCCCGATGATCATGCCGAAGCCGGTACGGACCATCGCCTGGTCGTCGGCGATCAGCACCCGGATCACGGCCTCTCCCGTTCCGTCAGCGGCAGCGCCGCGTCGACCAGCCAGCCCCGGTCGACGCCGGGACCGGCGGTGATCCAGCCGCCGACCGCGCCCACCCGCTCGGCGAGACCGAGCAGACCGGTCCCGGAGTGCTCCCACCCGCCGGCGTGGCGTGGCGGTGCCCCGTCGTCGGCGACTCGGACGAAGAGCCACTCCGGGGTACGGCGGAGCGAAACCTCCACCGCCGTGGCGCCGGCCGCGTGCCGGCGGGCGTTGGTCAGCGCCTCCATCGCCACCCGGTAGGCGCTGGTGGAGACCTCGACCGGCAGGCCGTCCAGCTCCCCGTCCACGTGCAGCCGGGCCTGGGGCGGGCCGGACTCGTTGAAGCCGGCCAGCAACGGCCCGAGGTCGGTCGCGCCGGCCAGCGGGGCCAGCGGGGCGTCCGGTTCGCGCAGTACGCGCACCATCCGGCGCATCGACGCCATGGTCTCGGCGGCGGCCCGCTCGATCTGCTCCAGCGCGGTGGTCGCCTGTCCAGGGTCCTGCTCGGCGACGTATCGGGCGCCCTGCGCCCGCACGATGATCCCGGTGACGTGGTGGGCGATGAAGTCGTGCAGGTCACGGGCGAACTCGGCGCGCTGTTCGGTCCGTACCTCGGCGAGCGCCCGCCGCCGGTCGTTGTCCAGCATCCGCAGGTAGGTGCCGGCGGTGACCGCGCCGGCCCCGGCCATCGCCAGGAGCAGCCCGAAGATCACGAAGGCGGGGTCGGTGCCGCTGCGGAACGGCAGCAGGATGAGGGCGGCGCCCAGCGCGAGCACCGCCCATGGCGCCGACCGGGCCGCGGCGCGACGGGCCACCACGTAGAGCAGCCCGAGCAGCCCGGTCGTCTCGGCGAGCCCCCATGCCCTCGTCTCGAACGCGACCGACTCGTCGACCAGCCGCACCAGTCCGGTGACGGCGAGCGATGCGGCGGCGAGCACCAGCGCCCACCGAGACAGCCGGGTCGACCCCGACGGGTGCCGGCGTAGCCAGACCACGGCCACCGCGACGGCCGGCAGGACCCGAACCGGGGCCAGCAGCGTTACCGCACGGTCTCCCCGGAGCAGCCCGAACCGCAGGTCGAGGAGTCCGAGCAGGGCGAGCACGGCGAGGGCCGCCAGCCGGCCGAGGCGAAACCACCATCGGCGGAGGGGGGACGTCTTCATCGTCACCCAGCGTAGTCGGCGGGCCGGGGATCGCGGATCGGCCGAAAGTCAGATCCGGACGGCGGCGGATCTTGCCCGCGGCGGATGTGGCGGCCCCGTCCGGCCGGACAGGATCGGGCCGAAGTCAGAAACAGCCGCTGGAGGAGAAGTGAGAACAGAGCAGGCCGGCAGCACGCCGGTCGCGTCGCGCCCCGCGGTGGCCGCGGTCGACCTGGTCAAGGTGTACGGCAGCGGGGACACCGCGGTACGCGCCCTGGACGGGGTGACGGTCGGCTTCGCCCGCGCCGAGTTCACCGCGATCATGGGCCCGTCCGGGTCGGGCAAGTCCACCCTGATGCACTGCCTGGCCGCGCTGGACACGGCCACCTCGGGCCGGGCGCTGCTTGGCGGGACCGACCTGACCCGGCTCGGCGACCGGGTCCTGACGAAGGTCCGGCGGGAGCGGATCGGCTTCGTCTTCCAGTCGTTCAACCTGCTGCCGCAGCTGACCGCCGCGCAGAACATCACCCTGCCGCTGGACCTGTCCGGTCGGCGGCCGGATCGCGAGCTCTTCGGCCACCTGGTCGGCGTACTCGGGATCGGCGACCGGCTGAAGCACCGCCCGAGCGAGCTCTCCGGCGGCCAGCAGCAGCGGGTCGCGCTGGCCCGGGCCCTGGTCTGCCGGCCCGAGGTCGTCTTCGCGGACGAACCGACCGGCAACCTCGACTCCCGGTCCGGGGCGGAGGTGCTGGCGCTGCTGCGCCAGTCGGTCCGCGACCTCGGGCAGACGGTGGTCATGGTCACCCACGATCCGAACGCCGCCGGCTACGCCGACCGCGTGGTGCTCCTCGCCGACGGGCGGATCGCCGGCGACCTGGACCAGCCCGGGCCGGACCGGGTCGCCGCCGCCCTGCAGCAGCTGGCGGCCGCCCGATGAGCACCACTGTGCTGCGTACCCAGCTCAGCGGGGTGGGCCGCCGCCCCGCCCGGCTGCTGCTGACCGGCCTGGCCGTCCTGGTCGCTGCGTTCGTCGTCTTCGCCGCCGTGCTGGCCCAGCAGATCGTCGAACGGACCGCGCTGGCGCACCTGAGCGGCACGCCGGCTGAGGTGGCGTTCGTGGTGGGGGAGAAGACGTCGGCCACCCCCGCGGACCTGACCCGGATCCGGGCGCTGCCCGGAGTTGCCGAGGCGGTCGGCCGGTTCGCGGGCGGCGGCAGCCTGGAGGGGGCCGCGACGAGCTCCTACCTACAGGTGTCGGCCGACCCCGGCAGCGGACCGCTCGCCCTGGTGCGGGCCACCCAGGGCCGCTACCCGCAGGCGGCGAACGAAATCGCGGTGACTCCGCGCACCGCCAGCCGGATGGGACTCTCCGTCGGCACCGTGGTGGCGCTGCGCCCCGCCCCGGACGCCCGGCCGGTCAACCTCACCGTGACTGGCGTGGTCGACACGCCGTACGACTTCGGCGGGCAGGCGTACGCCCCGGAGGCGACCGTGGCCGCCCTGACGCCGGCGGGCGCCGGCGGCCGGATCGAGGTACGCCTCGCCGACGGCGCGTCGGCACCGGCGGTCCGCTCGGCGATCCAGGCCGCGCTGAGCGCCGTGCCGCGACCCAAGCCGGAGGGCTCGGCCACGCCGGACCCCGCCCCGGAGATCCGCACCGGAGCCGAGGTTCGCGCCGAGGAGGCCAACCGGGCGGTCGGCGAGCTCAAGGCGGTCTTCGTGCTGATCGGCATGTTCGTCGGGGTCGCCGTCGTCGCCGCCGCCCTGGTGGCCGCCTCCACCTTCCGGATCGTCTTCGCCCAGCGGATGCGCCAGCTCGCGCTGCTGCGGGCGATCGGCGCCGAGCGGGGGCGGATCGCCCGGGCGTTGACGGTGGAGGGGACGCTCACCGGGCTCGTCGCCGGCACGACCGGCGTACTCGCCGCCCTCGGCGTCGGACACGGCGTGCCGTTGGTGCTCAAGCTCCTCGGGCTGCAGGTCGCCCGGCCGGGCGTCCCGTGGGCCGCGGCGTTGGCGGTGATCATCGGCGCCGCGCTGCTCACCGCCGGCGCGGTGCTGGCACCGGCGGCCGCCGCCGCCCGGACCGCCCCGCTGGCCGCGCTGCGGGACGCGCAGACCACCGCGGCCCGGCGGGACATCGGAGTGTTCCGGCTGGTGGTCGGCGTGCTGCTGGCCGCCGGGGCCGGGCTGTCGGCGCTGCTGCTGATCAGCCGGCTGCCCGGCCGGGAGCCGCCGATCGGCTACTCGCCGGCACCGATGCTTGGCGGCATCGTCGCCTCGGGCTCGCTCGCGTTCTTCGCCCTCATGCTGCTGGGCCCGCTGCTGGTCCGGCCGATGCTGCGGCTGGTCAGCTGGCTGCTGCGCGGGGTCGGCCCGGTCGGCCGGCTGGCCGTGGGCGGGATCGGCGGGGCGCCCCGACGGGCCGCCGCGATCTCGATGGTCGTCGCGCTCGGCGTCACGCTCATCACCGCGGTGCTGGTCGGCAGCGCGTCGCTGCGGGTCCTGGCCGACCGGGAACTGGCCATCGCCGTGCCGGCCGACTTCGAGCTGACCGCTGGCGGGGCGGCGATCACGCCGGCGACGGTGGAACAGGTCCGTAGCCGCTCCGAGCTGACCCACGTCACGCCGTACCGGCGGCTCGACAAGCTGGCGCTCGACGGCCAGGCCGGAGGCGCGTACGACGCCAACGACCTGCAGCTGCGGGCGCTGCCGACGCTCGGGCAGCTCGACGTGCGGGCAGGGTCGCTCGCCGACGCGGGACCCGGCCGGATAGTGATTGACGGCTCGGCCGCCGACACCCTCGGCAAGGGGGTCGGCGACCAGATCACCCTCACTCACGGCGGACACCGTGTCGAGCTGCGAATCGCCGCGATCCTGCCCGGCGTCACCCCGCTGCGATCCTCCGTCGTCGTCGACTCGGCCGACCTGGACCGGCTGGGCGCGCCGGCCGCCTTCTCCGGGATCCTGGCCGACGCGGCCCGCTCCGGTGAGGACGGCCGCACCGCGGGGCAGCAGGCGTTGCGCGGGATCGCCGACAGCAGCGGCGGGCTTGGTCTGGCCGTGCTGGCCGACGCGCGGGACCAGGCCATGGGGACGATCAACGCGCTGGTCGCGATCGCGCTCGGACTGATCAGCCTGACCGTCCTGATCGCTGTCGTCGGAGTCGGCACCACCACCGCGCTCTCGGTGGTCGAACGGATCCGCGAGTCGGGCCTGCTGCGGGCGGTCGGGATGTCCCGGGCCGGCCTGCGGGCCATGCTCACCACCGAATCCAGCCTGTACGGCGTGCTCGGCGCGACGCTCGGGCTGCTGCTCGGCGTCCCGTACGCCTGGCTGACGGTGCGAGCCCTCGCCGTGAACGCTCCAACCACGCTGCCGGTGCTGCCGCTGGCCGGTGCGTTCGTGGTGATGGTCGGGTTCGCCGCGCTGGCCGGGGTGCTGCCGGCTCGGCGGGCCTCCCGGGTCAGCCCGGTCGCCGCGCTCGGTACCGGCGACTGACCCGCACCCGCCGAGAATCCTCCGTCGTCCAGGTTGAACCGTCGTCGTCGCCGCTCCGTACCCCAGCGGGAATGGAGGCGGATCGTTGCCCGCCGCGCCGTCCGGTGCGGCGGGGGGCGGTACGGAAAAGGCATCGTCGGTCACCGACGTGCGACCGGAACCTCGCAGTGCGCCCCACCCCGAATCTCGTTGGTCCGCGGGGGGCACGGGTCACTGCCGGATCGAGAAGGAGAGCAATTCGATGCGCAGGTCCACACGGGCGCGCCGGCCATCCGGTAACGCGCGGAGCAAGCGGATGCTGGCCGTGGTCGGCACGCTCGCGGTCTTCGGCGGAATCGTCGCCGTGACCCAGATCTCGTCCGCCCAGGACCGGCGGACGACCATCCGTACTGCCTCGGCGTCCTGCGTGGCCCCGAGCCCGGGTGCGACATCGCCGGGCGGCCAGGGCAGCATCACCCGGACATGGCAGAACGGCCGCTGGGTACGCAACCACTGGGGTGACGGGCAGCTGTCGGTCGCCGAGTGCCGGCCGACCTCGGCCGGTGGGGCCGGCACGCCCACCGTGGCCTGCCCGGACGTCAAGGGCAACCTGCCGCAGGTGCCCGATCAGGCACGCAACGAGGTGGACCGCAACCTTGCCGTGTTGGACGCGCAGATCGCCGACGCCAACCGGCGGCTCGCCGCCGGGGCCAACCGGGCCGGCCAGGACTTCATCAACAACGCCATCCTGCGCCCCCTCGCCGACAACCGGACGGCCACCCTGAACCGGATCGCCACCGCGATCGGGCGGGTCGCGGAGCGTCCCCAGGGTCTCGACCGGTTGGCCGAGTGCGCCCTCGCCGACAATGCCCAGAGCGGCGGTAACAACGGCGGCCAGACCGGCGGCGACAACAATGGTGGCCAGACCGGCGGAAACAACAACGGTGGGAACAACGGCAACGGTCTCGGCGTCCTCGCCAAGGACTGCACCAACAGCAAGCTCCAGCCGCACGACGGTTTCCAGAACGGAAACCGTTGCGTGAGCACCGCCTTCGGTGAGGTCGGCGCGGCGGCGAACAACCCGTCGCTGCTCATCACGGGGTTCCCGAACCGGGTCCAGCGCAACCAGCCCTTCACCCTCCGGGTCACCACCCGGAACCTGATCCGCGACCGCTTCCTCGCCGCCGGTCAGGGCGGGTACTACCTGGAGAGCTCGCTGCTCAACGACCAGGGCCTGGTGCGCGGCCACTTCCACACCGCGTGCCGGATGCTCAACAGCACCCGGCAGCCCCCGAACCCCCAGGACGTGCCGGCGTTCTTCGTGGCCACCGAGGACGGCAAGGGCGGCGCTCAGCCGGACGACGTGCTCATCCAGATCCCCGGCCTGCCGCAGTCGGGCCTCGCGCAGTGCGCGGTCTGGGCCGGTGACGGCTCGCACCGCATCCCGATGATGGAGCGGGCGAACCAGACCCCCGCCTTCGACGTGGTGCGGATCCAGGTCAACTGATCGTCGCGACGGGCCGGGGCCGTCCGGGCACTGCCGCGGACGGCCCCGGCCGTCGGGGTCTGGTCGGGCCGGCACCTGACGATGGTGGGTCTCCCGCGGTGGAAAATTGTGAACGCCGGGAAAAGCCGACGGGGCCACGCCGAATTCTCAGCGTGACCCCGGGATGTCAGACGGTGAGCCGGGACGACTCAGCGGTTCTTGTACGCCTCCACCACCGACACGGGGATGCGGCCCCGCTCGGAAATCTCGTAGCCGTTCTTCACAGCCCATTCCCGGATGGCACGGTTCTGCTCGCGGTCCATTCCCGAGGTGGCCGGGCGGGTCGTCCGTCGCGCCGTGCGCCCGGTCTCCACCGGCCCGCGCCCGATCCGCCGGCCAGCGCTGATGTAGGGGTCCAGGGCCTTGCGCAGAACGCCGGCGTTCTCGTCGGAGACGTCGATCGTGTACGCCACGCCGTCCAGGCTGAACTCGACGGTCCGGTCGGCCTTTCCGCCGTCCAGGTCGTCGGTCAGAACGGTGATTACTTTCCTTGCCATCGCCATTACTCCCTGTGTAGGACGGGGTGTGGTTAAGAGTTTGACCTATGGCGCGGCAAATTCGCAACAATACCCGTCGTTCGCCATTAGGCGGGTCGGCAAATCCGCCCTGCGGAATGGCGGGTCGGCGGCCTGCGGGCTGCGCCGCGAGCGCCGGGGGAGTGGCGTGGGTCACAACCAGGAACAAGGGGAACGCTTTGTTACTTGAGCCTGTCACGCTCAACTCAACGTGATAGCAGGTGTTCGATGGCAACTCTTCCGGTACTGCCCCTGACCGACGCCGTCCTGCTCCCAGGCATGGTCATCCCGGTGACCCTCGACCCGACCACCCAGGCCGCCGTCGACGCGGCTCGTGCCACCGGCGACAAGAAGCTCCTCGCCGTGCCCCGCATCGACGGCGAGTACGGCTCCGTCGGCGCGGTCGCCCTCATCGAAAAGGTCGGCCGGCTGCCCAGCGGCGAACCCGCCGCCGTGATCCGTGGCCTGGCCCGGGCGCGGATCGGCTCCGGCGTGCCCGGCCCCGGCGCCGCCCTCTGGGTGGAGGCGACCGAACTCGACGAACCCGCCCCCGCCGGCCGGGCCCGGGAACTCGCCCGTGAGTACCGCGCGCTGATGACCTCGGTCCTCCAGCAGCGCGGCGCGTGGCAGGTCATCGACGCCATGGAGCGGATGACCGACCTCTCCGAGCTGGCCGACGCGGCCGGCTATGCGCCCTGGCTAAGCCTGGCGCAGAAGACCGAGCTGCTCGCCGCCCCGGACGTCACCGCCCGGCTGGAGCTGCTGGTCGGCTGGGTGAAGGAGCACCTGGCCGAGCAGGAGGTCACCGAGCAGATCAACAGCGACGTCCGCGAGAGGCTGGAGAAGTCCCAGCGGGAGTTCCTGCTCCGCCAGCAGCTCGCGGCGATCCGCAAGGAGCTCGGTGAGGACGAGCCGGACGGCTCCGCCGACTACCGGTCCCGGGTGGAGTCCGCCGACCTGCCGGAGAAGGTCCGCGAGGCGGCCCTGCGCGAGGTCGGCAAGCTTGAGCGGGCCAGCGATGCCTCCCCGGAGGCGGGCTGGATCCGTACCTGGCTCGACACGGTCCTCGAGATGCCGTGGAACACGCGTACCGAGGACAACACCGACCTGGCCGCGGCGCGCGCGGTGCTCGACGCCGACCACGCCGGCCTGGCCGACGTGAAGGACCGCATCCTGGAGTACCTGGCGGTGCGCAACCGGCGCGCGGAGCGCAACCTCGGCGTGGTCGGCGGGCGCGGCTCCGGCGCGGTGCTCGCCCTGGCCGGCCCGCCCGGTGTCGGCAAGACCAGCCTCGGCGAGTCCGTCGCCCGGGCGCTCGGTCGCAACTTCGTCCGGGTCTCCCTCGGCGGCGTCCGGGACGAGGCGGAGATCCGTGGGCACCGTCGCACCTACGTCGGCGCGCTGCCCGGCCGGATCGTCCGTGCCCTGCGCGAGGCCGGGTCGATGAACCCGGTCGTGCTCCTCGACGAGGTCGACAAGCTGGCGGTCGGCTACTCCGGTGACCCGGCCGCGGCCCTGCTGGAGGTGCTCGACCCGGCGCAGAACCACACCTTCCGGGACCACTACCTGGAGGTCGACCTCGACCTGTCCGACGTGCTCTTCCTGGCCACCGCCAACGTGGTGGAGGCCATCCCCGGCCCGCTGCTGGACCGGATGGAGCTGGTCACCCTGGACGGGTACACCGAGGACGAGAAGGTGGCCATCGCCCGGGACCACCTGCTGCCGCGGCAGCGGGAGCGGGCCGGCCTGACCGCCGAGGAGGTCACCGTCGCCGACGAGGCCCTGGCCCTCATCGCGGGGGAGTACACCCGGGAGGCCGGCGTCCGGCAGCTCGAGCGGGCCCTGGCGAAGATCCTGCGCAAGGTAACCGTGACCCTGGCGTCCGACCCGACGCCGGTCCGGGTGGACGTCGACAACCTGGCCCGCTACCTGGGCCGGCCGAAGTTCACCCCGGAGTCGGCGGAGCGGACGGCGGTGCCCGGCGTGGCCACCGGCCTGGCGGTCACCGGCGCCGGCGGCGACGTGCTCTTCATCGAGGCGACCAGCATGGAGGGCGAGCCGGGGCTGACCCTCACCGGCCAGCTCGGCGACGTGATGAAGGAGTCCGCGCACATCGCCCTGTCGTACCTGCGGTCGAACGGGCGGCGGCTCGGGCTCGACCCGAACGCCCTCGCCGGGCGGCGGATCCACGTGCACTTCCCGGCGGGCGCGGTGCCCAAGGACGGTCCGAGCGCGGGCATCACCATGGTCACTGCCCTGGCCTCGCTGGTGACCGGCCGGCCGGTCCGCCCCGAGTTCGGGATGACCGGCGAGGTGACGCTCTCCGGCCGGGTGCTGCCCATCGGCGGGGTGAAGCAGAAGCTGCTCGCCGCCCACCGGGCCGGCCTGACCGAGGTGATCATCCCGAAGCGCAACGAGCCGGACCTCGACGACCTGCCGACCGAGGTGCGCCAGGCGCTGACCATCCACACCCTGGCCGATGTCGCCGACGTGCTCGCCCTGGCGCTGCGCCCGGCCGACGTCGACGCGGACAGCCTCGGCGGCCAGCCGCTCGCCGCGGCCTGACCGGCCCGTACCGGAAGCCCCCGCCGTCCCGGACGGTGGGGGCTTCCGCTCGTCGGGGTCCGGTCCGGCCCGGAACCGTCAGCAGGTGCCCGACGATTCCGGGCAGCCGTCGGACGGCGCGATCCGGCCGAGCATCGCGGCCAGGGACTTGCCCAGCTGGCGAATCTGCTCAGGGGTGAGCGGGTCGAGGACCAGCGAACGGACCTGCGCCACGTGCCCGGGCGCGGCGGCCGCCACGGCGGCCCAGCCGGCATCGGTGAGCATCGCCACCGAGCCGCGGCCGTCCTCGGTGCTGCGTTCCCGATGCACCAGGCCGCGCCGCTCCAGCCGCCCCACCAGGTGTGACAGCCGGGACTGCGAGCCGTTGACCAGGCCGGCGAGGTCGCTCATCCGCCGGGACCGGCCGGGCGTCTCACTGAGCATGGCGAGCACCAGGTACTCGAAGTGGGTCAGCTCCGCGTCGCGCTGCAACTGACCGTCGAGCGCGGCCGGCAGCACGGTCACCAGGTGCATGAGTCGCCGCCAGACCTGTTGCTCCTCGTCGGTCAGCCAGCGGGTCTCCTCCATGAACCTCACCTTACCGGTCCTTGACCATTCAAGTATCTCGCCGTACGGTGCGTACTTGAATCGTCAAGTACTTCCGGCCCTACGGCCGCCACCCCCCCCGAAGAGGTTCCAGTGAACATCCTGCTGTGGGCGCTCCAGATCATCCTCGCGCTGATCTTCCTGGGCGCCGGCCTGACCAAGGTCACCCAGCCGAAGGAGAAGCTGCGCGAGCGGATGGCCTGGGTGGAGCCGGTGCCGCCGGCCCGGGTCAAGGCGCTGGGCGCGGCCGAGGTGCTCGGCGCGCTCGGGCTAATCCTGCCGGCGGTCACCGGCATCGCGCCCGTGCTCACCCCGCTGGCCGCTGCGGGCCTGGTCATCGTGGCGCTCGGCGCGGTCGTGGTGCACGCCCGGGCCCGGGAGACCCAGATGGTGGTGGTCACCGCCGTGCTGCTGCTCGCCGCCCTCGTGGTGGCGTGGGGGCGGTTCGGCCCGTACGCCTTCTGAGCCGTGCCGATCCGGGACCGCCCGCGCTCAGCGGCGGTCCCGGCGCCCGGGCCGGTCGCCGTCCCGGCGTCCGGCCCGGTCACCGGGCGTGCCCGAGCCCGAGCCCTCGCGCCCACCGACCCATCGCCTGGGACAGCCGCGCGGGCAGCGAGTCGGGGGCGGGGATCCGGACCGGACGGACCCGTCCGTTGTGCAGCGCGGTGAACCGCCAGCCGGCGGGTGTCCGGACGGCGACCAACGTCTGCCGGGACCGGCGCCGCCGGGGCAGCCGGGAGCGCCACGGCATCAGCACCGATCCCGTCCCGTGGACGACCGCCACGTCCCGGCCGACCGGGCGGATGGACTCGATCTCGCCGACCAGCGCGGATCCCGCGAGGACGCCCCGGAAGAGCTGGTCGTGCGCGTCCTGCATCGGTGCCCGCCCGGCCGCCCGGGTGCCGTCGTACGACACGTAATCCGAGTCCTCGGTGAAGCAGGCTCCGTAGGCCACCGCGTCGTTGTCGGTCCAGGCCCGCAGCAGCCGGGCGAAGAGCTGCTGGATCTCGCTGCGGTCGTTCTCGGTCATGCCGACCTCCTGCTAAAGTTCGACTGTCGAAAAGTAAGCTAGCAGGAAGATTCGAATGTCGAAAAGTGAGCTGACTCACCAGATCGCGCGACAGATCCGGCTGCTCCAGCAGAGCTTCGACGTCTTCGACGAGGTCGTCGCCGTCCGGCTCGGGATCAACCGCACCGACCTGCGGGCGCTGGACGTGGTGTTCGGCTCGGCACCGGTGACGGCGGGCGAACTCAGCGCCGCGCTGCGGCTCAGCCCGGCGGCCACCACCACCGTCATCGACCGGCTCGAACGAGCCGGGTTGGTGGCACGTACCCGGGACGCGAGCAACCGGCGCCGGGTGCTCGTCGAGCCGACCGAGGCGGCCCGGGCGGCCGAGCGCCGGATCTACCAACCGGTCGGCGCGGCCGGCCTGCGCGTCCTCGGCCGGTACGACGACGGACAGCTCGAGACCATCCTCGACTTCCTCACCACGGCCCACGCGGTGCAGCAGGAACACGCCGAGCGGGTGGCCGGGGACAGCGACGCCTGACGCCCGGGGAACCATCCGGCCCGACGCCGGACGCCCGCGGGACGGGTCGGTGACCGACCCGGCAGGGCAGCGCCCGGCGCGAGGGATCAGCGGCTGCCGCGGCGATCGCGTCGGTCGCCCCCGTCGAAGCGCTCGCCACCGTCGCCGTCCCGGTCCCGGCGGACGGTCGCCTTGCGGCCCTTGATGGTGCTGCCGCGCAGCCCCTGGATCACCTCGTCGGCGAGCCCATACGGGACCTCCACCAGGGAGAAGCGGTCGGCGATCTCGATCGAGCCGATGTCCCGGCCGCTGACCCGGGTCTCCCCGGTGATCGCCCCGACCAGGTCCTGCGGCCGCACCCCGGCGCGCCGGCCCAGCCCGATGAAGACCTGCGTCGTGCCGCCGGGGCGGGGACGGCCGCCGCCGCGCCGCTCCCGGCCCTCGTACCCCGGCCGGGCCTCCCGCGGCGGACGGACCGCGACCTGCGGAATTTCCTCCTCCTCGTCGACGGTGCCGGGCAGGGTGGCCTCGTGGGCCAGCTTCACCGCGGCGAGCGCGACCTCCATCAGGTCGAACTCGTCGGTCAGCGACTCCACGATCGCCCGGAACGGCTCCAGGTCGTCCTCCAGCAGCGACTCCCGCACCGCCGCCTGGGTCAGCTCCAGCCGCCGGATACGCAGGTCCGCCACCGTCGGGATCTTGTCGACGGCGATCCGCTGGCCGGTGACCCGCTCGATGGTCTTGAGCATCCGGTGCTCGCGCGGCTCGGCGAGGGTGATCGCCACGCCCTCCCGGCCGGCTCGGCCCACCCGGCCGATCCGGTGCACGTACGACTCGGGCGCCGACGGGACGTCGTAGTTGACCACGTGGGTGAGCTGCTCGACGTCCAGCCCGCGCGCCGCCACGTCGGTGGCCACCAGCAGGTCGGCGGTGCCCGTCCGGAGCCGACCCATCACCCGGTCCCGCTGCTCCTGGCTCATTCCGCCGTGCAGCGCCTCGGCCCGGTAGCCCCGGCCGTTCATCGTCTCGGTGAGCCGGTCCACCTCCTCGCGGCTGCGGCAGAAGACGATCGCCGCGGTGGGCGACTCCACGTCCAGCACCCGGCCCAGCGCCGCCGGCTTGTGCGCCCGCGCCACGATGTACGCGCTCTGCCGCACCCGGGGCGCCTCGCCGGCCACCGGCCGCTCGCGTTCGATCTGAATGCGTACCGGGTCGGTCAGGTGCTGCCGGGCCAGCCCGTCGATGCGCGCCGGCATGGTCGCGGAGAACAGCACGGTCTGCCGCTCGGCCGGGGCGTGCTCCAGGATCGCCTCGATGTCCTCGGCGAAGCCCATGTCGAGCATTTCGTCCGCCTCGTCCAGCACCACCGTGGCCAGCGAGGCCAGCCGCAGGGTGCCCCGGGCGATGTGGTCCAGCGCCCGGCCCGGCGTCGCCACCACCACGTCCACGCCGGTGTCGAGGGCGCGCAGCTGACGGCCGATCGGCTGGCCGCCGTAGATCGGCAGGACCCGGGCACCCAGGTCCTTGCCGTAGCGGTGGAACGCCTCGGAGACCTGCACCGCCAGCTCCCGGGTGGGCACCAGCACCAGCGACACCGGGTCGCCCCCCGCCCTGTCGTCCGGCATCCGCTGCAGCAGCGGCAGGGCGAACGCGGCCGTCTTGCCCGTGCCGGTCGCCGCCTGGCCCAGCAGGTCCCGGCCGGTGAGCAGCGGCGGGATCGCCTCGCGCTGGATCGGGGTCGGCTCCTCGTAGCCGAGGGCGGACAGCGCACCAAGCAGTTCGGGGCGCAGCCCGAGATCCGCGAAGGCGGGCGTCTCGTCGGTGGCGGGGTCGGTCGGTGTGGGTGCGGAACTCATGCGACAAGCCTTTCATCACCGCCGACCGGCCGGCGCGGCGACCGGCACAACCGTGGGGTCGACCCGGTGCTCAGGCGTCCGGGTCGTAGCTGGCGTCGTCGGCGGGTGGGGCAAAACCCGCCTTGTCGAGTTGCGCTCACCCGCGCAGCAGTGCCAGCACCATGGTGATCCCGACCGCCGCGTCCAGCACCCCGCACCACTCCGCGTAACCGCGGGGCACCACCCGGCCGGTGCGGTGGTGCGCCAGGTCCCAGGCGGCGTGCCCGAGCCAACCGCCGGCCACCAGCCACCCGGCGAGGCCGTCCGGCCCGCCCCAGGCGGCCACCGCCAGCCCGGCCCAGCCGGCCAGCCCGGCAAGCTGGAAGGCGAGGATTCGGCGATCGCGCCACTGCCGGCGCCAGGTGCCGATGAGCAGGTAGCCGGCCGGGAGCACCAGCAGTGTCCAGGGGGACAGCACGGCCGGCTCGAGCCACAGGTCGAGCGTCATCAACAGGGCGAGCCCGGTCGGCCACCGGCGCGCCACCGCCGCGACGGCCGGATGCCGGCGACCGGGGGCCGGTTGCTCGTGGCGGTGCCGCACCGCCACCAGCAGCATCGCCGAGAGCATCAGCAGGTGGCCGCCGAGCAGCAGCGCGTGGTCCCCGACCAGCCCGGCCCACCAGGGCGGAAGCAGCAGCAGGTACGGGACGTACATGGCCCCCACCATCTCGGCGGTGGCCGCCCGCCCGTGCCCCCGGTGCCACATCCAGGCCACCATGCCGAGCGACATGTCCGTCGCCATGACCAGCGCCGCCACGTCCGGCCGGGCCAGCGCTGCCGCGCCGCCGAGCACGGCTGCGCCCGCCCGCCACAGCGGGTCGAGCAGCAGCATGCCCACCAGCATCGCCGCGACCATCTCGGCGAGGTGCCGCGCCAGCCGGCGGCCGTCGCGGCCCGATTCCTGAGGCACCTGTGCGATCGTCTCCGTCATGCCCTGACCCTGCCCGGACCGCCGGCAGGGGGAAATCCGTGCGGAACCGCACGGTGCGGGGGTGACATTCCGCAGGGGTGAACCGAGCGGGCACCGGCCCTAGGATCGGCGGGCATGACGGTCGAGGCGGCGGACCGCCGGCTGCGCCGGGCGCGGCAGCTCACCCTGGCGTCGCTGGCCACCAATCTCGGCGCCAGCCTGCTGCTGCCCGGCGTCGGGTTGGCCCGGGAGGCGGATCCGCTGCGCCTGGGTCTGGGCGCGGTCGGGCTCCTCGCGTTCATCGCCGCCCAAGCCGGGGTGGTGCACGCGGCGGTCACCCCGTGGCTCGCCGGTGACCGGCGGCGACGCCGGCACGTCGCCCACGCGGTCGCCGCCGCGCTGAGCGTGCCCCTCGTCGGGCCGCTCGCCGCCGGCTCCTGGCCGAGCTGGGCCTGGTTGGGCGCGTCGCTGGTCGGGATGTTCCCGCTACTGCTCCGGCCGGCGACCGCCGTCGCCGGGACGGTCGGCGTGCTCGCCGTCTCCGTCGCGGTGGCCCGGTGGACGGGCGGCCCGGTCCGCGACGTCCTGGTCATCACCGGCGGCGTGGGGGTCGGCGTCGCCGCGGTGAGCTGGGTGCAGGTCTGGTTCTGGGACCTCCTCGTCGAGGCGCGGCAGGGCCAGGCCGCCCGGGCCCGGCTGGCCGCCGCCGAAGAGCGCCTACGCTTCGCCCGGGACGTGCACGACCTGCTCGGCCACGACCTCACGGTGATCGCGCTGAAGGCCGAGCTGGCCGCCCGGCTCGCGCCGGTCGACGCCGCCCGCGCCGGCCGGGAGGCGGCCGAGGTGCAGCGCCTCGCCGGGTCCGCCCTGCACCGGGTACGCGAGGCGGTGCACGGCTATCGGACCGTCGACCTGGCCGAGCAGGTGGCCGCGGTGGGCGAGGTGCTGCGCTCCAGCGGGGTGCGCTGCACGGTGGTGCCGCCCGCCGGTGACCTGCCTGCGGCGGTCGCCGCCGACCTGGCCGCGGTGCTGCGGGAGGCGGGGACGAACGTGCTGCGGCACAGCCGGGCCGGTTGGTGCCGGATCGAGATCACCCGGGAGGACGGCCTGGTGACGATGACCGTACGCAACGACGGCGCCCTCGACGCCGGCCCGGACGAGCACAGCGGCGGCCTGCGCGGGCTGGCCGACCGGCTGGCCCCCGCCGGCGGCAGCGTGCACGCCCGCGCCGAGGACGGGGTGTTCAGCCTGGTGGCCACCGTGCCGGTGCCGTCGTGATCCGGGTGCTGCTCGCCGACGACGAGGAGCTGATCCGGCTCGCCCTCGCGGCCCTGCTGGACCTGGAGGCCGACCTGGAGGTCGTCGCGCACGCCGCCGACGGCCGGGCCGCGATCACCGCCGCGCTGGCCCACCGCCCGGACGTGGCCGTGCTCGACCTGGAGATGCCGCCACCCGGCGGCATCGAGGTCGCCGCGGAGCTGGCCCGGCTGCTGCCCGCCTGCGCGGTGGTGATCCTGACCGGGCACGGCCACCCCGGCCACCTGCGCCCGGCGCTGACCGCGGGCGCCCGGGGCTTCCTGCCCAAGGGCGCGCCCGGCGGGGCGCTCGCCGACGTGATCCGCCGGGTCCACTCCGGGGCCCGGTACGTCGACCCGGCGCTCGCCGCCGACGCGCTGACCCTGCCCGAGTGTCCGTTGACCGTCCGGGAGCTGGAGACCCTGCGCCTCGCCGAGTACGGCACTCCGGTGGCCGTGATCGCCCGGCGTACCCACCTGGCGGCCGGGACCGTGCGCAACCACCTCGCCGCCTGCGTGCAGAAGCTCGGCGCCGCGGACCGCGCCGAGGCGGTGCGGATCGCCCGCGAGGCCGGCTGGCTCTGACCGGCTGGTGGGCCGGTCCCGAGCCCGCCTCGGCACGCTAAGCCCGCCGCGACCGGCACCCGGGCCTCCGAGCAGCGCTGGCGGCGTACGCCACCGGCGCGGGGACGGGCCGCAGCTCCCCGCTTGCGCGCCGCTGAGCCCGTACACCACGCGGCCCAGACCGGAGCGCTCGATCGCGGTGGCAGACGTGCCGCACGGCTGGCAGCTCGATTACGTGGTCGCGACGGCGGCCGCGTCGGGGCAGAAGTGCCGGGCCGCCCAGAGGGCCCGTTTCAGCTACGGGTGCGCGGTGATGTCGCCGTCGGTCCGTTCGATGTTGACCTGCTTCCCACCTGTTGCTCGCGGTTGGGATGGTTCGCTCTCCGCTCGGCTATTGCCGGGCTGGAGTCCTGGACCGGCAGTCTGGTCCGGTGGCGATCGGTCCGGTCCTGCAGGATCTGCTTCACCTCGTGGTGGGGGGTGTGCAGGGCGATGTCGGGGTCGCCGGCTCGGTGCAGGATGTTGATCGCGGCGTTCACGTCGGCCTGCCACGCCACCCCGCACCAGGTGCAGTGAAACTTGTCCCCGTCGCGTCGGCCGAGCCGGCCGCAGTGGTGACAGGTTTGTGAGGTGTAGGCGGCGTTGACGTGCACGAGTGCAGAACCTCTGCGCTCCGACACGCTTTTCAGGGCCTCGGCGGTGACCCCTTTGGTCCACGCGGCGAGACGCCGGTTGATGTTCTTGCCGAGGCTCTTGCGGCCGGCGAAGTGTTTGGTGAGGTCTTCGGCGACCACGGTGGCGGCCTTGTCGACGACCCGGTGCACGGCGGTGAAGATCTCCGTACGTACCTGCGCGCGGTGGCGGGCGGCCTGCAGGTCCCGCTTGACGCTGCCGAGGTTGTTGGACCTGATCCGGTGCGCTTTCGCGTGGTCACCGCGCAGCGCGGCGGTGTTCGCTATCGAGCGCAGCTTGGCCCGACGCCGGTTGCGTTCCTTCAACCGGTCCGACTCGCTGGTCAACAGTTGACCGAGGCTGATGCCGTGGGGCTGGCCGTCGGAGTCGGTCAGGGCTTCGGTGTAGCCCTTGTCTACGCCGAGCCTCCGGTCCCCGCAGGGCCGCTGCGACGACCGCATCAGTGACGCGTCCATCTGGTAATGCACCTCAACCCGGCCACCCCGCAGGATCAGCCGCAGCGTCCCCGTCGGCGCGACGGACGTGGACAGCGGGATCCGAACCATCCGGCGGCGTTCGAGGCCGGGAACGGCCAGCCACAGTCGGCCGCGCGCGTCGGTGACGGTGTTGTGTCGGTCGGCGCGCACGACGATCTGATCATGCGTGTGGTTGCTGCCACGCTTCCAGTGCTTGCGCATCTGCCGAGCCAGGAACGGGTCACCGGCCCACCGGTCAGCCTTCAGCGAGGTGAACATCCGCTTGCGCTCGGCCGGATCGTCGGTGCGTCGGGTGATCGCCCGCCGGACCTGCACCTTGGCCGCCTCGAGGTTCGCCCCGATGTCGGCCATGGCGTCGCGGACGGTTTCCTTCCACGCGTTCGCCAGCACCCCGAACTGGAGGTGCGTGCCGTCGGCCAGCCACCGGTCCCGCACCTGCCGATCGGTCAGTCCGGACCCGACCCCGGCGATCGACCCGTACCGATGTCACACCTCGCTGCGAACCCGACCCAACCGGCGGGCCTGCTCCACCAAAGCCACATACTTACCAGGATTCAGGGCCGTCGAGTACGCGATCCGGGTGACCTTCACCGGCCGACCTCCATAGTCAGGCTTGCCTCTTCGAGCTCCCACCGGCGCCCTGTGCTCACCGCACGGCCCACCCGCTTGGCAAACCCGCCAGTCCGACACACGATCGCCACTACAGTCCATTGTAGAGAAATTTGGGAG
Organism: Micromonospora sp. NPDC005806; assembly: GCF_042871425.1. Classification (NCBI taxonomy): domain Bacteria; kingdom Bacillati; phylum Actinomycetota; class Actinomycetes; order Micromonosporales; family Micromonosporaceae; genus Micromonospora; species Micromonospora sp. NPDC005806. The sequence continues at coordinate 59,583 of NZ_JBIAIL010000034.1, read as the reverse complement.
GATGCTGACGACGATCCTCCTCGGCCAGCACCCGCCCGCCTGCGTCGACCAGCAGCGAGCCGAACGGGCCGTCCCCGGCGTCCCGGGCAGCGGCGGCCAGCGCGATGGCCCGGCGCAGGTGGCGTTCGTCGGTCTCGGTCAGCACGCTCATCCGGTGCGCATTCCCCACGGGACGTCGCGGCACACCGCCGGCGACTAGCCTGACGGCGTGCGGACGGTCGAGCTGCTCTGTTCTCCGCAGCTGGAGGAGGCGGTACGGACGGCCTGGCAGCGGCTGGCCGAAGCCGGGTTGCCCAGCCTGGCCCGCAACGCCCACCCGCCCAACCGGCCGCACCTGACCCTCGCCTCGGTCGACGAGTTCCCGCCCGGGGCCGAGCAGCGCCTCGCCGACCTCTGCGACGCGGTGTTGCCCCTGCCGGCCCGTCTCGGCCGGGTGGAGGTGCTCGACGGCACCGCACCGCTGGTCTGGCTGGTCCGCCCCGCGCCCCAACTGGTCGCCCTGCACGGCGCGGTCTGGGACGTGCTCGCCGAGGCGCCCGGCCCGCGTCCGTGGCACCTGCCGGGGCGGTGGATCCCGCACCTGAGCCTGGCGTTGCGGTTCCGCGACGCCGACCGGCGCCGGGCCCGGGCGGTGGCCGGGGTCGACCGCCCCGGCGGGGAGTTCGTCGCGGCGCGCAGCTACGAGAGCGAGAGCCGGACGGTCAGCGCCCTGGCCCCCGCATGTCCACGCTCGGGCGGCTGACCCGGCCGGGGCCTCCCCCGGGGGACGGCCCCGTTCCGGGGCTCAGCGGTAGAACCGCAGGTAGTCGAATTCGGCGGTCACCGGCGGCGCGGCACCCCCGTGCGCGACCAGGCCGATGCCGGGCGTGGTGCCGGCCGGGAAGGTCCACACCCCACCCCACGTCCAGTTCGCCCCGTCCCGGCTGGAGCCGGCCCGGAACTCGTGTTCGCCGGTGACCGGGTCGACGTGGTGGGCCAGCCGTAGCCAGGTGGTGGTGGCCGGGGTGCCGACGATGGTGCCGCCGTACACCGTCCGGCCGGCGAAGGGCAGCTCGTAGCCGTACTCGACCTGGCGGGTGTTCCAGATGGCCACCTGGGCCAGCCGGGCGAACCGGTCGTCGTCCACGTATGCCACCAGGCCCGCCTGCTGGTAGTTGCGGACGCTGTCCTCGCCGAGGTCGAGGGTCACCCTGGTCTCCGCCACGTAGTCGCCGGCCGGGGCGTCACGCAGCAGCACGCCCGCGGTGTTCCCGGTGCCGACCAGGTCCGTCGACTCCACCGGCCAGCGCAGCGCCCCGTCGGCCACCATGGCCGCCGGGTTGCGCCGGATCCACCGCCAGGCCGGGTCCAGCCCGTCGGTGAACTCGTCCGACCAGCCGGGCAGCAGCTCGCCGACCGTGGGCGGGGCGACGGTCCGCCGGGCCGGCCGGTACAGCCGGGCCGCGCTGACGTTGTCGAACGCGGCCGCGCCGCCTGCGGCGAGCAGGGCGAGCGGGCCGGCCGCCGGGCGGGTCAGCCGCAGCGTCACCACGGCGAGCTGGTCGCCGAGGCGGGCCGGGCTCAGCTCGGCGACGAGCTGCCGGCCGCGTACCTCGACGGCCAGGTTGTGCGGGTCGGTGAGGTCGAGCCCGGCGGGCAGCGGCGTGTCCGCCATCGCCCCGTCGGCCTCCCGGACGCTGAGCCGGCCGTCGCCGACCCGGACGTCCACCGGGCCCAGTCGCAGCCCGGCGGTGGCCGCGCCGGCCAGCCGCAGGTCGGCCTCGGCCCGCACGTCTCCGCCGACGGCGGTACGGCTGGTCAGCGTGCCGCTGCCGGTGACCTGCCCGTCGTCCACTCGCCAGGCGCCGTCGGCCCGCCAGCCCGTGAGGTCGGCCGAGTCGAACCGGGCGTCGGGGTGGCCGGTGGTGACGGGCGCGGGCCGGGGCCCGTCGGAGGGGCCGGCGCCGGCGTTCACCGTCGGCCAGCCGGCCACCCAGTCGAGGCGGTCCAGCAGCATCGGCCGCTCGTTGATGCCGAACGGCTCGTCCAGGTACGGGTCGGCCCGGTCGATCGCGTGGTAGACGATCCAGTCCTGTCCGGAAAGGTCGGTCAGCACGGCGTTGTGCCCGGTGCCGATCCAGCGGTTGCCGTTCTGGGTGAGCACCGGGGTGCCGCCGGCCCGGGAGACGTCCAGCCGCTGGCCGTCCCGGTCCACGAACGGGCCGCGTGGGCTCCGGGACCGTCCGACCTGTACGGAGTAGCCGGTGGCCGGCCCGGCGCAGCAGTTCGCGGTGGAGGCGAAGAGGTAGTACCAGCCGTCGCGGCGGACCACGTAGCTGCCCTCGAACTTGTTGTCGATCGCCACCAGGGTCGGCGCGCCGACCGCCCGTAGCCCGTCGGGGGAGAGTTCGATGATCGAGACGCCGCCGTAGTAGCTGCCGTAGTACAGGTAGTTCCGGCCGTCGACGTCGGTGAACTGGCTCGGGTCGATGGTCCAGAGGAAGCCGCCGCCACCGCCGGGACGCGGGGCGACCACGGGCTCGTCGGCGAACGTCCACGGCCCCGCCGGGGTGGGCGCGGTGGCCGCTCCGATGGCGGTGTCGAAGGTGTCGCCGGAGACGGTGGTGTCGGTGACGGTCACGTACATGACCCAGCGGCCGGCGACCCGACGCACGTCGGGGGCCCAGAACGCCGCCCCGGCGGCGGCCCAGGACGGTCGCTGGTCGGGGGCGAAGGCGTCCCCGACGTCCGCCCAGTCCGCCAGGTCGGCGGAGCGGGCGATCGGCACCCGGTGCGCGTGGCGTTCGCCCTCGTGCAGCGGGTCGGAGGTGCCGAAGGCGTACCAGAGGCCGTCGTCGCCGCGCACCACCACCGGGTCGGCGAAGGTGTCGGCGTAGCCGGCGGCGATCGGATTGTGGTAGCGGTCGGGGGCGGCGCCGGCGGCCGGCGCGGCCGCCGTCGTGGTCAGCACCAGAGCGAGTACGGCGGCGAGCACGCCGCCGCGGTGGAGGTGTCCCATCAGACCTGCCTCGGGTATGGACGGAGGTCACTGCCGTGCCCACTTTTCTACAACGTTGGATACAACGATGTAAAGAGCTGTCGCACGTGTCGGTCGGGGCCGAACGGTGCGCGTGTCAGCATGGGGGGATGACCAGCACCAGCACCGACGGGCGCGCGATGGCCGGCCTCGCCGCGCTGCTCGCCGACCGTACCCGCGCCGGCTTCTGCCTGGCCCTGCTCGACGGGCGGGCCTGGACGGCGGGCGAGCTGGCCCGGGCCGCCGGGGTGGCGCCCTCCACCGCGAGCGACCACCTCACCCGCCTGGTGCAGGGCGGCCTGCTGGTCGAGGAGCGGCAGGGCCGGCACCGCTACGTGCGCCTCGCCGGCCCGTCGGCGGCCCAGCTCATCGAGGACCTGGCCGGGCACGCGCCCGCCCCACCCGCGCCGCCCCGCACGCTGCGTGCCGCCTCGGCCGGCGCCGCCCTGGCGTACGCCCGGACCTGCTACGACCACCTGGCCGGCCGGCTCGGCGTGCTGCTGCACGACGCGCTGCTGGACCGGGGCGTGCTGGACCGGACCGGCGGCCTCGCCGTCACCCCGGACGGGATGGCCTGGCTCGCCGAGCTGGGGGTGCCCGTCGAGGCGCTGCGGGCCGCCCGGCGCCCACTGGTCCGGGACTGCCTCGACTGGACCGAGCGCCGCCCGCACCTGGCCGGCGCGCTCGGGGCGGCGCTGTGTCGCCGCTTCCTCGACCTCGGCTGGACCGCACGCGGCACCGGCCGCGCCGTCCGCCTCACCCCGGCCGGGCGCCCCGCCCTCGCCGCCGCCCTCGGCCTGACCCCGGCCGACCTCGCCCCACCCCCCGCCCGCGACACCGGCCCCGCCCGCGCCTGACCCACCCGCCGCCCTGCCCACCCCACCCCCGGCAGGGTCGATCATGAGGTTGGCGGCGGTTTCGGAGATCGACATCGCCGTCAACCTCATGATCGAAGGGCGGGATCGTTCGGTCGGGGCCGAAGCGACCCGGGCCTACGGTCGGGGGATGAGTTGGCCGGAGATTCCGCAGGCCCCGGGGACGCCACCGTGCGGGGCGCCGGTACTTCTCGACGACGGATGGGTCGTCACCCGGCACGCCGACGTGCTCGCGGTGCTGACCGACGACCGCTGCGTGGTGCCCGTCGCGCCCGACGGGCCGCCCGGCACCCTCGCCTGGCTGCGCGGCACGGTCAGCCGGTTCAGCGCCCCGGACCCGCACGCCGCCCGCCGGGCGATCGGGGTCGCCGCACTGGCCGGCCTCGACCCGGACGAGTTGCGTGCGGCCGCGGCCGGGCTGACCGAGGAGGTGTTGAACCGGGTGACCACCTTGCCGAACGGCCAGGTCGGCCTGGGCACCGGGCGCGACCGGGCCGACGTGGACGAGCCGACGTCGGGCCGGGTGGACGTGATGGCGCGGCTGGCCCGGCGCGTACCCCTGGCGGTCCTGGCGGCGCGGCTCGGCCTGGCCGATCCGGCGGCCGGGCCGGCGGTGGCGGCGGTAGCCGCCGCGTACCACCCGGGCGCCGACCCGGCGGCGGTGGTCCGCGCGGACCGGGCGGTGGCCGCGCTGCTGGCCATGTCCCCACCGGCCCCGGCCGAGGTCGCCGCGAACCGGATCGGGCTGCTGGTCCAGGCCTGCGACGCCACTGCCAGACTGATCGGCGCGGCCGTCCGGCACGGCCTCGCGGCGCCGGCGGCGCTGTCCACCGGCGACCTGCTGGCGGAGGTGCTGCGCCTCGACCCGCCGGTACGCGCCACCCGGCGGGTGACCACCGCCGCGCTGCGCCTCGCCGGCCGGGAGATCGGCCCGGACGCCCCGCTGCTGCTCCGCTTCGACGCGGCCAACCGTGACCCGGCCGTGCACCCCGAACCGGACCGGTTCCACCCCGGCCGCCCCGGCGGGTCGCTGACCTTCGGCGCCGGACCCCGGGGCTGCCCCGGGGAGCGGCACGCCCTGGCCCTGGCCGCCGGGGTGGTCGGCGTGCTCCGCCGCCGCTGCGGCGGCACCGCCGGTCCGGTCGGCTACCCGGCCCACCCCACCCTGCGCGTCCCCACCAAGATCGAGGTGACCGTCCGATGAGTGAGCGCACCACCGCCTTCCACGCCCTGCACCGGCCGGGCCGGCCGCTGCTGCTGCCCAACGCCTGGGACCACGCCTCCGCGGCGGCGCTGGCGGCCCGGCGGCATCCGGCGATCGGCACCACCAGCCTCGGGGTCGCCGCTGCCGGCGGGAAGCCGGACGCGGCCGGGGCCACCCGGGCTGAGAACCTCGACCTCGCCCGGCGGCTGCGCGACCTGCCGGTGCTGCTCACGGTGGACGTCGAGGGCGGGTTCAGCGACGACCCGGACGCGGTCGCCGACTACGTCGCCGAGCTGGCCGCGCTCGGCGTGGTGGGCGTGAACCTGGAGGACGGCCGCCCGGACGGGAGCCTGGCACCGCCGGAGCTGACCGCCGCCAAGATCGCGGCGGTGAAGGCCGCGGTGCCGGAGCTCTTCGTCAACGCCCGCACCGACGCCTGGTGGCTGGGCGTGCCTGAGGCGCTGGCGGAGGCCCTGGACCGGGCCCGGGCGTACCGGGTGGCCGGGGCCGACGGCTTCTTCGTCCCCGGCGCGCCGGACGACCTCGTCGAGCGGCTGGCGGTCGAGGCCGGCCGGCCCCTGAACGTGCTGCACCGGCCGGGCGGGCCGGGCCTGGCCGACCTGGGCCGGCTCGCCGTGGCCCGGGTCAGCACCGGCTCGCTGCTGTTCCGGGCCGCTCTGGGCGCCGCGCTGCACCTCGCCGACGCGGTCCGGACCGGCCGGGACGCCGACCTGCCCGCCGCGCCGGCGTACGGCTGGGTGCAGGCGCTTTCCGGACCGGACGCGGCGGCTCGTCTTCCTTAGGGGGAGATAGGAGGATTGTTCGGGGACCTCCCGTTCCTGGCATTTACGGTGACTTCGACCACACCGTGTCCTGCCCGGAGAGGGGACCCGACCATGCGTGTGCCCAGCCGAAGCCCCGGCCAGCAGCCCGGGCCCACCGTCGCGGCCACCGCACCCGCCCGCCGGTTGCCCCCGGCCGCCGGGCGCCGGCCCGCCGGTGCGCCGGACCTGGCCGCCTACCGGGCGGCGGTGGCGGAGCTGCTGGTCGAGGTGGGCGCCCTGGCGGACGCACCCTCGACCACCGCCCGCCAGGTGCTGCTGGACCAGCGGCTACGCGAGCCGGCCATCGCCGCGGTCCTCGACGCCACGTCGCAGGGGTTCGTCGGCGCCCGGGAGACCCTGCTGCTGGAGATGACCCGCTACCAGCCCAACGCCCGCAGTTCGGCGCACGACCTCACCGCGCTGGTCCGGATCTACCTGCTCTCCCGCATCGACGTGATGTGGTGGCGGGACAGTCCGACCTTCCTCACCGACAGCCAGGTCAACACCAGCATCGACCTGGTCGACCTGGAGTGGCTGCGCCGCCGCGGCCTGCTCGCCTTCCGCTACCAGGAACAGCCCGCCGGCGTCCTCAGCCGCGGGCTGCGAGCGGTACGCCGGCGGCTGCTGCCCGACGCGACCCCGCGCACCGCCGGGCTGATGTTCCGCCGGGCCCGGCGCGAGGTGGTGGCCCTGCTCAACGACATCGGCCGGGAATTCGCCCTGGCCACCCCGCCGGGCACCCCGCCGCTCTGGGTCACCAGCCTCGCCCGCAGCGCCGAGCACCAGTACCGGCTGCGCCGCCTGGGGTACGCCGCCATGGTGCCCAGCGGGCACTGCCTCGGCTGGGCGGCCGATGTGGAGATGGCCTGGTTCCGGCGCTTCGGCGTCCGGGAGACCCTGGTCGACCTGCTGCTGGCCCGGCAGGAGGCCGGCGAGATCAACGTGGTCGACGAGGGCCAGGCCTGGCACCTCTGCCTCGCGCCCGACGCCCGCCGCCGGTTCCGGCGGGCGTACGAGGTCGAGATGGGGATGTGACGGGCATGTGCGGGATCGCGGTGAGCATCGGGCCGGAGGCCGACCCGGCCACCTTCCGCCGGATGCTCGCCGTCCTCGCCCCGCGGGGCGAGGTGACCGAGACCCGGCAGGAGAACGGCCTGCTCGTCGGCGTACGCCGGCTGCCGATCGTGGACCGCGAGCGGGCGGTGCAGCCCTGGGTCTCACCCGACGAACGGCACCTGCTCTGCTACAACGGCGAGATCTTCAACCACCACGAGCTGCGCTCGCAGTTGGCGCGGCTCGGGTACCCCTTCCGCAGCGCGAGCGACACCGAGGTGGTGCTCGCCGCGTTCCAGCACTGGGGCGAGGAGGCGGTGCACCGGCTGCGCGGGGAGTACGCCTTCGCCGTGGTGGAGCGGGCCACCGGTCGGGCGTACCTGGCCCGTGACCCGGTCGGGGTGAAGCCCCTCTACTGGTCCCGCGGCCCGGGCTGCCTGCATCTCGCCTCGGAGGTGAAGGCCCTGGTCGGGCACGGCGCGCCGATCAGCGAGGTGCCGCCCGGGCACCACGGCTGGGCCGAGCCCGACGGGCGGGTCCGGCTGCGCCCGCACGTGGACCTGCTCCGCCTGGGCGCCGGGCTGCCGGTGATCGACGACCCGGACGAGGCCGCCCTGCTCGTCCGGGTCGCGCTCACCGACAGCATCCGGATGCGGCTCGACACCGACCTCACCGTCGGCGTGGTCCTCTCCGGTGGACTGGACAGCGCGCTCGCTCTGCTGCACGCCCGGCAGCTGCACCCGGACTGCGTGGCGGTCACCGTTGGCGTGCCGGACAGCCCTGACGTGGTGTACGCCCGGCGGCTCGCCGCCGACCTGGGGGTGCCGCACGAGGTGATCGAGCTGCGCCCGCGGGACATCCGGCTGGCCGACATCCGGGAGGCGATCCGGATCTCCGAGCTGACCGAGTACGGGGACATCATCAACGCCGTGGTCTCGGTGCCGATCTTCCGGCGCCTGCACGAGCTGGGCGTCAAGGTGGTGCTCACCGGGGACGGCTCGGACGAGCTGTTCGGCGGCTACCCGATGTACCGCCAGGTCGGCCCGGAGCAGTCCCGCCGGCTCGTGCTGCACAAGATCCGCAACCTGTGCCGGACCGAGTTGCAGCGGGTGGACCGGGCCAGCATGGACCACGGCGTGGAGGCCAGGGTGCCCTTCCTCGACCTGAGCGTGCTGGAGCTGGCGATGCGCATCCCCCTCGACCTGAAGATGCGTGACGGCCAGGAGAAGTGGATCGTCCGGCGGGCCTTCGCCGACGTGCTGCCCGACTACATCCGCCGACGCCCGAAGAACCCGATGTCCTACTCGTCCGGGCTGCACGAGCGGGCCCGGCTCTACAAGCCGCTCTTCGCCCGCCTGCACCGCTCCTTCGGCTACGACCTGCTCGAACCGGTCCGCCGCGACTTCGACAGCGTGCTCACCCGCTGCGGCAACGATCTGGACCGGGCGATCGCCGACGGCCTGGCCCGGTCCGACTACACGGTGCTGGAGCACGCGCGGGACCTGGTCGGCGCGGCGAAGTGGAACGCCGTGCCGATGGTCCGCCGGCTGGTTGGCCCCCGCGCCACCCGGCGTGTCGCGTCCCGCCGGTGACGGCCGCGCTTGACTCTGACACCGTGTCAGGGGCGAGCGTGAGGGGGCCATGTTCACCATCGGAGAATTCGCCGCACTCGGCCGGGTGTCGGTCCGGATGCTGCGGCACTACGACGGCATCGGGCTGCTCCGTCCGGCCGTCGTCGATCCGCACACCGGTTACCGCTACTACCGCGCGGCGCAGCTGGGCCGACTCAACCGGGTGATAGCCCTGAAGGACCTGGGGCTCACCCTGGACCAGGTCCGCGCCGTCCTCGACGACGACTTGGACGCCGCCGAGCTGCGGGGCATGCTGCGGCTGCGCCGCGCCCAGCTCGCGGCGCAGGTGGCCGCGGACACCGCCCGGCTGGCCGGGATCGAGGCGAGGCTCCGGATGCTCGAGACGGAGGGTCGGATGACCACGAAGGACGTCGTGCTCAAGGAAATTCCGGCGGTGCGGATCGCGGAACTGACCGCGGTCGCCGCAAGCTACGAGACGCCGGACATCGGCCCGGTGATCCAGCCGCTCTACCCGGAACTGTTCCGCCGGCTGGACGAGGCGCGGGTGCGCCTCACCGGGCCGGCCATCGCCTGGTATGAGCCGGTGGGCGAGGGGGAAGCGGTCGTGGTGCACGCCGGGGCGACCGTCGGCGTCGACCCGTCGGTGTCCCGGGACTTCGCCGTCGTCGACCTGCCCGCGCTGCCCACGGCCGCGACGCTGGTGCACCACGGGTCGATGGACGAGGTCGAGGCCAGCATGGAGGTGCTGGCCCGGTGGATCGAGGAGAACGGCTGGCGGGCCGAGGGGTACGCCCGCGAGGTCTACCTCGACTACTGCCAGGAGGCGCCGGAGAAGGGCGTGACCGAACTGCAGATCCCGGTCTCCCGACGCTGACCAGGGCACGGGCCGCCCGAGGGGGGCGGCCCGTGCCGAGCGGCCCAGGGCGGCCGCAACGCGAAGTCCGATCGCCGCCAGCCGACCGCCCCACCACGGGCCAGGCTGGGGACATGAAGACGACCACCGGTTACCTGATCCGGCCCGTGCCCCCACCGGTGCTGGCCGAGGTGCGGCGCACCGGCCGCGACGCCTGCGGCCAGCCGCTGGAGCGGTGCTGCGCCGAGGGCGGCGAGCCGTTGCGCTGCTGCCTCCGTGACGCCACCCCGGGCGAGCCGCTGCTGCTGTTCGGGTACGCCCCGCCCATTCCGGCCGGGCCGTACCGGGAGGTCGGGCCGATCTTCGCGCACGCCGTCGACTGCCCCGGCCGGGCGGACGTGACGGGGTACCCGGCCGACTGGCGGGGACGGCCCCAGGTGCTCCGGGCGTACGACCGGCGGGGGCGGATCGTCGGCGGCCGGCGGCACGACGGCGGGGACCCGGAGGCGGTGATCGCGGAGCTCTTCGCCGACCCGGCGGTGGACCGTCTGCACAGCCGCAACGTGGTGTACGGCTGCTTCATGTTCGCAGTCGTTCGGCCGTAGCAGGGCGTGACCGGCGGTGGCCCGGGTATCAGCGCGGCATGGCCGGACTCGACGCGATCGTGGTGGGGCAGGTGGTGCGGGATCTCGTCCTGCTGGTGGACGAGGTGCCCGGCCCGTCCGCCACGGCTCCCGTCCGGTGCCGGCGGGAGCTGCTCGGCGGTAAGGGGGCCAACCAGGCCGTCGGGCTCGCCCAGCTCGGCGCGCGGGTGGGGCTGCTCGGCGTGGTCGGTGAGGACGAGGTCGGCGACCGGCTGCTGGGCCGGGCCCGCAGCGACGGCATCGACGTCGCCCCGGTGCTGCGCCGCGCCGACACGCCCAGCGCGCTGATCGTCGACGTGGTCGACGCCCGGGCGCACTGGCGCTACCTGGAGGACATCCCCGAGGCGACCCTGCTGACCGAGGCGGACGTGACCGGTGCCGAGGAGGTGCTGCGGGCGGCCCGGGCGGTGGTCGTCCAGCTCCAGCAGCCGCTGCCCGCCACGCTCGCGGCGGCCCGCTGCGCCCGTACCGCCGACCGGATGGTGGTGCTCGACGGCGCGCCGGACGACCCGGCCGGCGCGGCGGACCTGCTCGCCCTCGCCGACGTCTTCCGGGCCGATGCCCGGGACGCCGGGCTGCTCGTGGGCGATCCGCCGAAGGACGCCGAGGCGGGGCTACGCGCCGGCCGGGACCTGCTGGCCCGGGGGCCCGGGCTGGTCGCCGTCGAGGTGGCGCGGGAGGGGAACGCCTTCGTCTGGCCGGACGGGGAACTCTTCGTGCCGCTGTCCGAGACGCCCATGGTGGACAGCACCGGCGGCGGGGACGCCTTCGTCGCCGCGCTCACCGCTGGCCTGCTGCGCGGCGAGGCGTACCCCGAGGTCGCCCGGTACGCGGTCGCCGCGGCCGGGGCCACCGTCGGCCATCCCGGTGGACGTCCCGCCCTGAATCCGGCGGCGATCGAGGCGCAGCTGTCCCGCATCCCGCCCGGCTGACCGGATGGACAATCGTCGCTGGCTCTTCTAGCGTCGCGGACATGCGCAGGACATCGCTCGCCACCGGTCTGGCCCTGCTGCTCCTCACCACCGGCTGTGCGGAGAGCAGGCCGAGCCCGGCGCCGCTGGCGGCCGCGCCGAACGCCGGCGGGAGCCCGACGCCGGGGGCCGTCCCCACCGCCTCCCGGCAGGATCCGGGTCAGGTGGAGCGCACGCTGGCCAGTCTCCGCAAGGTCGACGACCTGCCGCTGTACGAGATGACCTACGTGGGGGACTACGACCCGATGGCGGGCGTCGCCGGCACCCCGCAGGCGAGCCCGTTCGGCTGTTCGCTCTTTGCCGCGCTGGGTGACCGGAACCAGCCGCTGTTCGCCCGGAACTTCGACTGGGAGCCGAACCCGGCGCTGGTGCTGCGGGCCGACCCGCCGGACGCGTACGCCTCGATCTCCCTGGTGGACATCGCCTACCTCGGCGTCGGCGCCGATCCGACCGGCGACCGCCGGCTGCTCAACGCGCCGCTGCTGCCCTTCGACGGGATGAACGAGCGGGGCCTGGCGGTGGGGCTGGCGGCCGACGACGCGGCGACCGCCCGGCCGGTGCCGGGCCGCCCGACCGTCGGCTCGGTGCGGATCCTGCGCCTGGTGCTGGACTCGGCGGCCACGGTGGACGAGGCGATCGCGGTGTTCGAGCGCTACAACCTGGACTTCGCCGGGGGGCCGGCGCTGCACTACCTGCTGGCCGACGCCACCGGCGCCTCGGCGGTGGTGGAGTTCGTCGACGGCGTCATGCGGGCTGACCGGAAGCGCGGTCCCTGGCGGGCGCTGACCAACGTCCAGGCTGCCGGCGTGCCCGACAAGGAGTTGCGGCGAGATCACCGGTACGGGCTGCTGGCGAAGGCGTTGGACGCCGCCGGCGGGACGGTGGACGCCCCGACCGCGCTGCGCGTGCTGGACTCGGTGCGGCAGCCGCACACCCGCTGGTCGGTGACGTACGGGCTGCGCAGCGGCGAGGTGCGGGTGGTCCCGACCGGCGGCGGGGAGCGCAGCTACCGGCTGCCCATGAGCTGACAGCCGACGGGCCCGGCCCCGCGGATGCGGTGGCCGGGCCCGCGGACGGTGGGACGTCAGTCCCGGTAGTCGGGTTGGGTCTGCACGTTGAGCCGGGTGAAGTGCCTCGTCTTGGCGCCCGGGATGGACGCCTGGTCGATCTCCACCACGTCCAGGCCCTTCTGGATGTCATTGGAGTAGATGTGACCGTTGTAGTAGTACGACGACCAGGACCCACCGACGATCAGTCGGGTGTCCGAGAGCGGCCCCCGCTCCCAGTAGCCGATCTCCTTCGGGTTGGCCGAGTCGGTGAAGTCCCAGACCGAGATCCCACCCTGGTACCAGGCCTGGACCATGATGTCGCGTCCGGGCACCGGGATCAGCGAGCCGTTGTGGGCGACGCAGTTCTCGGTGTCGCCGTTCGTCCGGGGGATCTTGTAGTAGCTCCGGAAAGTCATCGTCCGCGCATCACCGGCGCCGGTGATGTCGAAGATGGCGTCCGCGCCGCGGTTCGGCCCGACGGTGGCGTTGCAGGTCGCCCCGCCGCCGCCACCCAGTTCGTCGGTGAAGACGACCTTGGTGCCGGTGTTGTTGAAGGTGGCCGAGTGCCAGAAGGCGAAGTTGGTCGTGTCCCGGACCTGGTTGATCACCCGGGGCGCCTCCCGGTTGGAGATGTCCATCAGGATGCCGTCGCCCATGCAGGCGCCGGCGGCCAGGTCCTTCTGCGGGTAGACGGTGATGTCGTGGCAGCCGGTGGTTGCCGAGCCGCCCGGGCGGCCCGCGTACCCGCCGTCCGGGAAGAGGTTCGGCGTTGCCACCACCGCCGCGTCGGTGGGCGTCTCCAGCGGCACCTTCACGATGGAGATCGAGTCGTGCGGCGGCTGGCAGTCGGGGAAGGCCGCCGACGGGCTGTACGAGGAGACGTACAGGTAGACGGAGAGGCCGTCCTTGGCCGGCACCAGGGTGTGCGTGTGCGAGCCGCAGTCCGTCTCGACGGACTTGATGTAGCGCGGATTCTTCTTGTCGCTGATGTCGAAGACCTTGATGCCCTCCCAGGACGCCTTGATGCTCGCCGACTGGGACGCGCTGGCGCAGGAGTCGTCGCTGCGCGACGAGTCGGTGGAGAGGAAGAGCAGGTCACCGTAGACGGAGACGTCGTTCTGGGAACCTGGGCAGAGCACCTGCGACATGACCTTCGGTGCGGCCGGGTTCGCGATGTTGTAGATGGTGAAGCCGTTGTAGTTGCCGGCGTAGGCGAACGGCCCCTGGAATGCGAGGTCGCTGTTGAGGGCGCTCTCGCTGTCGAACGGTCCCTGCTTTGGCAGGTTGGCGATCTGACGGAGGTTCGGGCTGCTGGAGATCTCATCGACGCCGAGCCCGGTGCTGGCGCTGTCCACGGTGGCCGGTTCGGCGGCGAGCCGTGGGGTGGCCTGCGCGCTGGCCGGAGCGGCGACGGCGGCGAGGAGGAGACCGGCGGCGGCAAGGCTGCCGATCCGGAGACGACGGGACTTGGACGTGTGCGATCTGACCATCGGCGAAACCCTTCGAAAGGGGATGACGATTGTGGATACCTTACCGTCAGCTGATGGGGATCAATGTGGCCTGCGTCACATTGACGGTCCTTTATCGCTGGTTAGGATCGCTGTCACCTCGATCGGAGGGGGTTGACGCATGACCGGCCAACGTGGACGCGTCCTGATCGTCGTAACAGTTGTGGTCCTGGCGCTCGGCGCGCTGGGCCTGACGCTGTGGCACCAGCCTGACCGTCCGGACGCCGTCCGCGCCGCCGGGTCGAGCCCGTCACCGACGGTGGAGGCGCCGCCGGTCATCGTGCCCGGACGACCGGGGGAGCCGGCGGTGACCCGCCCGGCCCAGGAGGTGCGGGACACCTCGACGCCCCGCTACAACAGCCTCGACGTCTGGTTCGTCCGGATGATGATCCCGCACCACCAGCAGGCCGTGGAGATGGCCGCCCTCGCCCCGGACCGGGCCGCCGACCCCCGGATACGCGCGGTCGCCGACCGGATCCAGGCCGCCCAGCAGCCCGAGATCGGCGTGCTGCGGGCGTGGCTCGCCGCCCGGGGTCTGCCTGCCGAGGTCCCCGGCCACGACCACGGCACGATGCGCGGGATGCAGTCCCCGGAGGCGATGCGGCAGCTCGCCGCCGCCCGCGGCGCCGACTTCGACCGCCTCTTCGTCCGGATGATGACCGAGCACCACGAGGGTGCCGTGGTGATGGCCACCGACCTGCTCAAGGTCGGCGTGGACCAGACGATGCAGGAGTTCGCCAACTCGGTCGCCGCCGAGCAGTCCGTCGAGATCACGCGCATGCGCGAGCTGACCGCGTCCTGACCCGCCGGCCACCGTCGTCGCCCTGGCATGGGACATGCCGTGGCGGTCGCGAAACCGGCATGCGCCGTCGATCAAGACTTGGCACCCTCGACGGATGCAGACGACCGACGACCTCGCCGCTTCGCGCTATGTGCGGATGCGCTGGAACACGCCGCTGTCGGAGGAACACGCCGCGCTGCTGCTGCAGCGGCTGGACATCCGGCCCGGCGCGCGCGTGCTTGACCTCGGCTGCGGGTGGGGCGAGCTACTAATCAGGGCGGTTGCCGCCGGAGGCGTGACCGACACAGCTGTGACGACGGGCATCGGTGTCGATACGGATGATGCAGCTCTCGCCCGGGGGCGGACAGTGGCCGCCGGCCGCTCACTGGACCGGCAGGTCACCTTCGTCAAGGGGGAAGCGGCGGCCTGGCGGGAGCCAGCCGACCGTGTCGTGTGCGTTGGCGCCGCGCATGCCTTCGGCGGGACGGCCGATGCCCTCAAGGCGCTCGCCGAGCTCGTGCGGCCCGGTGGCCGGCTCCTGTTCGGGGACGCGTACTGGGAGCGCCCACCCACGGATGCGGCTCTGGAGATCTTCGGGAAAGACACCGTGCCGCTCGCGGATCTCATCGAGCAGGCGCGTGGGCTGGGCTGGCGAGTCCTCCATTTCGGCACCGCCGACCAGCGAGAGTGGGACGACTTTGAGTCGACCTGGCGCGCCGGCCGGCAGGAGTGGCTGCTGGCGCACCCGGAGGACCCCCGCGCGACCGAGGTCCGCGAGGAACTCGACGCCCGGCTGCGCGAGTACGTCAGCATCTACCGCGGCGTGCTGGGCCTCGCCTACCTCGTACTCGGTCGTTGACGCACGCCCGGGATGCCTACGCCGTCCCGGTTCCGTTTCGGTGCTGACAGCGAGGCCGCGGGAGCGGAGGATTGGGGCGTGGAGGCAGAAGGACGAGCATCGTGACCTCGGCTGGGACGCGCCTGGGTCGCGGCGCGTCGGTTGCATTGCTGCTCGCCGCCGCTTACGGCATCGTGCTCGTCGTCGCGGGGTTCGTCGCCCCGGTCTACAACTCGGAGACCGTGTCAGCCTCGGGTGAGGTCACGCGAGGATCGGGCACGGTCGTGGGTGTGAACGGTCCAGGTGCCGCGGTCGGACTCGGCGTGCCCCTGCTGGCGACTGTCCTTGTCGGGTGCGCGCTGTGGCTGCGCTCGATGCCGTCCGCGTGGGCGCTGACCGGGCTCCTGGCCGGGTTCAACCTGCTGGCGCTGGCGTCCATCGGTCTCTTCGCGCTTCCGGTCACCGCCGCCCTGCTGGTCGCCTGCGCCAGGTGCCGACGGCAGCCGAAGCAGCAGGACCCAGCCGCGGCGGCTGCCCCCTGAGGCCGGATCGACGTCGATCGCGGTGGTCGAGGCCGGGCTGCCGGACCTTAGCCAGGTCTGGTCGGACCCGCACTGGCGGCTGTACGCGGTGGCCGACCCCACCCCGCTGGTCGGCAGTCTCGACGCCCCGACCTGAGCCGCAACGCTCGGGGGTGTGGCAGGTGGGTCGTCGGGCTGAGATGGCCCGGAGCGGTTGTTGGTGAACCACGCTTTCGAGCTGATATCGCAAACGACTCAAGCGTGGCCCGGGCCGGGGGCCACCAGCCCCGATGCGGGGTGGCGGCCGGCACCGGTGAGTCGTTGGCGACATCAGCTCCAAAGCCGCTCTCCGGTGCCCGGCCGGCGTCGGCCGCCAAGGGTGTACGTGCCGACGCGGGGCACGGTCACCGTCGTCCACTCGCGGCAGCCGGCTTCGCGGAGGCGTACGGGCAAGTATCGACGGGCAGCACACCCCGTACGCTGAGTGACCGTGGACCGCATGATCTTCGGCCGCCCGTTGCGGAGCGTCGCCTTTGACGTCGCCGTCTCCGGGCTGGTGGCGCTGCTCGCCGTCGCCGGAGTGGTGGCCCAGCCCGGCGGCTGGAAGGCGACCACCGTCGGGGTCGCGATGGCGCTGGCCCTGCTGTTCCGGCGGACCCATCCGTCGGCGGTGGCGGCTGCGGTGGCCGCGCTCGCGCTGACCCAGGTGCTCGCCCACTGGGGTCCACTGGCCTACGACGTCGGCGTGCTGATCGCCCTCTACAGCGTGGTCAAGTACGCCGATCGGCTCCGGGACGGGGTGATCGCCGGAGTCGTGGCCGCGGTCGGCGTGGTGCTGGCCGCACTCCAGGTGCCCGGACCGGCCGCGTGGTGGGCCAGTGCGATCTGGTTCGGGACGGTCACCGGGGCGGTCTGGCTGGTCGGGCTGAACGTGCGGACCCGCCGGCTCTACGTGCTGAGCCTGGAGGAGCGGGCCACGACTTTGGAGCGGGAGCGGGAGGCGGAGGCGCGGGCTGCGGTGGCCGAGGAGCGCACCCGGATCGCGCGGGAGTTGCACGACGTGGTCGCGCACAGCATGGCGGTGATGATCGTGCAGGCCGACGGCGTGCGGTTCACCATCGACCGGGACCCGGCCACCGCCCGCGAGGCGGCCAAGGTGGTGGCGGACACCGGGCGGCAGGCGTTGGAGGAGATGCGCCGGCTGGTGGGCGTACTGCGGGAGCCGAGCCGGCCGGAGCCGGCGGCCGCGCCGGGCGCGGCGGCCGAGCCGGCGCACCGCCGGCCGGCGGTGGTCGAACTGCCCGACCTGCTGGACCGGTTCCGCGCCGCCGGCCTGGAGATCGCCTACGCCACCACCGGTGAGCCGCCGGCCCTGCCGCCCGGCCTGGAGCTGACCGTCTACCGGGTGGTGCAGGAGTCGCTGACCAACACGCTCAAGCACGCCGGGGTGGGCGCGTCCGTCGCGCTGGACCTCGACTGGTCCCCGGACGCCGTCGTGGTCCGGGCCGTCGACGACGGGCGCGGCCGTCCGGCGGTCCGGCCGGCGCCGTCCGGCGGGCACGGCCTGGTCGGCATGCGCGAGCGGGTCGGGGTGTACGACGGCAGCCTCGCCGCCGGCCCCACGCTGGCCGGGGGATGGCGGGTCGAGGCGCGGTTGCCGCTACCGTCGGCACCCGGCACGGAAGAGGAGGCGGTGTGAGCGTCCGAACAGAGGTGGCGGAGTGACCGTCCGCGTGGTCATCGTCGACGACCAGGCGCTGGTGCGCGCTGGGTTCCGCATGGTGCTCGACTCGCAGCCCGACCTCGAGGTGGTCGGCGAGGCGATCGACGGCGCCGACGCGCTGCGCGTGCTGGACCGGGTCGAGGCCGACGTGGTGGTGATGGACCTGCGGATGCCCACCATGGACGGGGTGGAGGCGACCCGCCGGATCGTCGCCCGGCCGGCCGACCGCCGGCCCCGGGTGCTGGTGCTCACCACCTTCGACACCGAGGCGGACGCGTTCGCCGCGCTGCGGGCGGGCGCCAGTGGGTTCCTGCTGAAGAACGTGCCGCCCGAGGAGCTGCTCGGCGCGATCCGGGTGGTCGCCGAGGGCGATTCGGTGGTGGCCCCGTCGGTGACCCGGCGGCTGCTCGACCGGTTCGCCGGCCAGCTCGGCCCCGGCCCCACCGAGGACCCGCGGCTGGCCCAGCTCACCGAGCGGGAGCGGGAGGTGCTGCTGCTGGTGGCGCAGGGACTGTCCAACGCGGAGATCGCCGCCCGGGTGCACGTGGCCGAGGCGACGGTGAAGACGCACGTCGGTCGGATCCTGGCGAAACTGCAGCTCCGTGACCGGGTGCAGGCGGTGGTGCTGGCGTACGAGAGCGGGCTGGTCACCCCCGGCGGCTGACCCGGCGTACGACCTGAGTCGTAGGGGTCGACCCGATCCGGGGCGACCCGGGGCGTACCGAGGTCGAGCGCGCAGGTGGAGATCGACAACGGGGTGTCGGACATAGCGTCGGACTCGAAAGATGATCGGGTCCGACAGGAGCACCACGTGTCCGCAACCCCGCCCACCGGCGTCGCCGTCACCACCCGCGAACTGCGCAAGGAGTACGGCTCCGGCAAGTCCACCCTGCTGCACTGCCTGGCCGGCCTGGACCGACCGTCCGCCGGGACGGTGCGGATCGGCGACGCCGATCTCGCCCGGCTCGACGACCGCCGGCTGACCCTGCTCCGGCGGGACCGGGTCGGCTTCGTCTTCCAGAAGTTCAACCTGCTGCCGACCCTCACCGCCGAGGAGAACATCGTGCTGCCGCTGGCCATCGCCGGCCGGCGACCCGACCCCGGCTGGTTGCGGCAGGTGGTGGCCGCGGTTGGCCTCACCGACCGGCTCGGCCACCGGCCCGCCGAGCTCTCCGGCGGCCAGCAGCAGCGGGTGGCCGTGGCCCGCGCCCTGGTCGCCCGGCCCTGGGTGATCTTCGCCGACGAGCCGACCGGAAACCTCGACTCCCGTTCCGGGGCGGAGGTGCTGCGGCTGCTCCGCGAGGCGGTCGACACCCTCGGCCAGACGGTGGTGATGGTGACCCACGACCCGGTGGCCGCCGCCCACGCCGACCGCGTGGTCTTCCTCGCCGACGGCCGGCTGGTCGACGAGCTGCACGCCCCGACCGCCGCGCAGGTGCTCGACGCGCTGGCCCGCCTCGAGCCGGCCGTGCCGGCGGGGCGGTGAGCGGGATGCTGCGCCTCACCGTGCGCCAGGTCCGCGCGGACGGGCTGCGCCTGCTGCTCTCCTCGCTGGCCATCGTCCTCGGCGTCGCCTTCGTCGCCGGCACCCTGATCTTCACCGACGGAATGCGCGCCGGGGCGTACGCCCGGGCCGGTGCCTTCGACCGGCACACCGACCTGGCCGCGTACGCCGGGGACAAGCCCCTGCCGCCCACTGTGGTCGACCGGGTCCGCGCCGTCGACGGGGTGGCCGCCGCCGACGGGGAGCTGACCGGGACCGCCGGGATCGTCGGCACCGACGGCCGGCCCGTGCTCGGTTACGCCGTCCTGGCCGCCATCCCCACCGACCCGGCCCTCCAGTCGTACGACGTGGTCGCCGGGCGGCTGCCCCAGCGCCCGGGCGAGCTGGTGCTCGACGCCCCCACCGTCGCCGACCAGGGCTTCACCCTCGGCAGCCCGGTGCGGATCGGCGGGTCCGGGGGGCCGGCGCGGCCGTACACCCTGGTCGGCACGGTCGACGTGGCTGGCACGACCCGGGACGTCGGCGGTCCGTACCTCGGGCTGGTCGGCGCGGACGCGCTGCGCGTCGGCGGCGAGCCCGGGTACGGCCGGATCATGGTGGCCGCCCGACCCGGCGTGGACCGGGAGGCGCTGGCCGACCGGGTCCGCGCGGTCGTCGGCCCGGGCGTGCCGGTCAAGGACCGGCAGACCATCCTCGACGAGGCGGTCACCGACGCGGTCCGCGACGGTCGGCAGTTCGGGCTGTTCCTGATGACATTCGCCGCCGTGGCGGTGGTGGTGGCCGGCTTCGTCATCGCCAACACCTTCGCCATCGTGCTCGCCCAGCGGATCCGGCGGACCGCGTTGCTGCGGCTGGTCGGCGCCACCCGGGGGCAGGTCTTCCGGGCCGCCCTGGCGGAGGCGGCGCTGACCGGGCTGCTCGCCTCGGCGGCCGGCGTGCTCGCCGGCGTCGGGCTGGCCGTGGGGCTCGGCGCGCTGCTGTCCGCGTTGGACGCCCCGGTCTCCGGCGCGCTCACCGTCACCGTCCGTACGGTGCTGCTCTGCCTCGGTCTCGGCACGCTGCTGACGGTGGTGTCCGCCGCCGTACCGGCCTGGCAGGGCACCCGGGTCGCCCCGGTGGCCGCGCTGACCGACGCGGCCGTGCAGCCGGCCCGGCGGGCCGGTCGGGTCCGGCTGGCGGCCGGCGCGCTGGTCCTCGCCGCCGGGCTGGCGGCACTGGTCGGTGCCGGTCAGACCGGTCAGCTGCCGCTGGTCGCCGCGGGCGGGGTGCTGGCCTTTCTGGGCATCGTGCTGTTCGGCCCGGTGCTGGTGCCGGCGCTGGTCCGGGGGCTCGGCTGGCCGGTCCGCCGGCTGCTCGGCGCCACCGCCGGGCTGGCGGTGGCGAACGCGGTCCGCAACCCGCGCCGGGTGGCTGCGACCGCCACCGCCATGGTGATCGGGATCGGCCTGGTGTCGGCGTTCGTCGTCGGCGCGGGCAGCGCGAAGGCCAGCATCGAGGGTGCCGTGGACCGGCAGATCGGGGTGGACTTCCTGGTGACCGCGATCGGCGGGGAGCTGCCGGCCCCGCTGCTGGGCGAGCTGTCCGCCCGCCCGGAACTGGGGGTGGTGCACGAGCAGCGCAGCCGGGTGGTCGGCGGCGTCGAGCTGCGGGCCGCCCACCCGAAGCTGGTCCGGCGGACGCTCACCGCGGTGGACTCCGGCGACCCGACCGGGTTGGCGCCGGGATCGGTGCTGGTGCACCGCGAGCTGGCCGCGGCGAAGGGCTGGCGGGTCGGTTCGACGGTCACGCTGGCCGGTCGACCGTTCCGGGTGGCGGCGGTGGTCGCCGACGAGGGGCCCGTGCTGGCCGGCAGCCCGGTGCCGGCCGGGCACGTGGTCGACGTGACCGACGCCGACTTCGCGCGGCTCTTCCCCGCCGAGCGGGGTTACCTGGCGGAGGTCGATCCCGCCGACGGTGTCTCCCCGGCCACCGCTCGGGGGGCCCTCGAGTCGGTGCTCGGGAACTACCCGACGGTCAACGTGCTGGACCAGGGCGCGTACAAGAAGATGCTGACCGGCACGGTGGACATGGTGCTGGCGTTCGTCACCGCGCTGCTCGGCCTGGCCGTGGTGATCTCCCTGGTCGGCGTGGCCAACACGCTCAGCCTGTCGGTCGTGGAACGCACCCGGGAGAACGCGGTGCTGCGGGCCGTGGGCCTGACCCGGGGCGGGATGCGGGCGGTGCTCGCGGTCGAGGCGGTGCTCACCGCGCTGGTCGGCACCCTGCTCGGCGTCGCGCTGGGCACCGGCGTCGCGGCCGGCGCGATGGCCGTCGTCGCCCGGATCAGCGGCGACTTCACCCTGGTGCTGCCGTGGGGTCGGCTCGGCCTGGTCGTCGCGGTGGCGGCCCTGGCCGCCCTGGCCGCCTCCGTCCTGCCGGCCCGGCGGGCGCTGTCTCGCCCGGTGGTGGCCGCCCTCGGCGGGGAGTGACCGGATTCCGCTCCGGCCCCCCTGGCGTCCCGGGCTCGCCTCAGTTGGCCCCGGCCGGCTGCTGAGCCCCGACACCGGCGGCCGGCGGGTTCGTCGGGGGGACGGTCGGGGGCGTCGAGTCGGTCGGCGGCGCCGTGGTCGGCTCCGTGGACGGTGCGCTCGGCGTGGTGGACGGGTCCGGGGAAGGAGTCGGCTCCACCGAGGCGCTCGGGGACGGGGTGGGCGTCGCCGAGACCGACGCGGACGGCCTCACGGGCCCGGCCGGCCGGTGGGTGCGACCGGGATTCGTCGGGGGCGCCTCGGTGACCGCGGTGTCGCCGACGGAGTCGCTGGGGGCGACCGCCGGGGGCGTCGTCTGGTAGTTGGTGGCCGGCTCGCCGGTGTTGCGCGCCGCGCCGAGCGCCGCGCCCAGGGCGGCCAGCGCCACCAGCACCGCGGCCAGCGCGCCCACCAGCGTCCCCCGCCGGGCCCGGCGGCCGCCCGGCGCCGTCGCGGCGCGCGGCGCCGCGACGGTCAGGTCGTCCCGGGTGGTCGTCGGGCCGCCCGCGCCGCGCAGCGCCATGGGCACCATCGCGGTGGGCGACTCGGCGATCGCCGCCCGGGCGGCCTGGGCCATCGCCGCGCCGGTGGGGTAGCGGTCGGCCGGATCCTTGGCGAGCGCCCGGGCGACCAGCTCGCGGACCACGGGCGGGATCTCCTCCGGCAGCTCCGGGGGCTCGTCGTCCAGGTGCCGAACGGCCACCTGGAGCGGGTTGTCACCGGTGAACGGCGGCGTGCCGGTGAGGCAGCAGTAGGCGACGGCGCCGAGCGCGTAGATGTCGGTGGCACCGGAGACCGGGCGGCCGGCGGCCTGCTCGGGGGCCATGTAGAGGGCGGTGCCGGGCACCGCGTTCGTGCTGGTGATGCTGGTCACGTTCGTCGACCGGGCCACCCCGAAGTCGACGAGGACCACCGTGCCGTCCGCCTGCACCAGCAGGTTGCTCGGCTTGACGTCCCGGTGCACGATGCCCCGGGAGTGCGCGGCGTGCAGGGCCTGGGCCACCTGCGCCACGATCGACATCGTCTCGGCGACCTCGAGCTGCCCGGCCGCCTCGATCCGCCTGGACAGCGGCTCGCCGTCGACGAACTCCATGACCAGGTAGTCGGCCCGGCCGCCGTCGGGCAGTTCGTCCTCGCCGCAGTCGAAGACCTGCACGATGCCCGGGTTGCGCAGCGACGCCATGATCCGCGCCTCGGCGCGGAACCGGGCGATGAAGTCGGGATCGGAGACCAACGCGGGAAGCAGGATCTTCGCCGCGACCTGACGACCCAGCACCAGGTCCGTGGCACGCCAGACGTCCCCCATGCCGCCGGTGGCGACACGGTCATCTAGGCGGTACCGACCGCTGAGTACGACCTCCGAAGACAGCACCTCCATACCGTACCCAGCGGCGGCGGGAAGTATTTCCCGCGATCTCTCGCGTCGCGACCGGCAAGCGGCTCTATGCTCCCGCCGGAACGGTCAGCGGATCTCGCGCCCGTGGGCTGACGGTGACGACCCGGGTGCAATCGGCCAGGAGAGGACGCTCCCCGGTGCGGGTGTCCGAGTGCGGGACAGGGGTTTCCCGGGCCGCGGCGCGTCACCGGAGCGTCCGGCGGGCGCTCTCCGTTACGCCGACCCGCCGCTGACTCAGGTAGAGAATTCTCACTTTTTCGCCCTCGAGTGGCGGCTTGTCCACCCGGCTCTCCGCTCCTAGCGTTGGCCCGGCTCTGCGCCGCCCCGTGACGCCGGTACGGTATGTCCGCCGACGCGGTACTCAGCGGCACATGTCCACACGCGCGCCCGTGCGCTCCGGCTCGGGGCGGCGGATCAGGTCAGCGGGGGGCCGATGGTGCGGGTGGGGGGTCCGGTCACCGGGCCCGGCGGCGTCGGTCACGGCACCGGTGGAGGCCGGTCCGGGACGTTGGCACGGCGGGGACGGCGGGTTCATGACCGGTGAGCTGAGCGAGGCGGTGGCCGCGGCGCAGGCGGGCGACGAGGCGGCCTTCCGGTACCTCTACCGCAGCCTGCAGCCCGGACTGCTGCGCTACCTCACCGCGCTGGTAGGGGGCGACGCGGAGGACGTCGCCTCCGAGACCTGGTTGCAGATCTCCCGCGATCTGCCCAGCTTCACCGGCGGCGAGTTCCGTGCCTGGACCGTCACCATCGCCCGCAACCGGGCCATGGACCACCTCCGACGGCAGCGCCGGCGGCCCTCCCTGCCGGTGCCCGTGCAGGCGCTGAGCGAACTGGCCGGCGACGCCGACACCGCCGAGCGGGCCGGCGAGACGATCGGCACCGAGAGCGCGCTCGCGCTGATCGCCACCCTGCCGCCCCGCGAGGCGGAGGCGGTGCTGCTGCGCGCGGTGATCGGGCTGGACGCGGAGACCGCCGGGCGGGTGCTCGGCCGGCGGGCGGGGGCGGTCCGGACCGCCGCGCACCGCGGACTGCGTCGCCTCGCCGCGCTGCTGGAACGCTCCGAGGTGGCACAGCCGACGGGCCGGGCCGGGGCAGCCACGCTGCCTCGCCCGCGTACCGGCCGGGGACGGCACGCGCCGAACGCGCCCAAAGCCGAACCGGCGGACGGATGACGTGAGGGGAACCTGGATGAGCTTTCGCCGCTCCGACGGACCCGCCGACCGGGCGGAGTCCGAGCGTCTCCTCGACGCGGCCCGCGCCGGGCGTCCCCCGACGCCCGGCGCCGACCCGCTGGCCCACCTGCTCGCCGCAGCGGCCGCCCCGGCCGACCCCGGCGAGCTCGCCGGCGAGGAGCACGCGCTCGCCGCGTTCCGGGTGGCCCGGGCAAACGCCGCGTCGGTGCCGGCCCGGGCACCACGCCGACGCCGCCTTCGCGTCGGCGTGACGGCCTGGGCGGCCGGGCTCGCCGCCACCGCCACCGCCGGTGCCGCCTTCGCCGCGGTGAGCCTCGACCGGCCCGAGCAGCCCGCACCCCCGCTGGCGCCGACCAGCGCGGGCAACACCGGCGGGAGCAGCGCGGCGTCGCCGACCGGGTCCGCCGGGGACAGCCCGACCAGCGGGACCGCGGGCCCGGCTCCGTCCACCGGCGTGGCACCCACCGGCACCGGCGGACCCGGTCAGCCGGCGAAGGCGGAACAGCTCACCGGTCTGTGCCGGGCGTACCTGGCCAAATCGGACGAGCAGCGGGTCAAGGCCCTGGAGGCGCCCGCCTTCGCCGACCTGGTGGCCGCCGCGGGTGGGGCCGAGCAGGTCGAGACGTACTGCCTCCGGCTCGTGCCGGACCAGGGCCCGAAGGGGTCGCCGAGCCCTCGCGGGGACCTGTCGCCCGGTGCCGCCACCGAGCCCGCGCCGGCCCGCCGCACGGGCGAGCCGAGCGCCGACAGCTGACCCGCGGCCAGGCCGGCGCAACCCGATTTCGGACAAAAATTCATCTTCCTGGGCGCGCGGATTCCGTCTGCTAGACAGAAGATGGTGGGACTGCGCCCGCGCGGCCGGTGTCGGGCGGTGGCGACGGAGCGACCCGGTGGTCGCCGACCCGCAAGGGAGAGGAGCCGTCTCTTGGTGATGTCACCGGAGCTCGACCGGGCCACCGTCCTGCGGGGCGAGGCCTCGGCCGCCGGGCACATCGCCAGGATCTGCTTCAAGACCGGCCCACCCACCCTGACCGGCGTCGAGCTGGAATGGACCGTGCACGACGCCGGGGATCCGACCCGCCCGGTCGACCGCGAACGGTTGCGCCGGGCGCTGGGGCGACACAGCCCCGTGACCATCGACCCGACCAGCCCCGCCGAAGGGCTCCGGCACGGCGGCGCCGTGACCGTGGAGCCGGGCGGGCAGGTGGAAATCTCCTCCGCGCCGCGACCCTCGGTCGCCGCGCTGATCCTGGCCACCGAGGCCGACATCGCCGAGTTGAGCGCCGTACTGGATGCCGCCGGCCTCGTCCTCGGCAGCACCGGCATCGACCCCTGGCGGACGCCCCGCCCGGTCGTGGAAACCCCCCGCTACCAGGCCATGCGCTGCGTCTTCGACCGGCGCGGCCCGGCCGGTCGTGCCATGATGTACAGCACCGCCGGTCTCCAGGTCTGCCTGGACGCGGGCGAGCCACAGCAACTGGCCGAGCGGTGGGCCGCCGCGCACGCCGTCGGGCCGCCGCTGCTGGCCGCGTTCGCCACCGCGGACCGGCACGCCGGCCGGCACACCGGGTGGGCCTCCGCCCGGATGGCCGCCTGGCTCGCCATCGACCCGGCCCGGACCCGGCCGGTCTGGTCGCCCGACCAGGCCGACCACGACCCGGTCGCGGCCTGGACCGGGTACGCGCTCGCCGCGCCGCTGCTGTGCGTGCGGGGCGACGGTCCCGATTGGACGCCGCCACCCGGCGTCACGTTCGCCGACTGGCTGGCCGGCGCGCTGCCCCGCCCGCCGACCACCGACGACCTGGAATACCACGTCAGCACGCTCTTTCCGCCGGTCCGCCCGCGCGGCTACCTGGAGATCCGCTACCTGGACGCCCAGCCCGGCCGGGAGTGGACGCTGCCGCCCGCGGTGCTGACCGCGCTCTTCGCCGACCCGGCCACGACCCGGGAGGCGCTGGCCGTCGCGACACCGGTCGCCGACCGGTGGTACGCGGCCGCCCGGTACGGGCTCGGCGACCCGCCGCTGGCCGCCGCCGCCACGACCCTGTTCGACCTGGCCCTGGCGGCCCTGCCCCGGCTGGACCTGCCGGCCGGGACGCACGAGGAGACGAGCCGAGGAATCCGGCGGCGCCGCGCCGCCGCGGAGAGGAGGCACCGGTGACGACGACCGAGCGGCCGGGCCCGGAGAGCGAGCAGCTGCGCAGCCTGATCGCGGCGGAGCTGGAACGCACCCGGGCCCGTACGGCCCAGCTGACCGACGCGGTGGACGACGACGACCTGATGCGGCAGCACTCCACGCTGATGTCCCCGCTGGTCTGGGACCTGGCGCACGTCGGCAATCAGGAGGAGCTCTGGCTGGTCCGCGACGTCGGCGGCCGCGAGCCGGTGCGCCGGGACATCGACGACCTGTACGACGCGTTCAAACAGCCCCGCAAGGACCGCCCGGCCCTGCCGCTGCTGCCACCGGCGGCGGCCCGCGCCTACGTGCGCACCGTCCGGGACAAGGTCTACGACCTGCTCGACGGGATCCGGTTCGCGGACCGGAGGCTGGTCGAGGACGGGTTCGCGTTCGGGATGGTCGTGCAGCACGAGCAGCAGCACGACGAGACCATGCTCGCCACCCACCAGCTGCGCGCCGGGGCGCCGGTGCTGGACGCGCCGCCGCCGCCCGAGCCGCGGCTCCGGGTCGGCGGCGAGGTGCTGGTGCCGGCTGGGCCGTTCACGATGGGCACCTCGACCGACCCGTGGGCGCTGGACAACGAGCGGCCCGCGCACACCGTCGAGCTGCCCGCGTACGTCATCGACGCGGCGCCGGTCGCCAACGGGCAGTACCGCGCCTTCATCGCCGACGGCGGATACGACGAGCCGCGCTGGTGGAGCGAGGCGGGCTGGCGGCACCGGGTGGAGGCGGAACTGAGCGCCCCGATGCACTGGCGTCGGGACGGCGACGGCTGGGCGTACCGGCGGTTCGGCCGCTGGTCGCGGGTGCGCGACGACGAGCCGGTGGTGCACGTCTGCTTCTACGAGGCGCAGGCGTACGCGGCCTGGGCCGGCGGGCGGCTGCCCACCGAGGCGGAATGGGAGAAGGCGGCCCGCTGGGACCCGGCGACCGGCCGCTCGCGCCGTTACCCCTGGGGCGACGAGGACCCGACCGCCGAGCACGCCAACCTCGGCCAGCGGCATCTCTGGCCGGCGCCGGTCGGGGCGTACCCGGCGGGCGCCTCGCCGCTGGGCGTGCACCAGCTCATCGGCGACGTCTGGGAGTGGACCTCGACCAGCTTCCGCGGGCACCCGGGCTTCGTGGCGTTCCCCTACCGGGAGTACTCGGAGGTCTTCTTCGGCGACGACTACCGGGTGTTGCGCGGCGGTTCGTTCGGCACCGACCGGTCGGCCTGTCGGGGCACCTTCCGTAACTGGGACTACCCGATCCGGCGGCAGATCTTCAGCGGCTTCCGCTGCGCCCGCGACGCCCGGCCGGAAGAGGCGGACACGTGAGCGAGCGGAGCGAGCGAACCATCGGCTCAGTAGCGGCGCCTCACGCCGTCGCGGAGCGAAGCGAGGCGGCGGCGTGAGCGTTGGTGCCGCCTGATGTGCCGCCACCTGGCTTACCTCGGGCCGCCGGTCAGCCTGCGCAGCCTGCTGTACGACCCACCGTACGGCCTGCTGCGGCAGTCCTGGGCGCCGCGCGACATGCGCGGCGGCGGCACCATCAACGCCGACGGCTTCGGGGTCGGCTGGTACCCGCCGGGCGACGGCGACCCGGTCCGCTACCGGCGGGCCCAGCCGCTGTGGAGCGACACCACGCTGCCGGGGCTGGCGGCGGCGACTGTCGCCGGCGCGGTGCTCGCCGCCGTCCGCTCCGCCACCGTCGGCATGCCGGTGCAGGAGACCGCCGCCGCGCCGTTCGCCGAGGGTCGCTGGCTGTTCAGCCACAACGGCGTGATCCGGGGCTGGCCGGACGCCGTGGCGCCGCTCGCCGCCGAGCTGCCGGTGCGCGATCTGCTGACCCTCGACGCGCCGACCGACGCCGCGCTGCTCTGGGCTCTGGTACGGCACCGGCTGCGGGCCGGGGAGGATCCGGCGCGGGCGGTGGCCGACACCGTCGCCGCGGTCGCCGCGGTCGCCCCCGGCTCGCGGCTGAACCTGCTGCTCACCGACGGCACCTCGGCGGTGGCCAGCGTGTCCGGTCACGCGCTGTCGGTCCGGGCCGGCGACCGGTCGGTGCTGCTGGCCTCCGAGCCCCTCGACGACGAGCCCGGCTGGCGACCCGTGCCGGACGGGCAGCTGGTGGTGGCCACCGCCACCGGGCTGGACACCCGGGAGCTGATGGGCGTCTGACACCTCGTTTCCGCAGGTAGGACAAGAAGGGACAGCTGATGAGCGCGGAGCCGTTGGAGATCTACCTGGAGGAGCAGGACCTCGAGCGCAGCCTGCGCGAGGACGTACGGATCGGGTTGACCGCCACCCCGAAGTGGCTGCCGCCGAAGTGGTTCTACGACGCCCGGGGCAGCGAACTCTTCGAGGAGATCACCCGGCTGCCCGAGTACTACCCGACCCGGGCCGAGCGGGCCGTGCTGGCCGAACATGCCGACGACATAGCCGAGCTGACCGATGCCAAGACGCTGATCGAGCTGGGCTCCGGCTCGTCGGAGAAGACCCGACTGCTGCTGGATGCCTTCGCCCGCCACGGCGGCCTGGGCACTTTCGTGCCGCTGGACGTCTCGGTGAGCGCCCTCCGCCAGTCCACGGAGCAGATCGCCGCCGAGTACCCCGGGCTGCGGGTCCGCGGCATCGTCGGGGACTTCACCCGGCAGCTCGACCGGCTGCCGACGGGCGGCCGGCGGCTGGTGGTGTTCCTCGGCGGCACCATCGGCAACCTGCTTCCGCGGGAGCGGGCCGAGTTCCTCACCGCGATGCGCGCCGCGCTGGAGGCCGGCGACTGGCTTCTCATCGGCACCGACCTGGTCAAGGACCCGAAGGTGATCGTGCCGGCGTACGACGACGCGGCCGGGGTCACCGCCGACTTCAACCGCAACGTGCTGCGCGTGATCAACCGCGAGCTGGGGGCGGACTTCGACCCGGAGGCGTTCACCCACGTGGCAGTCTGGGACCCGGAGCACGAGTGGATCGAGATGCGGCTGCGCGCCGAGCGTCCGACCCGGGCGCGCGTGCTGGACCTGGAGGTCGACTTCGCCGCCGGCGAGGAGTTGCGCACGGAGGTCTCGGCCAAGTTCCGCCCCGAGGGGATCGCGGCGGAGCTGGCCGCCGCCGGGTTCGAGCGGCAGGCGTTCTGGACCGACCCGGACGGGCTGTTCGGGGTGACCCTCGCCCGGGCCGACTGAGTTGTCCGGGTCCGCCGCGGGTGGAGGCTCTTCAGCCGCGGCGGCTCCGCCGGCCGGGGTGGGATAGGCTTGCCGGCGCGAAGGGGAGTAGCCCCCAATGTCGTGGTCGACATACTGATGCGTCCCGCATCCGGCCACGCGGCCCCGTTCCACGGGCGGGCGAGACCTTCGACTCAGGCTGTCGCAGCCGGGTCGAGGGCGCCCCATACCTCCTCCCGGCTTGATCGGGAAGGTTCACATGGACGGTTTCCTCGTCGCGCTGGTGATCAGCTTCGGCGTCATCTTCGTCGCCGAACTGGGCGACAAGTCCCAGCTCATGGCGCTCACGTTCGCCACGCGGTTCAAGCCCGTACCGGTGCTCATCGGCATCACCGTCGCCACCGCGATCGTGCACCTGGCGTCGGTGGCGATCGGGTACGGCCTGCACGCGGCGCTGCCCACCGCCTGGATCTCGCTCATCGCCGGTCTCGCGTTCCTCGGGTTCGGCGCCTGGACGCTGCGCGGTGACAAGCTCACCGAGGAGGAGAAGCGTAAGGCGGAGAAGACCAGCAAGTCGGCCATGGTCGCCGTCGGTGTCGCGTTCTTCCTGGCCGAGCTGGGCGACAAGACTATGCTCGCCACCATCACCCTGGCCACCAAGTACGGCTGGTTCGGTACCTGGCTTGGCTCCACCCTCGGCATGGTGGCCGCCGACGCCCTGGCGATCATGGTTGGCCGGCTGCTCGGCCGGCACCTGCCGGAGAAGGCCATCCGGTACGGCGCCGCGATCCTCTTCGCCATCTCCGGCCTCTGGCTGGTCCTGGAGGCGATCAACGAGCTCGCCTGAGTCGGTCCGCCGTCGCGGCCGTGACCGGTCGCGACGGCGGAATCCCGGCTCCGGATGATCGTGGACGGCGTCGCTGGGTATGAACGTCTGCGCCGCGCCTCGGCGGGAACGACCACCGCCGGGTCCGCGTCACCAGAGCGAACCAGGACGACCGGGAGGTCCGCGCATGAGCAGGCACGACGAGCCCAACGAGTACGGATTCGCCGGGGATCCCACCGCCCCCGAGCCGCCGCCCGGTGGGCGCTCCGACGAGCAGGACCGGGCCGAGGAGGTCGCGGTGCCGGGCGACGACCTGCTCGACCCGTACGCCGACGCGGTGGAGGAGGAGACCGACGGGACGGAGGAGGAGCGCGCCAGACGCCTGCGCTGATCCCCGCGCGGCGTGCCGGGCGGGCCGCCCCGGCTACCCGGTCTCCTCCTGGTAGACGTCCAGCACGCCGTCGCCGTCGCTGTCCCGGCTCTCCCGTTCGGAGATCCGCCGGTAGACCCGGTTGCGCCGGATCAGCACCGTGGCGGCGAGCACGGCCGCGACCAGCGAGCCGAGCAGGACCGCCGCCTTCACCCGCTCGTCCTCGGCGCTGCCGGCTCCGAAGGCCAGCTCGCCGATGAGCAGCGAGACGGTGAACCCGATCCCGGCCAGCAGCGCCAGCCCGAACAGGTCGGCCCAGGTGATCTCCTCGTCCAGCTCGGCCCGGGTGAACCGGGCGAGCAGGAAGGTCGAGCCGAACACCCCGACCGCCTTGCCGAGCACCAGCCCGGCGACCACGCCGATCACGACCGGATCGGTGAGCACGCCGGCCAGGTCGACGTCGACCAGCGACACGCCGGCGGCGAAGAACGCGAAGATCGGCACCGCGAAGCCCGCGGAGGCCGGGCGCCAGCGGTGCTCCAGCCGTTCGGCCAGCCCCGGCCTGCCGGTGCGCGACGGCAGCACCGGCACGGTGAAGCCGAGCAGCACGCCGGCGACCGTGGCGTGCACCCCGGAGGCGTGCACCAGCGTCCAGGCCGTCACGGCGAGCGGGAGCAGCGCCCACCACCAGGTCCGCCGGTGCTGCACCAGCAGGGCGAAGACGGCGATCGGCGCGAGCGCCCCGAGCAGCGGTAGCGGGTGGAAGTCGGCGGTGTAGAAGACCGCGATGATGATGATCGCGAAGAGGTCGTCCACCACCGCGAGCGTGAGCAGGAAGGCGCGCATGCCCTGTGGCAGGTGGGAGCTGACCACCGCGAGCACCGCCAGCGCGAAGGCGATGTCGGTGGCGGTCGGGATCGCCCAGCCCCGCAGGCCGGCGCCGCCGGCGGAGAGCGTCACGGTCACGTAGCTCAGCGCCGGCAGCAGCATGCCGCCCATCGCGGCCACCACCGGCAGCGCGGCCCGGCGCGGGTCCCGCAGGTCTCCGGCGACGAACTCCCGCTTGAGCTCCAGGCCCATCACGAAGAAGAAGATCGCCAGCAACCCGTCGGCGGCCCAGGTGGCGAGGTTCAGGTCCAGGTGCAGCCCCTGACCGCCGGGCCACGGCACCCAGTCACCGAGCTGCGCGTACGCGGACCGCCAGGGGGAGTTCGCCCAGATCAGCGCCACCACCGCGCCGAGCAGCAGCAACCCGCCACCGACCGTCTCGGTCCGCAGCACGTCGGCCAGGAAGCGCGCCTCCGGCCACGATCGGCGGGAGAGGAGACGGTCGGGCCGGCGGTTCTCTCCGGTGCGCGGGGTGCGGTCGGTCATGCGGTGTCCACCTCGGGATCAGGAGTCGGCGACGCGATCGCCGACCAGACTTCCCGGCACACCGCCTCCGACCCTATCCGGTCGGGCGTCGTCGACGAGCTGGCGCGGCGGCCATCGGCTCAACGTGTCGCGGGTCCGGCCGGCGCCAAGAAATCCGCCGCACCACGCCGCCATGTCCGGCGTTAAGAGAGACAGGGTGCGTCCGCGACCGGTGACCCGGGCGCGGGGTCGTGCGCCAGTGTCCTCAGCGGCGGTGGTTTCGCGATCCACGGTTCCCCTGCGTCCGGTCCGGGAATGTAAGGATTTAGACCGTATGTGCGCTTCTCGTCGCTTACATTCGGCTAGGCGTTTACTGTGTTGTATAAGCGTTTTCGCGACTGACACGTTTACTGGGCGATTTAGGGGGCTTTCGTGCAGTTTTATCGGCTGATCGGCGTGTCGCGAGGGGGAACGTGATGGACGTTCTCAGTTACCTGCGCCTGGTCCGACGCCACTGGTGGATCGTGCTGATCACCGTGATGGTCGCCCTTGGCGCCGCCGCCGGGATCACGGTCCGCACGCCCGCGAAGTACCAGGGCTCGGTGACCTTCTTCGTCACCACGCCCAGTCAGGGAGTTACCGACGCCTACCAGGGCAGTCTGTTCCTCCAGCAGCGGGTGAAGTCCTATGCCGACCTGATCACCAGCGACCGGCTGGCACAGAGAGTGGTGGCCGAGAGTCAGCTCGGTCTCACCGCCGACCAGGTGCAGCGTCGGATCAGCACCACTGCCGAGACCGGCACCGTGCTGCTGAAGGCCACCTTCACCGACACCGACCAGACGCGGGCACTGAAGGCCACCGAGACGCTCTCCGCCAAGTTCATCGAGCTGGTGCAGCTGGTGGAGACACCGCCGGACGGCACGGCGCCGCCGGTCAAGGTCGAGGTGGTCAGCGGTCCCCGGGTGACCACCAGCCCGGTGTCGCCGCAGCCAGTGCGGAACCTGGTCATCGGTGGACTGCTGGGCCTGCTGGTCGGGATGGCGCTGGCCGTGCTGCGCGGCGTGGCCGACGTCCGGATGCGGGACGCGGCCGCGCTCCAGCGGGTGACCGGCAGCCCGCTGCTGGCCGAGGTCCCGTTCGAGTCCAGCGCCAAGACGGCTCCGCTCATCGTGGCCGAGGCGGCCAACTCACTGCGCGCCGAGGCGGTCCGCAAGCTCCGGACCAACCTGCGCTTCGTGGACGTGCACGAGCCCGCCCGGGTCATCGCGGTCACCAGCGCCCTGCAGGGCGAGGGGAAGACCACCATGGCCTGCAACACGGCGATCGCGCTGGCCGAGGCGGGCTGGCGGGTGCTGCTCATCGACGCCGACCTGCGCCGGCCCAAGGTCGCCGACTACCTCGGTCTCGACGGCGGGCTGGGCCTCACCGATGTGCTGGTGGGCGACATCAAGGTCGGCGACGTGGTGCAGCGGTGGGGCGACAAGTCGCTGCTCGTGCTCCCCAGCGGTGCCGCCCCGCCCAACCCGAGCGAGCTGCTCGGCTCCAAGGCGATGGCGGACCTGCTGGTCGCCCTGCGCGAGTCCGCCGACATCGTGATCATCGACACCGCGCCGCTGCTCGCCGTCACCGACGGTGTGGTGGTGGCGGTGCAGGCCGACGGCGCGTTGCTGATCACCCAGCATGGGCGTACCTCGCGCAGCCAGGTGGCCGCCGCGGCCCGCGCGTTGCAGTCGGTCTCGGTGCGCCTGCTCGGTTGCGTGCTCAACATGGCGAAGGTGGCCAAGGCGGACGCCTACCAGTACGAGGCGTACAAGGTGGTCGTACCGCCGGCCGGGCCCTCGGTGCCCAGCGACCGCGCCGCTGTCGCCCGGCGCGGTGGACACGCCGCCGCGGCTGGTGGCGACCGTACTCAGGAACTCAGCCGGCTGTCGCGATGAGTGCCAGCACGGGTCGGATCGACCGCTCGATCTCCTCGGCACAGCGCCGGAAGTCGGCGGGCGAGCCGCCGACCGGGTCGCGCAGGTCCTCCGCGTCGGGGGCGGCGGGTTGCAGCCGCCCCCGGGCGAGGGCGGCCGCCGACACGGCGGCGCGCAGCGGGGATCCGTTGCGCGCCGCGGGGGCCTCGGCCGCGCCAGCCAGCCGGGCGAACTGGCGGATCGTGAAGGTCCGGTGCAGTGCGGCCGGGGCCAGCGACGTGCAGACGGACCGCTGTCGCCGGGTCGCGGTCAGCACCAGCGTGGCACCGGCCAGGTGCTCCGCCCGCAGCCGGCGGGTGCGGAAGGACGCCGGGTCCGCGCCGGTCCCGGCGGCCACCTCGACCGCGTACGGGTGCATGGGCGCGCCGTCGAGGGCGTCGGTGCCGGCGCTGGCCACGGTGACCGGGTGGTCGGCGAGGAGCCGGCGCGCGATGTACTCCGCCATCGGGGACCGGCACAGGTTGGCGTGGCAGACGAAGAGCACCTCGTCGACCATCTGCACCCCTCTCGTCGACACGGTCGCGGGACGGATCGCCGCGACGGCGGGCGTCGTCCGGTCGTCACGGCCGGACGCGGAGGGGATGCGGGCATCGTACGCGGTGGCTGCGGCCGGGCGCCCCCAGGCCGCGCCAGGAGCGCGGCCATGAAGATCGGGATCCTCTCCTACCACTTCCCGCCGGAGCCGGCCTTCATCCCCGGCAGCCTGGCCGAGGAGCTGGCGGCCCGGGGCCACGAGGTACGCGTGCTGACCGGCTTCCCGGACTACCCGGGCGGGCACGTCTACCCGGGCTGGCGGCAGCGCTGGCGGCACCAGACGCGCAGCGAGCGGCTGACCGTCCGGCGGGTGCCCCGGTACGCCGGCGGCGACGGCTCCGCCCGCGCGCGGATGGCCAGCTGGCTCTCCTTCGCCGGCAGCGTGGCGCTGGCCGGCCGGCGCTACCTCAGCGACGTCGACGCGTTGTACGTGTTTCAGCTCCCGGCGGTCACCTTCGCAGCCGCCGGCCTGCTGCGGCTGCTCGGCCGAGTGCCGACCGTGCTGCACGTGCAGGACGTCTGGCCGGGGGAGGAGCCGGCCCGGGCCGGGGAGGCCCGCCGGTGGTCGGGCCGGCTCGACGCCACCATGCGCCGGATCTTCCAGGAGGCCGGGGCCGTCGCCGTCACCGCGCCGTCGATGCGCGACCTGGTGGTCGCCGGTGGGGCCGACCCGGAGCGGGTGCGGGTGGTGCTGAACTGGACCGACGA
Source organism: Micromonospora sp. NPDC005806 (assembly GCF_042871425.1). Lineage (NCBI taxonomy): Bacteria > Bacillati > Actinomycetota > Actinomycetes > Micromonosporales > Micromonosporaceae > Micromonospora > Micromonospora sp. NPDC005806. The sequence goes on along the minus strand of NZ_JBIAIL010000034.1, from coordinate 24,440 downwards.
GCGCATCTTCCGGCCGACCGAGCCGAGCCCGGTCGCCCGCCGGCTGATCCGCCGGGACGGCCGGTGCGTGGTGATGCACGCCGGCACGATCGGCATACGCCAGGGTCTGGAGACCGCGGTGCGGGCCGCGGCCGCGTTGGACGACCGGATGGACCTGGTCCTGGTCGGTTCGGGAGCGGAGGAGCGGCGGGTGCGGGGGCTCGCCGCCGAGCTCGAGGCGGAGAACGTCCGGTTCGTCGAACGGCGCTCGCCGTTGGACATGCCCGAACTCTACGCGGCGGCCGACTATCAGCTGGTCATGCTGCGAGACCTGCCGGAGCTGCGCGGCATGGTGCCTGGCAAGCTCCAGGCAGCGCTCTCCTGCGCCGCCCCGGTGGTCGCCTCGGCCGGCGGGGACACGGTGGAGTTGGTGGAGCGGGCCCGGGCGGGGCTGTCCTGCCCGCCGGAGGACTGGGCCGCGCTGGCGGACCGGTTCTGGTTGGCTTCGACGATCCCGCCGCCGGCCCGGGTGGACATGGGCCGCCGCGGGCGGGACGCGTACCTGCGGGAGATGTCGCACCGCGCCGGTGTGGACCGGATCGAGCAGCTGCTCCATGACGTCTCGGCGCGGGCCGCCCGTCCGGGCCGGTAGCGGCGAGCGTGTACCAAAGGCCCAACATTTAGCCAGGCCGTCCGGCCGTTTTACACAAGAAGCCACCGACCGTCATTGATGTCCTGACCGGGTGGGGGGAGTGGCGTGACGGACAGCGGTGGGTCCCGTCGGCGGCGCAGCCGAAGACGGCGGCGGGCCCGGGTACGGCGTGCCCTGCTCACCGGCCTGGTGGTGGTCTCGCTGCTGCTCACGACGGGTGGCTGGGTCGGCTTCCGCGGCTGGCAGACGCGGACGCACCTGCTCAACGCCGCGGGGTTGGCGAAGGAGCTCAGCACCGAGGTGGTCGGCGGCGACGCCGGCCGCGCCCAGCGCACCCTGGCCGCCCTCCAGGAACAGGCCGGCGCCGCCCGGCGCGCGACCGGTGATCCGGGCTGGTGGCTCGGTCAACGTGCCCCGTACGCCGGCAACGACCTGACCGCCATGCGGCAGATCGCCGTGGCGGTGGACGACCTGACGCGGCTCGCCTTCCCGACCCTGCTCCGGCTCGACCTCGCCTCGCTGGTCCCCTCGAGGGGCGCCTCGACCTGGCCCGGCTGCGCGCCGTCTCCGCCGAGGTCTCGACCGCCAACCGGGCGGTCCGGGAGACCACCACGCGGCTCGCGGCCGTGTCGACCGACGACCTCATCAGGCAGGTGCGGGAGGCGCTCCTCGGGCTGCGTACCGAGCTCGACCGGCTCGGTGACCTGACCTCCGCCGCGGACCAGGGCGCCCGGCTGCTGCCGCCGCTGCTCGGCGTCGACGGCCCGCGCCGGTACCTGCTCGTGTCGCAGAACCCCGCGGAACTCCGGGCCACCGGCGGCGTGTTCGGCGGGTACGCCGTGCTCCGGGCGGAGAGCGGTCGGATCCGGATGACCGCGCAGGGGTCGAGCTCCGGCCTGGAGCGGTTCGACCCGCCGTTGCGGCTCAGCCCGGAGTTGCGCCGGCTCTGGAACGACCTGCCCGGAACCTATGCGGCGGACGTCAACCTCAGCCCCGACTTCCCGACCGCGGCCGCGCTCTATCGCGAGATCGTCCGCCGGCGCACCGGAACGACGGTGGACGGGATCCTGGCGGTGGATCCGGTGGTGCTGTCGTACCTGCTCGGCGTCGTCGGTCCGGTGGCCGTGCCCGGCGAGCCCGCCCTGGCGGGCGGCACGGTGGTCCGGACGCTACTCAGCGACTCCTACCGGGACCTGGCCGGCAAGGCGCAGGAACAGTACTTCGTAGCAGCCTCGTCGGCTGTCGTCGGCGCAGTTCTCACGAAAAGGGTCAATCAGCGGGAACTTCTGACGATCTTCAATCGTTCCATCGCCGAACGGCGGATGTTGTTCTGGAGCTTCCATCCCGAGGAGCAACGCGTCCTGGCTGACAGTCGGCTGGCCGGGCGGCTCCCCGAGAAGGACGGTGTGCCGATGGTCGGCGTGTTCCTCAACGACGGCAGCGGCGCGAAGCTCGGCTACTACCTCAGGTTCTCGGCCACCCTGACGGTCGACGGCTGCCAGCCGGACGGGCGGCGGGAGCTGCGGCTGCGGGTCGACGTCCACTCCACCGCGCCGCAGTCCGGTCTGGCCGGGCCGGTCACCGGTCTCGCCCCGTCCGGCGACCCGTACACCGCCCGCACCTTCGTGTCGGTGTACAGCCCCAGTGGAGGGGCGGTGCTCGGTGGTCGGCTGGACGGCCGCACCACGGCGATGGGTAGCGGGATGGACCATCGCCGCCAGGTAACCGTGGCGACCGTGGAGGTCGGACCCGGACGGACCCGGACCCTCGACGTCACGTTGCTCACGGGCAAGACCGGCGCCGGGACGGCCGAGCTGGTGTTCACCCCCACCGTCACCCCATGGACCACCCAAGTGGTCTCCGCCCCGGGCTGTGACGAGTAGGAGGGAATCTACCCGCGCCGGTGCAGGGCTCCGGCGGCCGGCCCGGAGCCGCACAATGACCGGGTGGGCGTGGGCGAGGTGTGGACCGAGCGGAGCGGACTGGTCGTGCTGCCCGGCGGGGCCGCCGTCCGGGGCCGGCGGATCCGCGTACCACCGCCCTCACCCGCCGACTTCGCCCTGCTGCTGGCGCCCGGGCCGGTCCCGGACTGGCCGCACCGTCGGATCCGCTGGCCGGACTTCTGGGTCCCGCGTGATCCGGCCGACGCGCTGGACGCCCTGCGGGAGGCGTGGCGGCGGGCGTACGCCGGCCAGCGGGTGGAGGTCGCGTGCCGCGGCGGCGTCGGCCGGACCGGCACCGCGCTGGCCGCGCTCGCCATCCTCGACGGGGTGAGCCCCGAACGGGCGGTGGCCTGGGTGCGCGCGCACCACCACCCGGGCGCGGTGGAGACGCCCTGGCAGCGTCGGTGGCTGCGCCGGGTCGGTTGAACCGGGCACGGCTACCTCGCCGACCTCGGCCTGGCACCCGGCTGACCGTCGGCGGTCGGCCCGGGCGGTCGCTCTGCGCGGTCACCTCGTCGGCGCAGGGTGGCCGGCGTGACCGGTGCCATCGTCCCGCGATCTTGCGGGTTAGTCTCCGTGGTCATGAGAGCTCGGGTCCTGGCCGTCGCCGCCACCGCCGCCGTCCTCCTGGGCATCGGCACGGTCGTCCCGGCCGCCCACGCCGCGCCGCCCGCGCATGCCGGGCACGCCGCCCTCGCGCCGGTGCCCTGCCCCAGGGCGCCGGCCCCGAAGGTCTCCCGGCCACCCCGGCCCGTGCCGCCGCCGGCCGTGCCGGCGGACCGTGTCGTCGGCGGCGCGCGCCTCGACACCCCCGGGCTGGTCACGCCCGACGGCGCGCCCACCCCGCCCGCCGTCACCGCGACGTCCTGGCTGGTCGCCGACCTCGACACCGGCGCCGTGCTGGGGGCCTGCGGCCCGCACGAGTACGGCACCCCGGCCAGCACCCAGAAGCTGCTGCTGGCGGCCACCATGCTGCCCCGGCTCGATCCGAAGCAGGTGGTCACCGTGACTCGGGGTGACCTGAACATCGCTCGGGGGAGCTCCGCGGTCGGCCTGCTCGTCGGCGGGAAGTACAGCGTCGAGACGGTCTGGCTCGGCCTGCTGCTCAACTCCGGCAACGAGGCGGCCAACGTGCTGGCCCGGCTCGGCGGCGGCGCCGACGGCGTGGCTGGCGGGGTCCGCGCGATGAACGAGGAGGCCCACCGGCTCGGCGCCCGGCAGACCCACGCCGTCACCCCGTCCGGCCTGGACGGCAAGGGGCAGTTCACCAGCGCGTACGACCTCGCGCTGATCGCTCGGTCCTGCTTCGCCAACCCGCTGTTCCGCCGCTACACGCTGACCGAGCGGACCCAGATCCCCGCCCAGCCGGCGCTGAAGAAGGGCGGCTTCCAGATCCAGAACGAGAACCAGCTCATCTACCGCTACCCGGGCGCCCTCGGCGGCAAGACCGGCTTCACCGAGCTGGCCCGGCACAGCTACGTCGGCGCCGCCCAGCGCGGCGGCCGCCGCCTGGTGGTCACCCTGCTCGGCGCCGAGGCCCGCCCGGTGCGCGGCTGGCAGCAGGGCGCTCAGCTGCTCGACTGGGGGTTCTCCCTGCCCCGGGACGCCTCGGCGGGTCGGCTGGTCGAGCCCGGCGAGCTGGATGCGGCGGAGACGGCCCCAAGCGGTTCCCCGACCGCGCCCACGCCGGCCGCGCTGCCCGAGTGGCGGGGGCCGGCGGGGACCGCGCTGCGCCGGATGGCCGACGGCGACTGGAGGGTCATCGTGCCCGTTTCGGGGCTCCTCGCGCTGACCATCGGGGGCCTCGTCGCGGCGGTGGCCGCCCGCCGGGGCCGGTCCCGGCGGGCCGGCCGCCGTCGCGCCTGACCGCCGGCGGCGTCGACCGGTCGGGCGGATCGCCCGCGTTGCCGCCCGGGACGGTGGCCGGCCGCCCTATGGTCGACCCATGCGGGACAGCGGGGCAGCCGTCGGGGCGACGGGTGCGGACGCGCGCGCCGACGCCGGTCATCCGCCGGTCGTCCGCTGACGCCGGCGATGTCCCGGGCCCACCGGCCGTCCCCGGCGCTGGTCCTCAACCTGGTCGTCTCCGGCGGGCTGTTCGGCCTCGTCAGCGCCTGGGCCCGGCAGCGCCCGCCGGGTCGCTGGGAGCGGGACCTCTTCGGCCTGGTCAACCACATCTCCGGGCCGGTCGGCCCGGCCATGCAACTGGTCATGCAGGTCGGCGCGTACCCGGCGATCCTGGCCACGGCGACGGGCGCCGCCGCGGCCCGGCAGTGGCGGCTGGCCCGCGACCTGCTGATCGCGGGCAACCTGGCGTACTGGTCGGCCGTGCTCGCCAAGCTGGTGGTCGCCCGGGCTCGCCCGGCCGGCTTCCTGACCGACATCCGCTTCCACGAGACCATCAGCGGACGCTTCGGCTACCCGTCCGGCCACGTGGCGGTGGCCACCGCGCTGGCGGCCGTGCTCGCCCCGGCCCTGCCCCGCCGGCTGCGCGGGCTGGTCTGGCTCGCGGTGGCCGTCGTCGCGACGGCCCGGATCTACGTCGGCGCGCACCTGCCGGTCGACGTGCTGGGCGGCTTCCTGCTCGGCTGGTTCACCGCCAGCCTCACTCGGGTGATCGTCGGTGACGTCGGACCCGGCGGCACGGCGGGACGGCTGCGGCAGGTGCTCCTCCGCCGGGGCATCGAGGCGGCCGAGCTGATCCCGGTCGCCGGTGACGCCCGGGGCTCCCGTCCCTGGCAGGTCACCACCACCGACGGGCGGCGCCTCTTCGTCAAGGTGACCGGCGGCAGCCAACGGGACGCGGACTGGCTCTACAAGCTCTACCGCCGGCTGCGCTACCGGGGCATCGTCGACGAGCCGCCGTACGTGACCGCGAAGCAGAAGTGCGAGCACGAGGCGTACCTGCTCATGCGCGCCGAGCGGGCCGGCGTGCGAACACCCCGGCTGGTCACCACCGCCACCGACCCGGACGGGGACGCCCTGCTGGTGCAGGAGTTCGTGCCGGGGCGGCCGCTCGACGCACTCGACCCGGCCGAGCTCGACCGGGACACGCTCGATGACGTCTGCCGGCAGGTGGCCCGGCTGCACCGGGCCGGCCTGGCCCATCGGGACCTGCGGGCGGCCAACGTGCTGGTCGCCGACGCCACGGCCTGGCTGGTCGACCTCAGCTTCGGCACCGACGAGGCCACCGCCGACCAGCAGGCCCGCGACCTGGTGGAACTGCTGGTCACCCTCGCCGCGCTGGCCGGCGTGCCGGCGGCGGTCGACGCGGCCACCGGGCAGCTCGGCACGGGCCCGGTGGCGGACACCCTGCCCTGGCTGCAACCGGCCCTGCTGTCCCGCGCCGGTCGGGCGCTCGCCGACAGCCGGCCCGGCCTGCTCGACCACCTGCGGGACGAGATCTCCCGGCGCTGCCCCGGCCGATCCGACCACCTCGCCCGCGTCGTCCGGATCACCTGGCGGGACGTGTTCCTGCTGGTCATGCTTGGCCTGCTGGTGCACTTCCTGCTGCCGCAGATCGGCGAGGTGCGCGCCGCGCTGCACGCGCTCCTGCACGCCAACCCCCTCGCGGTGACCGGCGCGCTGCTCGCCTCGGCCGCAACCTACCTGTTCAGCGCCGAGGCGCTGCGGCTCGCCGCCGCCGGCCGGGTGCCGCTGCGCCGGACCCTTGCGGTCCAAGTGGCCGCGTCCTTCGTCAACCGGCTCGCCCCGGGCGCGCTCGGCGGTGCGGCGCTGAGCGTCCGCTACCTGCGCCAGCAGGGTCTGGCGGTGCCGGCGGCCGCCACCGCGGTCGCCGTGGACCGGGTCGCCGGTGTGCTCGGCGTCGCGCTGCTGCTGCCCGTCCTGCTGCCGTTCGCCCGGGGCACCCGCCACCATCTGATGAGCGCCGCCACCGGGCGGGGCCTGGCCGTGCTGCTGACCGTGCTGGCGGTGCTGCTGCTGGCCGCCGTGGCGTTCGCCGTACCCCGGTGGCGGTCCCGGGTGCGCGCGGCCCGGCGGCAGGCCGCCGAGGCCCTGCGCGCGCTGGCCCGCAGCGGCCGCATCGTCCCGCTGCTGGCGGTGAGCGTGGCGCTCACCCTCGCCTACGGCGCCGCGCTCTGGTCGGCCCTGCTCGCCGTCGGCCTGCCGGCCGACCCGGCGCTGATCGCACCGGTCGTGCTGGTCTGCACGGTGGGAGAGGGGGTGTCGACGGCGGCGCCGACCCCCGGCGGCCTGGGCGCCACCGAGGCGGCCCTCGTGTCCGGCCTGCTGCTCTACGGCGTGCCGCCGGAGATCGCGGTCTCCGGCGTGCTGGTCTACCGCCTGGCCACCTTCTGGCTGCCGGTGCTGCCCGGGTACGTGGCGCTGCGCCGGCTGGTGCGTCGACACGCCGTCTGAGGGCGGAACCGGCCAAGCGTGGATGCCGTGACCTTGGGTAAGCGCCGCGGCATGGAGTGCCCGGGACGGATCGTGGTGGTCTCCGCGGACGTCGGCGCCGGCCACGACACGGCCGCCGCCGAGCTGACGCGGCGGCTGCGCGGCCGGGGCTTCGTGGTGGACCGGCTGAACCTGCTGGACGTGCTGCCGCGCCCGGTGCACTGGGCGTTCAAGGAGGCGTACCGGGGTATCCTGCGGTGGCTGCCGTGGGGCTACGACATGCTCTTCGGGCTGACCAGCCGATCCCGGTTGTCCGTTTCGGTGCTTCGTACGCTGCTCCGGCCGGTCCGTCGCCAGATGCGCCGGTCGATCCCCCCGGACACCCGGGCGGTGGTGACCACCTACCCGTTCGCCAACCAGCTCCTCGGACCGCTGCGCCGGCAGGGACGGCTGGCCGTCCCGGTCATCACCTACGTGACCGATTTCGTGGTCCACCCCACCTGGCTCGCCCCGGGCGTCGACGTCTACTGCGCGATCCGGCACGCCGAGGTGCAACCGGCCGGCGCGGCCGACGGCATCGACGTCACGGTGGTCCAGCCGTTGGTGTCCCGGGCCTTCGCCTACCCGGCCGACACCGACCGCCGGCACGCCCGGCGGAGCTTCGGCCTGCCCCCCGAGGACCGGTTGGCGCTGATCGTGGCGGGCGCCTGGGGGGCCGGCGACGTCGAGCGCACGGTCGCGGAGGTACGAGGGACCGGCTGCGTACGCCCGGTCGTGGTGTGCGGGCGCAACGAGGAACTCCACCAGCGAATGCGGGCCCACCACGAGCACGTGTTCGGCTGGGTGGACGACATGCCGACGCTGATGCGCGCGGTGGACGTGGTGGTCGAGAACGCCGGCGGCCTGACCTGCCAGGAGGCGCTCGCCTGCGGGGTGCCGGTGGTGACGTACCGGCCGATCCCCGGGCACGGCCGGGCGAACGCCTCGATCCTCGCCCGGACCGGCCTCACCCGGTGGGTGTCCGGGCCCGACCAGTTGGGCTCGGTGCTGGCCGCGCTGGTCGGCGGCGACCGTCCCGCTCCGGCCGGTGCCCCGGTGGACGACCCGCTGCTCACCGCGGAGACCGCCGAGCCGAAGGCCGACCCGGCACACCTCGTCGCCGAGGCAGCGGGCCACGCCGGCAGCGCGGGCGCGGAGGAGCGCAACCGCCGCGCCCTGGTCGACTCGGTCGGCGACGCCGTGGCGGTCGTCGCCGCGCTGCTCCAGTCCTCCGGCGGTCTGCGGTGAACCGTGGCTCCCGGTGGGCCACGGGCGCGCTGGCGCTTCCGCTGCTGCACCTGGCGCCGGCCCTGACCGCGGTGCCGGCCGCCCGGGCACGGTTCCTGCCCGGACTGCACGGCGTCGGCCGGCCCGACCGGGTCGCCCTCACCTTCGACGACGGGCCCGACCCGGAGTCCACCCCGCGGTTCCTGGAGGTGCTCGCCGCCCACCGGGTACGGGCCACCTTCTTCCTGCTCGGCGTGATGCTGCGCCGCTCACCCGACCTCGGCCGCCGGCTCGTCGACGCCGGTCACGAGGTGGCGGTGCACGGTTGGGAGCACCGCAACCTGCTGCTGCGCGGGCCGGTGGCGACGGTACGCGACCTCGGCCGCGCCACGGAGCTGATCGCGGAAGTGACCGGGCGGACGCCCCGGTTTCTGCGCCCGCCGTACGGCGTGCTCACCGGGGCCACGCTGCTGGCGGCGCGCCGGCTGCGGCTGGAGCCGGTGCTGTGGAGCTGCTGGGGGCGGGACTGGACCCCGTCGGCCACCGGCGACACGGTGTACGGGACCGTCCGAGCCGGCCTCTCCGGCGGGGGCACGATCCTGCTGCACGACTCCTCGTGCACCGCCGCGCCGGGCGCCTGGCGGGCCACGCTGGCCGCCCTGCCCCGGCTGCTGTCGGAGTGCCGCCGCCAGGGCTGGACGGTCGGCCCGCTCGGCGAGCATCGGGACCCGGCCCGGTGATCCTCGCGGTGCTGGCCGCCCTCGTGGCGGCGTTCAGCTTCGCGCTCTCCACCACCCTGCACCAGCGGGCGGCCAAGCGGCAGCCGCCCCAGCGGGCGCTCGACCCCCGGCTGCTGTGGCGGCTGCTGCGTACCCGCCTGTGGCAGCTCGGGTGGGCCCCCGACGTGGCCGGCACGCTGGCCCAGGCCCTCGCCCTGCGTTCCGGGCCGCTGGCCGTCGTGCAGCCGGTGCTGGCCAGCGGGCTCTTCATGGCCGTCCTCATCGAGGCCGCCTGGAACCGCCGGCCGGTGCAGCGACGGGACCTCGTGGCGACCCTGATCGGCACGGCGGGCCTGGTCGGTTTCCTGGTCACTGTCGACCCGCGGGTGGGGCTCGCCGATCCCACCGCCACCGCCTGGTGGTGGGTGTCGGCCGGGGTGGGCGCGGCGGTGGCCGTCTGTCTCGGAGCGGCCCGGTCGACCACCGGCGCCACCCGGGGCGCGCTGCTCGGCGTGGCCGCCGGGGTCGTCTACGGCATGGCCGCGGCCCTGCTCAAGGCGGTGGCGACCCGGTTCCACGACGACCTGCTCGCGCTGGTGACGGATCCCCGCCTCTTAGCGCTGGTCGTGGTGGCCCTGGTCGGTGTGCAGCTCAACCAGAACGCGTTCCAGAGCGGCCGGATCGCCGCCCCGCTGACCGCGCTCACTCTCAGCGAACCGGTGACCGGGGTGGTCATCGGCGTGATCGCGTTCCGGGAGACGCTCTCCCTCGGCGGGCTGCGGACACCGCTGGTCGTGGTCGCGGTGGCCGCGATCGCGACGGGTGTCTGGCTGGCCGGGAGCGCCTCCCGCGCCGCCGTCCGCTGACGCCGCGACCCGCACCTTCCACATGCTCATTCGCCGCGGAGGGCCGGCCGGATGTCGGCGTACCGGATGGTCTCGACGACGATCAGCGTGGCGAGGATGACCGCCAGGACGGTGAGCCCGACCAGCGGTGGCAGCACCGCGGCGGCCGGCAGCCAGGCCAGCAGCACGAGCGTGGTGACGAACCGCCCGACGTGCAGCGAATAGTGCATGCGGTTGGCGAACACCAGGTGCCCGGCCAGGTAGAGCGCCGTTCCACCGCACAGGGCGGCAGCGTAGAAGATGCCGAGCGGCTCGTGCTCGCCCGCGTGCGCGAGCACGCCCTCGACGCCGAGCGCCGTGAGGACGATGCCGGCCACGATCGGGAAGTGACCGTAGGTGTACGCCTCGATGGCGAGGATCGTCCGGGCCTGCCCCTGCGCCTCCCGGAAGCGATGCTCGTACGCCGGCGACACCAGGTCGAAGTAGAGCCACCACAGGCCGATGGCGACGGCGATGCCGAGCACGGCCGCCAACAGGATCGGGGTGCTGACGGGTTGGTTCGCCGCCCCGACACCGAGGGCGAGGATCGACTCGCCGATCGCCAGGATGATGAAGAGAGCGTGCCGCTCCGTCCAGTGGGTGGCGCTGTGGATCCGCCAGTTGCCGCGGCGGGAGGTGACGTAGACGACGCCCCAGTCGACGGCCAGCGCGGCGGCGAAGAGCAGCGTCTGCCGCCAGCCGCCGAGCAGGACCCCGACCAGCAGCAGGGTGGCTCCGGCCAGGCCGGGGGCCCACGTGATCGCGAGCTGGTGACGCAGGCCCGGGTCACCGGCCGCCGCCACCGAGTACACGGCCAGGTGCACGCACCGGACGACGAGATAGGCGCAGACCAGCACCACCGGGCCGTACAGGCCGCCCGGCGTGTCGTGCCACGCCTCGGGGATGGTCAGGTCGACGACGAAGATGGCCGCCATCGCCACCGACATGGCCGCCCGCAACAGGGCCTGGTCCGCCCTCGCCTGGTTGCCGAGCCAGCTGTACCCGGACCAGGTCCACCACAGCAACGCGAGCAGCAGCAGGCCCTGCACCACCCCGTGCGCGCTGTGGGCGTGCGCCATGTATTCGGAGACGCGGGTGACCGCGAAGACATACACCAGGTCGAACAGCAGCTCGAACCTGGTCACCGACTGGCCCTCGCCGGTCGGGCTGACCGGGAACCGGAGTCCCCGGCGTCGCCGGCCGCCGCCCCCCTCCGACATCGCACGCCACCGTTACCTTTCAGCACGCTTTGGTAAGGCTCTGATTGGCAGTCCCACCGTGCGGCTCACCCCGGCCAGCAGCGCGACCTCCTCCCGGCGCAGCCCCGCCACCGGCGGTTGCCGCCGTACGCGGGCAGGCCCGCCCGTTCCGAGGTGATCCTCGCCCGCCGGGAGGTCAGGAAGTCCCGGATCTCGCTTCGGCTGTCCACGGCCTCGACGCTACGTCGACCGGGGCCGACCAGGGAGGTTCTGGCATTACCCGGAACAACCGGAACTTCCTGGCCGCCCGGACCCTGCTCTTCCCGGGAGGTCGCACTGGTGTGGAGCCGGCGCGAGTGGGTAGGCAGCGGGCGCTACGCACCCACGAACCGCTCGTGCGCCAGGACGTTGGGGGAGGCATGGGCGCCAGGACGTTCATCGTTGTCGGGGGGACCAGCGGCCTCGGGCAGGCGGTCGCCCGCCTGCTCGTCGGCGAGCACCGGGTGGTGGTCTTCGGCGACGTGGCGAGCGAGGTGGCCACGACGGCCGACGATCTCGGGTGCACCGGGGTCGTCTGCGACGTCTCCTCCTACCCGCAGGTCCGGGACGCCTTCGCCGGGGTGGTTGACCGGCACGGGCGGATCGACGGGGTGGCCAACTGCGCTTCGATGTGGGGCGGCGGGGACCTGGCCGAGTTGTCCCCGGAGCGGATCCGCCGGGTGGTCGAGGTCAACGCGCTCGGCACCACGTACGTGCTCAAGGAGGCGCTGCACCACCTGCACCGGCAGGGCTTCGGCAACGTGGTCTACGTCGGCGCGTTGGCGGTCACCAAGCCGCGCCCCGGCATCCCGCTCTACCGGGCCACCAAGAGCTACGGCAGCAGCCTGGTCGAGTCCGTGGCCGAGGCGCAGCACAGCAACCGGATCAAGGTGATGCAGCTGCATCCGGGTCCGATGCCGACCCGACTGCAGGAGCGGGTCGGCGACCAGTTCCTCGATGAGGTGTACGCCCTGCCCGAGCAGGTCGCCGCCGAAGTCGTACGACTGCTCCGGCTCGCCCCCGACGACCTCTACGTCTCCGGCGAGCACGTGCTCCGCGCGGACGGGCGATGGTGAGCACCGTCGATCCGAATGCCGAACCGTCGGTTTCGGCCTGGTCGCCGCTGCGCACCGCGGTCTACCGGAGCCTGTGGCTGGCCCTGCTCGCGGCGAACATCGGTACCTGGATGCAGACGGTCGGCGCCCAGTGGCTGCTGGTGCACCAGGCCAACGCCTCCACCCTGGTCGCCCTGGTGCAGACCGCCAGCCTGCTGCCGATGCTGCTGCTGGCCCTGCCGGCAGGCGCGCTGGCCGACACCTTCGACCGCCGTCACCTGCTGATCTCCGTACAACTGTTCCTGGTGGTGGTGGCCGGGGCGCTGACGCTGCTCACGGCGACCGGCCGGATGCCGCCGGCGCTGCTGCTGACCCTCACCTTCGCCTTCGGCGTCGGTCAGGCGCTCACCCTGCCCGCGTGGGCGGCGGTGATCCCGGAGCTGGTGCCCCGCGAGCAGTTGCGGGCGGCCTCCGCCCTCGGCTCGATCAGCGTCAACGTGGCCCGGGCCGTCGGGCCGGCCGCCGCCGGTGTGCTCATCGCGCGGGTGGGCGTGGCCCCGGTGTTCGGCCTCAACGCGCTGGCCTTCGTGGTCTTCGCCCTCGCGCTGGTCCGGTGGCGGCCCGGGGACACCCGCGCCGTGGAGGTGCCCGAGCGGTTCACCGCGGCGCTGCGCGCCGGTGGCCGCTACGTGCGGCACTCACCGACGGTGCGCCGGCTGCTGCGCCGTGCGCTGGTCTTCGTGATCCCGGCCAGCGCGCTGTGGGCGCTGCTGCCGCTGGTGGCCAACCGCCGGCTCGGCCTGAACTCCAGCGGGTACGGCCTGTTGCTGGCCGCGCTCGGGGTGGGCGCCATCCTGGGCGCCCTGCTGCTGCCGTGGATCCGCAGCAGGATCAGCGCCAACCGGTTCCTGCTGGCGGCCGGGGCCATGTACGGGGCGACCCTGATCGTGGTGGCCTCGGTCCGCAGCGTCCCGGTGGTGCTGATCGCCCTGCTGCCGGCCGGGGTGGCCTGGGTGACCGTGCTCGCCAACGTCAACGCGGAGATCCAGCTCTTCCTGCCGGGCTGGGTACGCGCCCGCGGTCTGGCCGTCTACCAGGTGGTCCAGGGTGGCGGGCAGGCCGTCGGCGCGCTGATCTGGGGTGTGGTCGCCGATGTCGGCGGGCTGGTCGCCGCCTTCCTCGTGGCGGCCGTGCTGATGCTCGTCGGCGCGGTGACGTCGCAGATCTGGCCGCTGCCGGACCTGCGCGGAATGGTCAAGGACCCGGCCGCCTACCGGCCGCCCCTCTCGCTGGCGCTGCAGCCGGATCCCCGGGTGGGTCCGGTGCTGGTGACCGTCACGTACACGATTCAGCCGGAGCGGGAGGTCGAGTTCCTGGACGCGATGGAGCACGTCCGAGGGTCGCGGCAGCGTACCGGGGCGATGCGCTGGGGGCTGTTCCGCGCGGGTGAGACGCCGGACGAGTTCACCGAGGTCTACCTGGTGCCGTCCTGGGACGAGCACCTGCGCCAGCACGGCGGCCGGCTGACCGAGGCGGACCGGCGGGCCGAGGACCGGGCGCGGGAGCTGTCCGATTGCGCCCCCGCGGTGCGGCACCTGCTGCCGGCCGCCGCCGAGTGGACGGCCGCGGCCGGCCCGCAGGTCCCGGGGGCCGGGTGAGCCGGCGACAGGGCAGGGTGGGGCGAGCGAGACGAGGGCTGGCGATCCTGGCCGTCCTGGCCACGGCGGTCACCGCCGCGTGCGGACGGCCCGCGCCCCGCCCAGCCCCGTCGCCCACGCCGTCCGCCGCCGGGCCCCTCGCCCCGGCCGACTTCGTCGACCTCGCCACCGTCGACCCGGGCATCCGCACCGACCTCCGGTACGCCACCGCGCACAACTTCGTCGGCCGGCCGGTCACCGGCTACCCGGAACCGCTCTGCCTGTTGACCAGGAAGGCGGCGGAGGCGCTGCACCGGGTGCAGGCCGCCGCGATCGCCCAGGGCCGCAGCCTCAAGGTGTACGACTGCTACCGGCCACAGCGGGCGGTGAACGACTTCGTCGCCTGGGCGAAGCTGCCGGGGGAGCAGCAGATGAAGGGGGAGTTCTACCCGGACGAGTCCAAGACCCGGCTTTTCGCCGACGGCTACATCGGGGCGCCCACCGCGCACAGCCGGGGCAGCACCCTCGACCTCACCCTGGTGCCGGTGCCCACCCCCGAACAGCCGGCCTACCTGCCGGGACAGTCGCTGGTCCCCTGCACCGCACCCGCCGGACGTCGCTTCCCCGACAACTCGGTCGACATGGGCACCGGCTTCGACTGCTTCGACCCGCGGGCCCACACCGCCGACAACCGGATCACCGGCGCCGCGCGGGACAACCGGCAGCTGCTCAAGCGGCTGATGACCGCGCAGGGCTTCGAGAACTACCCGCGCGAGTGGTGGCACTACCGGTACACCGACGAGTCGTACCCCGACACCTACTTCGACTTCCCGGTGGCCCGGTCCTCGCTGCGGTGAGCGCCGCCGCCCGCGGGGGCGGCGCCCACCGGCGGCGGTCAGAGGATGCCGCGGGCGGCGAAGGCGGCCCGGGTCGCCGTGGCGGCCTGGGTGCCGTAGAGCCGCTGCGCGGCGGCCACGGTGGCCAGCGCCGCGTCCCGGAAGGTGGTGTCCTTGGCGAAGTCGAACTGCGCCTCCACGATCAGGGTGGTGGCCTTGCGGTCGCCGAGCGCGGTGCGGACGTCCCACAACGCGCGCGACCAGATCTCGCCGTCTGCGTGCACCTCACCGCGCAGGTCGGCCGGGTAGACCTTGGTGCCGTCCAGGCGGCGCAGGCAGTGCGGCGCGCTGCGGGTGTAGGAGACGGAGTCCCAGTCGGCCACGCAGGCCTCCGGGGTCTTCGTCGGCACGCCGGTGGCCCAGCTGGTCACCGCGACCGCCAGATAGTCGCCGAACGCCTCGCCGATCGCGCCGGACTCCAGGGTGGTGCCGAAGCCCGGCACCTGGCCGTCCTGCACCGAGTGGCCGTACTCGTGCACGATCACCTCGGCGTCCTCGGCGTCGTCCACGCCCCCCTTGCCGAGGGTGATGTTCGCCTTGTCCTCGCGGAAGAACGAGTTGTCGCCGCCGTACTGGTCGATGCGCAGCTCAATCTGCCGCTGGTTGACCGGCCGCAGCGTGCTGCCGAAGCCGAGCGACTGCAGGTACGCCTGGGCGGTGTTCACCCAGTGGTAGCCCATCACCTGCTCGAACTGGTCGGCGTCGCGGTGCCACGCCGGGTACCCGCCGTCGACCGCCCGGGCCGGCGTGCCGGTCTTGCTCTTGACCACGACGTACTTCCCGGTGAGCGTGCCAGAGCCGTCCAGGTTGGTCAGCAGCACCGACCGGTACGCCCCGGCCAGCGCCGGGTAGTCCGCGTCCTTCTGGTCGGTCAGCGACTGGTCGCCGAGCTGCTGCACGGGGTTGGGGGCGAAGACCGTCGCGGTGGCGGTGTGGTCGTAGGGATCGCCGGCGGCCTGGACGGTCGTGCCGCCGGCGACCAGCGCCGCGGTGACCGCCGAGGCGACCAGCGCGGAACGTCGGAGGTGGGGGTTCATCAAGATCCCTTCGGAGGTGGATCGATCCGCTGAGGCTAGGCTCCCCCTCGACCATTGCCAAGCAACCACGAGCAGGCCGCCCGGCCTGCGGGGAAGGACTCCCGTGGAGACCGAACGGATCGGCCCGCCCCTGCTGGCCGGCGAGCGGGAGACGCTGCGCGCGTTCCTCGACTTCCACCGCGCCACCCTGGCCATGAAGTGCGCGGGGCTGACCGACGAGGAGCTGCGCCGGCAGTCGTCGCCGCCGTCGACCCTGTCGCTGCTCGGCCTGGTCCGGCACATGGCCGAGGTGGAGCGCACCTGGTTCCGGCGGGTGATCAACGGCGAGGACATCCCGCTGGTCTGGTCGGAGACTGGCGACTTCCAGGAGGCGTACGACGCCACCAAGGCCGACCGGTCGGAGGCGTTCGAGGCGTGGCAGAGGGAGGTCGAGCACGCCCGCCGCATCGAGCGGGAAGCCGAGTCCCTCGACGTCAGCGCCTACAACGCCCGGTGGGAGGAGAACGTCTCCCTGCGCCTGGTGATGCTGCACATGATGCACGAGTACGCCCGGCACAATGGCCACGCGGACTTCCTCCGGGAGGCCATCGACGGCTCCGTCGGCGTCTGAGCGTCGCGTCGACCCGGGCTTTCCACCCCACCGTCAACGACCGGGCGGAGGCGCGCCGGGTCGTCGACGGTGGGCTCACCGACCGCTGACGTCGCGCCGCAGCGGCAACCAGGCCAGCACGTCCTGGATCTTCGCGTCCCAGTACGCCCAGTCGTGGTCGCCGGGGGAGAAGTCCACGGTCAGCGGCACCCCGCGCCGGCGGGCGGTCCCGACGAAGCGGGTGTTGTCCTCGTACAGGAAGTCCTCGGTGCCGCAGGCGACGTAGAGCGCGGGCAGGTCGACGCCGGCGCGTTCCAGCAGCGCCACCGTGTCGTCGTCGGTGGGTGCCGCGTCCCGGTCGCCCCAGACGGTGTGCCAGACCTCCGGGTCCATGGGCCTGGTCTGGTGACGTCGCCGCCGGGCGACGTTGAGCGCGCCGGAGAGGCTGGCCGCCGCGGCAAACCGGTCCGGGTGGCGCAGTGCCCACTTGACCGCCCCGTAGCCACCCATCGACAGGCCGGCCACGAAGGTGTCCTCGCGACGGTCGGACAGGCGGAAGAACGACCGGCAGACCTCGGGCAGCTCCTCGCTGAGGAAGGTCCAGTACCGGTTGCCGTGCTCCTCGTCGCGGTAGAAGCTCCGTCCGGCCTGTGGCATCACCACCGCCAGACCGAGCGGCGCGACGTAGCGCTCGATCGAGGTGCGCCGGGTCCAGATGGTGTCGTCGTCGGTCAGGCCGTGCAGCAGGTAGAGCACCGGCGGGTCGCCGGCGACGGTGCTGCCCGCCATGCCGATCTGCGCGGAGCTGCGTTCGGGCAGCAGCACCGTCATCGACGTGCCCATGCCGAGCGCTTCGGAGAAGAAGTCACACCGGATCCGCGCCATGACGCTCGATCGTACGCGTCGCGGCGCACCCCGCACGGGGCGCGCGGCGAGGCGTACGGTCAGCCGGCGTACCGCAGGCGGCGCAGGCCGACGACGGCGGCCGCCGCGGCGACGACCGCCGCGACCACCCCGGCGGTGAGGTCGGCCCCGGATCCGCCCAGGTCGCCGGCCGCGGCGCGGGCCAGGTCGGGGAGGGTGAGCACCGTGGCGGCGAGACCGAAGACGGCGATCGCGACCAGCGCCAGGGGGCCGGCCGGGGGCCGCCAGGCGGGGTCGCGCAGCGGCCCGATCCGGCGGGCCGCCGCGTACAGCGCGAGGGCGACCAGGCCGAGGACCCCGGCGGCGACCCGGTATTCCACCACCTCGCCCCAGTGGTGCAGCTCGGCAGCCCGGGCGCAGGTCGGTGCGCCGGGCACCAGCCGCAGGTACTCGGCGCAGCGCTGGGCGGTGTAGGTGACCCCGGGGCCGTCCCCGGCCACCAGGTGCGCGCCGAAGAGCCGGCCGGCCACCTCGGCGAGCAGCCCGCTGACGCCGACGGCGAGCAGCCCCACCGCGCCGAGCAGCCAGGCGCCGGTGACGCTGCGCCGCAGCACGTCCGCAGTGGACAGGTGGACCCGGCGCAGCCGGGTGGCGATGTCGGCGGCGTCGCCGAAGCGCGCCACGGCGATCCGTTCGGCCTCGACGGGGTCGGCGCCCTCGGTGACCGCCTGGGCCGCCGCGCTGCGCAGATGGTCCTCCGCCTCGGCGAGCGCCCGCCGTCCGGCCGCGCCGGTGCCGGCCAGCCGGTCGAAGAGCCGGTCGAGGTGGGCGTCGATCGGTGATTCGCTCATGCCGTTGCTCCCTGGGTCGGTGCGAGGATCGCGGCGACGCCGCGGACGAGGGCCTGCCATTCCGACTGCTTGGCGGCGAGCGCGGCGACGCCCTGGTCGGTCAGCTCGTAGCAGCGACGGCGGCGGCCGGACCCGTCGCGCCAGGTGCTGGCCACCAGGCCGGCGCGCTCCAGCCGGTGCAGGGCCGGGTAGACGGTGCCCTCGGGCAGGTCGAAGGTGCCCTCCGAGCGCTCCCGCAGGGCCTGGATCAGGGCGTAGCCGTGGGTCGGGCCGGTCCGTCGCAAGGTCGCCAGGATCAGCAGGTCGAGGTGTCCACGCAGGTCCATCGCCATGCCTAGAAACACTAGGCATAGAACTTCTAGGGGTCAACGATGTTCCCCCGATGGAGGCCGAAACGACGGTTCCTATTGCCGTGGGGCGGCCAGGGGGGACAGGATGACCATGCGCGCTGGAAACATCCCCGTAACCTGCGTGCTGCTGGTCTCTGTCACGAGGAAGTGGGAGTCAGTCATGAGCGACGTGTCGGCGGCGCTGGGTGTGCGCCTCTACCCGGACCTGGTCGAGCAGGGCGGTCTCGCCCCCGCACTCGTCGACACGGCCGCCCGGCACCAGCTCGACGTCGGCCAGGTGACCGCCCCCGAGCAGGGGCGCGCCCGGTTCACCTGCGCGGAACTGACCTCCCCCCGCGGTGTCGTCTGCGTCGGGCTCGGCTCCCAGGCCCGCTACTTCATGATCGACCTTCGGGTCTCCGGCGAGGTGCAGGCCCGGGGCGACGCCACCGACCTGCTCCAGGTCGCGCAGGTGGCCGCCGCCTGGCGGGTCGGGATGACACTCGCCGAGCTCACCGCGCGGTTCCCCTTCATGGAGGAGATGAAGCGCCACCCGGTCGCCCACGCCGGCTAGTACCCCGCCTTGCCGACGTCGACATCAGCAGCGATGGCCGTGCCATACCTGTAGTTCGTCAACCGATGAGAGGTCGCCTCTCACTCGGTTAGCGGTTGCGCCGATCCGATAGCCCTTGGGCCTTGCCCAGTTTGGCCACACTGACGCTGTGAGTTCGGGAAACTGGGTCCGGTTCACAGCGCTGACCATCTGCGTCCTGGTGGCCGGCGCGGTCGGTCTGCAGCGGGCCTGGGCGAGTGCGACCGTTGACCCACCCTCGCCGCCCTCGGTGTGTCAGCTCATCCGACCCGAGCTGTTCGACCTTCTCGTACCTCGGCACGAGCCGCTGCAGGCCGAGGGTGCAGAGGGGAGCCGCCCTGGTACCCGCTCGAACACCTGCGCAACGGAGACTACGTCCACTCTGAACGGCTCAAGGGCCTCGCTGTGGGTCGCGTTGGTCCGCTTCGGCCGACACGATGGCCAGGGCCCGCAGTGCGTCAAGCGTGACGGGTCGCTGTTGATGCCGCTGAACCGCACCAGCTACCGCATCACCCTCGGCGACGCCGCTGTCTACTTTTTCGAGGGCGACCCTGACACTGGCCGGGTCATTCACCTCAGCGCCTGTCTCGGCACCTATCTCGTCTACGTCAGGTATGAAGCTGTCGGTGCCACCGACGCATCCATGGTCGAGTCGGCCGCTACCGTCGGGCAGGAGGTGCTGTCGTGGCTATGAACTGGCCTCCCTGGGCATTTGATCTCGAGGGCGGCCTGCCACCCCGCCGTCCCGTCGATCGCCAGGTGCTTCTGCGGCAATGGGCGTTCGGTCTGGCGTCCCTGTCGCTCGTCATCGCCGCCGGGTTTCTCGGTTGGCACCTTGGTCGGCTCGCGGCGCCCAGCGTCGTGCGATGGCAGATCGAAATGACCGATTCGACGAGTCAAGCCCCTCCGCCGCCCCACCTGCCGGCGTCTCCGTCCGCGCGATGACCCGCGGCCGCACCTGACCGCCCTTACCGGCAGCTCCGACGCCACCATCACCCGTCCGGTTAATCGCTTGCCCGACCTTGCTCTCGGTTGGTGCAATCCCTCGACGACATCCACCGAGTAGAGGAGCACCACGATGCGAGCTGCGTCCATGTCCCAGCAGAGGGGAACGACCGCCTACCCAGAGGACATGACGCTGCGTGAAAACCCTCAATCTCGGAATCCTCGCCCATGTCGACGCCGGTAAGACGAGCCTGACGGAACGGCTGCTGCACAGCGCCGGCGTCATCGACGAACTCGGCAGCGTCGACCACGGCAGCACCCGTACCGACACCATGGCGCTGGAGCGGCAGCGTGGCATCACCATCCGCTCCGCCGTGGTCTCCTTCGCCATCGCCGGGGTCACCGTCAACCTGATCGACACCCCCGGCCACCCCGACTTCATCGCCGAGGTGGAACGCGTGCTCGGCGTACTCGACGGCGCGGTCCTCGTGGTCTCCGCCGTCGAGGGCGTCCAGGCCCAGACCCGGGTGCTGGCCCGCACCCTGCACCGCCTCCGCATCCCCACCCTGATCTTCGTGAACAAGGTGGACCGGGCCGGCGCCGACCCGGACCGGGTGCTGCGCCAGATCGCGGACCGACTCAGCCCCGACGTGATCGCCCTCGGCCGGGTCGAGGCCGCCGGCACCCCGGTCGCCCGCTGGCACCCCTTCCCGACGGGCCACCCCGACCACGCCACGCGCCTGGTCGACCTGCTCACCGCGCACGACGACGCGCTGCTCGCCGCGTACGTCCGGGACGAGCGCGCGGTGACCGACGCCCGGCTGCGGACTGCGCTCGCCACCCAGACCGCCCGGGCCCGGGTGCACCCGATCCACGCCGGCTCCGCCATCACCGGCGCCGGGGTGGACGACCTGATCAGTGCCATCGCCGAGCTGCTGCCGACCACCGCGGGCGACGACCACGCCCCGCTCTCCGGCGCGGTCTTCAAGGTCGAACGGGGCCCGGCCGGCGAGAAGATCGCGTACGCCCGGATCTTCGCCGGCAGGGTGAGGGTGCGCGACCGGATCCGCTACCGGGGCGACCACGAGGCCAAGGTCACCGCCATCGGAGTCTTCGACGGTGGCGACGCCGTGCCGAGCGACTGCGTCGGCGCCGGGCGGATCGCCCGCCTACACGGCCTCACCGACGTCCGCGTCGGCGACGCTCTCGGCACCGCACCCGACCGGCCCGGCGGGCAGCACCACTTCTCCCCGCCCACCCTGGAGACGGTGGTCGAACCCATGCGGGCGACCGATCGGCCGGCGCTGCACGCCGCCCTCGCCCAGCTCGCCGAGCAGGACCCGCTGATCAACCTGCGCCAGGACGACCTGCGTCGGGAGCTCGCCGTCTCCCTCTACGGCGAGGTGCAGAAGGAGGTCATCCAGGCCACCCTCACCGATGAGTACGGCGTCCCGGTCACCTTCCGGGAAACCACCACCGTCTGCGTGGAGCGGCCGGTGGGCGTCGGCACCGCCGTCGAGTGGATCGGCAACGACCCCAACCCCTTCCTCGGCACGGTGGGGCTGCGGATCGAGCCGGGGCCCGTCGACAGTGGCGTCGAGTTCCGGCTCGGCATCGAACTCGGCTCGATGCCGCTGGCCTTCCTCAAGGCCATCGAGGAGACCGTCGTGGAGACCCTGCGCCAGGGCCTGCGCGGCTGGGAGGTGGTCGACTGCGTGGTCACCCTCACCCACGGCGGCTACTGGGCCCGGCAGAGCCACGCCCACGGGGTGTTCGACAAGAGCATGTCGAGCACCGCCGGCGACTTCCGCAACCTCACCCCGCTGGTGCTGATGGCCGCGCTCAGCCGCGCCGGCACCAGGGTCCACGAACCGGTGCACCGGTTCCGCCTCGACCTGCCGGCCGACCTGCTCGGGACGGTGCTGCCCGTGCTGGCCACCCTGGACGCGGTGCCCGGCACCGCCACCCTGCGCGGCGGGTCGTACCTGCTGGACGGGGAGGTGCCGGCCGGTCGGGTGCACGCCCTGGAGCAGCGCCTGCCGTCCCTCACCCGGGGCGAGGGCACCCTCGAGTCCGAGTTCGACCACTACCGGCCGGTACGCGGACCCGCGCCGACCCGCCCCCGGTGGGACCACGACCCGCTGCACCGCAAGGAGTACCTGCTCGCCGTCGCCCGCCGGGTCACCGCCCGGTCGGAGCGGTGACCGGCCGGGGCCATCGGGCCCGCACCGCGTCCACACAGGTGTCCCGGGAGGTGGGCCCGCCGAACCGGAGCCGGTCGTACCCGGTGAACGCCGGCTCGAGGACGTCCAACTCGTCGACCAGCGCGTGCAGCCGGTCGAGCCACGCCGCCGAACCGGCGTCCGGCTCGGCCGGCGCCGCCCGGATCGCCGCGGTCAGCTCGTCCTTGCGCCGGATGGTCTCCGGGGTGACCGAGCGCAGGCAGACGTACCGCCCACTCAGGTAGGCGTCCCATTCCGCCGCGCCCCGCGCCGGGTCGGCCCAGCACCCGACGAACCACTCCGCCAGCCGCGCCACGCCACCGGCCCGCTCGGCGAGCGCGAACAGGTCCGCCGGGACCATCTCCGCGCCGTCCGAGCGCAGGTAGCCCGGCAGCGGCAGCCGCCGGTCCAGCATCAACCGGCGTACGCCGTCCGGGTCCCACCCGGTCACCGCGCACAGCTCGTCGAGCACCACGAACTGCGCGCTGACGTACGCGTCGTCCGCCGCCGTCATCGGATGCACCCCGTTGACCTCGCGGAACCGCTCCGCCACCCGCCGCCGCAACGCCATCCCGGCCCT
Source organism: Micromonospora sp. NPDC005806 (assembly GCF_042871425.1). Lineage (NCBI taxonomy): Bacteria > Bacillati > Actinomycetota > Actinomycetes > Micromonosporales > Micromonosporaceae > Micromonospora > Micromonospora sp. NPDC005806. The sequence continues at coordinate 1,803 of NZ_JBIAIL010000034.1, read as the reverse complement.
CCTTCGTGCCCGGCGACAGGCTAGGCCCGGCACCGTTCGGCAAGGGCCGAAACGTCCGCGCGACTATTCATTGCGGTGCCCCCGCCCGCGGCCGAGCTGCGCAACATCGGTGCGCTGCCCTGGGCGCAGAGGGCCGCCGTGACGCCGGGCGTGCACTTGGACGCGAAGTCGAGCCCCCTTCTCATTCCGTTAGGAACAGAAGCGATGTTCCGACCACGAGGTACGCCGTGCAGCGAGACCCGGGCAACGGCGCCTGTAGGTCGTCGATCCCAGCGAACCACGCTGTCTGACCCCGGCGGTAGCGTGGCCCGCACGGTCGCGCGAGGAGGACAAATCGTGGCAACCAGCCGGAAGAAGGTCAGCGTCACCTGCGCCAAATGCGGCTACATGCGGTCCGTACGTGCGGCACTGGTCCGCGGCTTCGACGCGCTGGTATGCGAGCGCCACCACCTCGCCAGTCCACCGGCCTCGTTGGTCGTGCCCGCAGGCCAGGTCGTAACGGTCACCTCGAACGTCGCCGGATATTTTGCCGGCTACACCGTCAACGCCCCGACCCCCGCCCAGGAACTCTCGCTCTGGCGTGCCACGGCGCTCGCCGCCGCCGCAGCCGGCCGTCCCGCGCCACCGCCGCCACCGGTCCCAGACGTGCCGGCGTGGCAGCCGGTCGTCGACGCACTCACCGCCAAGCTCGGCCCCAACGGGTGGGAGCTCGCTGACGCCGACTCCGAGCGCGGCCGCCGGGGCCGGGTATGGACAGTAAGGATCTACACGGACTTCGGCTGGGCCGGATTCCTCGCCGGTTCGCCGCGGCAGATCGCCTCAGATCTGGCCGCGATCCGCGACCACTACGCCCGACAGACTGCCGCAGCCGGACTGACCTGTCCCCACTGCGACGCCGACCTGTCCCCGACCGCGCCGGCCACTCGGTGCGCCTGTGGCTCGATCGCCTGGCAGCCCGCCGCCTGGAATGCCCATAACCTGGTGACCGCAATCGCTGACGTGCTGGCGTATATCGACGATGCCCCACCATATGAGGTCGCCGCCGAACAGGTACTACTCACCTGCCTGCTCGAATCCCACATCGACTGGGACGCGAGCGAGCCGCACCGTCCAGCGCTCACCTTCCACGACCTTGCGGATGCGCTGCGGGTGCTCGTCCCATCCGCGCGTTGGGCGACGATCGGGGAACGGTTACGCGCAGTGCTGCCGGTGGGTGTCCAGTGGGAGGGCGGCCGCGCCGCCCAGCTGCGCCAAGCGGCGACCGCTCTCGGGTACCAGTTGGTCCGTGTCCACCCGAGCGACTCGCTGCGCATCCCATGCCTGGCGGCGGCTGACGACACCGAACGCGGCCTGCCGGCATGGTTCGACGTCACCGCCACCACCGGCGGGGGCTGGCAGCTGCGTATCGATGCTGATGCCGGCCGGCTGTGGCAGCGGTGCGTCGACGGGCACCCGGACGTCGACGACATCGACCTCGGTGAGGCCGTCGAACAAGTGCTGGACGACGCCATGCTCTCCAGCGATCATGCAACGTGGGCGGTGGCCACCTATTGGGGGGAAGGCGCCCTCGCGATCGCGCGCCCGATCGACGACCCGTTCGACGCCGCGGCGCTGTCCTCGGCATTGCGCGACGGCGTCGAGGCGGTGGCTGCCATTCACTCCGCCGTCACCACCCACGTCACCGCCCTCTTACGCGACGCCGACTAGTCTTGCTTTTTAACCTTCGGCGTTCTGGCCGGACTTTGTGCGCTGTCGTGAGTGGACATGAAGACGGCCTTCGGTGATCATGTCGTCTCGCCAAAG